>CAIMXI010000158.1 GCA_903845365.1 uncultured Geobacteraceae bacterium | reverse complement strand
CTACAGGCGGCTATTGTAGGAGAGCCTTTCATACCCAGTACGTCTCCATCACAATAGCAAGGGCGGCAACGTCTTCGCTTGCCCCACAACCCATGATCTGCTCGATTGAGTGAATCCGCAGTCGGAGCTAAGTAGCTACGATTTTTCAGAGAAAACCAGAGTCCGCTCGGTGATCAAGGAAGTTAATGAGCTGGTAGAGACCATGGATAGTATGAAACGCACTATCCGGAGTTTTCTTGACATTAGCCAGGCTGTTGCCCGCGAAGAAAACTTTGACCGCCTTCTACCGATGCTGCTGACTGAAACTCTCTTTGCAGCAGATGCTGATGCCGGCGTACTGTATCTGATAGATAACAAAAGCTTGATCCCTGCAGCCCTGAAGCGTAAAGACGGAATCAAGCTGACAGTGTCACTGCCTCAGCTCCCGCTTGACTCTGTAGGCTCACTGTTGATGGCTGCCTTGCGCGACGGCAAACCCCAGGCTGGTGAGCTTCATTCTTCAGATGTTGATGCCGCCGGACTTGCCGGTATAGCGACCATGGTTGATGCACACTATGGACTTGCAGTGCCTTTATTGAATCGCCATAAACAACTTTTGGGCGCTATCATGCTGATGCGACAGACCCCCACCGAGGATGAGCAAATCTCTTTTGTCGCTGCTCTGTCGTCTTCAGCGGCCAGTTCTCTGGAAACACGCGAGTTAATCAAAGCACAGAAAGAGCTGTTTGAGGCTTTTATTCAGTTAATTGCAGGAGCAATTGACGCCAAAAGCCCTTATACAGGCGGCCACTGTACCCGTGTGCCGGAGCTCACAAAGATGCTTGCGAAAGCGGCATGTGACGATAAGTCAAAGATTTTCGATGGGTTCTCCCTTACAGACCAGGAAGTGGAAGCCGTACACATTGCATCATGGCTGCACGACTGCGGCAAGATAATTACCCCGGAATATGTTGTTGACAAGTCAACAAAGCTTGAAACCATTTATGATCGTATCCATGAGGTACGCACACGATTTGAGGTACTGAAACGTGATGCAGAAATCGCATATCTGAAGTCACTTGCGGGCGGGGAGGACAAGTCTGCTGCATCCATCAGGTTGGCCACTGAGCTTGAGCAGCTTGATAGTGATTTTGCCTTTATCGCCTCCTGCAATGAGGGTGGCGAGTTCATGGCTCCTGAGAAACTTGAACGCCTGAATAAGATCGCATCACGAAGCTGGCTCCGGACGCTTGACGACCGCATCGGCATCTCGCATGAAGAAAAAGAGCGAAAGTCACTGTCGCCAGTGCCGATTCTGCCTGTAGTTGAACCATTACTTGCTAACAAACCCGAACATTTATTCAGTCGAAGCAAGAAGGAACAGATGCCGCAAGATAACAAATGGGGCTTTCGCATGATGCCCCCGGAATTGCTGTACAACAAAGGAGAGATTTATAACCTGTCGGTGACAAGAGGCACTCTTTCGGAAGAGGAGCGTTACAAGATCAATGAGCATACGATTCAAACCTTCATCATGCTCTCAGAACTCCCATTCCCTAAACATCTGAGACAAGTCCCGGAAATCGCCTGCGGGCATCATGAAAAAATGGATGGAAGCGGCTATCCAAAAGGCTTGACCAAAGATGAGATTGGCCCGGTTGCACGCATGATGGTCATCTCCGATATCTTTGAAGCGCTTACCGCTGTTGACAGGCCATACAAGAAAGGTAAAACTCTGACCGAAGCGATCAAGATCATGTCCTTCATGAAGAAGGATCACCACATCGACCCAGACCTTTTTGACCTGTTTCTTCGATCGGGTGTTTATCTCGAATATGCCAGAAAATTCATGAAACCGGAGCAGATTGACGAGGTGAATATCAAGGAGTATTTAAGTAGAGACGAAGCATGAACGCCGAACTTGAACAGTATGGCGCCGAGTACGATTACGAGCACTATAAACATGTGGGTTTCCTCCTTGCTTAAAATTTACCCCGATCTTTTCCCTGTCATCAGCATTTGTCCAGTACCCCACGCACTTTTGCAGCGATTGCTGATAGGGTGAATGGACTCACTGCCTTTCGGGATAAGAGCTTGCGTTACAGTCTCAGCAGTCCTCTCCTTCGCGCCCAGATACCTGGGGAGATAAATCGAGAACGAAGTGCCGGAACCTGGCTCGCGAGACAAAAGAGAGCTGATCCGACAGAGGAATATACTACGCAAGTGTGGAATATTATCCAGGACTTAGTGCAAATCCCATACTAAGGCATTGTAATTTATAGACTATTCTGTTTGGCACGACAAATGCTTATCCAGAATATACCTACAAAAAAACACCTTCAAAAGGAGAATTTGCACCATGAAAAAAACAACCGTAGTAATAGCCGCACTCTTTGCCCTCTCAGCACCAATTGCCTCTTTTGCGGCCATGGATCATGGTTCCATGAAAATGGATCATGGTGCCGGTAAGGGTGATATTGCCCATGAAGAAGTTGTGGATGGAGTTAAGACGACTTTCAAGGTTATCGGCATGAAGGAACATTTGAAGGCCATGAACATGGAAATGCCGAAAGAGATGAAAGAAACCCATCATATCTCTGTTGAGTTCAAGGATGCCAAATCCGGCAAGGCTTTGACCGAGGGTGAGGTGAAGGTGAAAGTGCAAAACCCTGATAAAAGCGATCAGAGTAAGGATTTGATGGGGATGCAGGGGCACTTTGGCGCTGATTTCGATATCTCTAAAAAAGGAAAGTACGGCGTCATGTGCAAGTTCCAGTTGAAAGATGGTAAAACCCGCAGCGCAAAATTCTGGTATACGGCGAAGTAATTTCAAATTTCCGATTAGATCACTTACCGGGGCGGGCTTAATGGCTCGCCCCAAACTTTTTTTAGCGCAAATTTTTTTATTGACAATACCTTTTAAATGTGCAAAATTCACATTTAATACGATGTCGCATTTCAGGGTTTGTCAATCATGTCAGACAACACTACTTCAAAATCAGATGAAACAACCTCTACCATCAACGGTGAGGAGACGGCGCTAAGTAAAGCGGTGAGCCGTCTGCTGGCTCCTTTGGCTCGTCTTTGTCTTGCTAACGGCGTTACGTTTGCGGTTGCCGAAGAGGCTCTAAAACGGGCTTTTGTGCAAGAGGCCAATGCACTGCAACCAGGAGTTCCCAAGCATGGAATAGTCAGTCGCATAAGCACCGCCACAGGCATAAACCGCCGTGAAGTGACGCGTTTGTCTAAAGCAAAAACAGCAGAGCGCACCAATAAGCAACCGCTCGCTTTCGAGATCTTCGCCCGCTGGACGACAGATCCACTGTTCAGGGACAAAGATGGCGCACCTAACACCTTAAACCGCCTTGGAACAGCACCTAGTTTCGAAGCTCTTGCACAGACTGTTACTCGGGATGTTCACCCCCGCAGTATGATGGACGAACTGATCCGCCTGGGCATTATGACGTTTGACGAAAAACTTGACCAAGTATCACTCATACGCGCTGATTTTGTTCCAATGAGTGATTCCCCGCAGATGCTTGGCTTGCTGGGAGACAACGTCGGCGACCATCTCGATGCAGCTGTATCAAACGTTTTGCATGGTGGCGACAGACACCTCGAACAGGCCGTCTTTGCCGACGAATTGTCTGCCGAGTCAATTGAAGCGTTACGACCGCTTATCAATGATCAGTGGAAGGCGCTTCGGCAAGAAATGATTCCGGCCCTCACGGCATTTATTGAGGCAGATAAACTTGCCGGTCGCGAACAGGATCGGCGTATCCGCATCGGACTTTACTCCTTCGCCGATACGACATCAGATTGTAATTCGTCAAATAGAAGTCGGGGTATCCGCCGTTTTCGTAAACCAGCCGTAAAGGAGAGTTCCGATGAAATCTGACCTCGCGCTAAGAATACCATCTGCCTGGCGGCTACGTGCCTTCTGTTTTATCAGTGCCGCCATTATCACCGGATGCGGCGCCGCCGAAGATACTACGACCGCCGGGGTCGGCACTGGTGGAACTGGCACTCTGGCGAAGGTAATTTCCGGTACTGTTGCCGACGGCTACCTCGTCAACGCAACCGTATTCCTCGACAGAAATGGCAATGACCAGTTGGATGCAGGTGAGGTATTCACGCAAACTGTTGAAAATGGCTATTATACGCTTCATATTGATTCCAACGATTTCGGTAAGTACCCAATTGTGGCTCTTGCAATTGCGGGGACGACATACGATATGGATAGTAATCCCGACAAGAATAATACCGTCAAGGTTAAACTCACTAACAGCTATGCCCTCAGCTTACCGAAAGAGTTCGTCAGCGACTCGGTAAACAGCAATTTCATCAGCCCCATCTCGACGCAGATCCATAAAACAAAGACAGAAAATCCCGACATGCCACTGACCGACGTAATGGATCAGTTGCGAATGAAGATGAACCTACCTGACGGAATAAATATGCGTGCAGACTATGTAAACCTTGGGTCAGCCAACTCACTTGATCCTAACAGGGATAACTATCAAATCATGCACACTGCGGCGCAAAATATGGTTCCTCCGAGGGTTATGACGGGAACAGGAATGATGGGGAGGTGATCAGACATACAGGTTGGATGACAGGCAGACAATTCATAGCAGCAACAATAAAAACCAAAAAGGAGAAAGAATCATGAAAAAACAGCTCATTGCAGCAGCAACAGCTCTCACCATCGGCCTTATCGCAGGCTGCGGCAGCAACGACAGTAGCACGATGATGAATCAGACCAGCGTTGGAAAAAGCGTCATCGCCGGTGCGGTAGCCGACGGCTACCTCGTCAACGCAACGGTCTTTCTGGACAGGAACAGAGATTACCAGTTGAACCAGGGTGAGGCTTCCACCACCACAAAAGCAGATGGTTCCTATCAATTAACAATAGATGCGACGGATTTGGACATCAATGGTAAATTAAAGTATCCAGTTGTGGCTCTTGCTATTGCCGGGACTACCTACGATCTGGACGATCCGACCCACACACCGCTAACCAACAGCTACGTAATGAGTATGCATGCAGTATCAGTTACACCGTCCGCTTCAGGAGAGGTAACCGGTAGTGTTAGCAACTTCATCAGCCCTATTTCTACTCAAATTCGCGAAATGATGGAGACGGGAAAATATGACAATATTCAAAGTGCCATGGTTGATCTCCGTAATAAATTGGGCATGCCGACAGAAACAAACTTGCTTCAGGATTATATGGCCGCCAAACATATAGGCATGCACACTGCGGCGCAAAATATTGCCAATGTAATGGGAACGCAGATGGCGCAAGTCATGGGATCTGGCGGGATTACCCCCCCTGTTCATGTAGACCGGTATCGTGGCATGATGGGAACAATTTTCAGTAATATGTCGTCTATTAGAGGAGCTGATGCAAAAACAAATATGCCAGAACTTGCAAGGATGATGGCAGATAAATTGGGGAGTATGCCGATGCCGATCGGTGGGATGCTTTACCGTAACATGTCATCAGCCTTCCGTGGCGGAATGTGGGTGATAGGACAAAGATAATAAACCGTATTACCGACAATAGTGCCGCTTCTCCACTGTTATTACGGAGAAGCGGCACTATATGTTTGTGCTGATGATTCGGATGTGAGCACGGAGGATTGCACTTCCATGAATTTTTGCTTGATTGAGACGGTGATTTGTCAATGAAACACAATATTGTCCCCCTGCTGTTATTTATTTCTCTACAGTTCCACCCTACCCTCAACTCTTTCGCCGCCACAATTATACTGCCCCAGACCGGCCAAACCTCCTGTTTTGACGTTTCCGGTGTACAAATTCCCTGTTCGGGTAGCGGTCAGGATGGCGCTCAATTAGCTGGAGCCGCCTGGCCTAATCCGCGTTTTACAGATAACGGAGACCAAACCGTATCAGACAAACTGACCGGCCTCATCTGGAATAAGAGTGCAAATCCGGCAGGGACGATGAAAACGTGGCAACAGGCGCTTGACTACATAAAAACCCTCAACAGCCAGAACTACAACGGACATAAAGATTGGCGCCTCCCCAACATTAACGAACTGCGCAGCCTGGCCAGCGCCCAGAAGGGGGACATTGCCGCTTGGCTGAACTCCCAGGGTTTTTCCGGCGTCCAGGGAGCTATTTACTGGTCATCAGACAGTGATGCCTTCTATACCGACAGTGCCTGGTACATCGACATGAGTAGCGGTTATGTGTATAGCAGCATCAAATCAGGTTACAATAACGTCTGGCCGGTTAGTGGAGGACAATCCGGGTCTCTGGTCATCAGCAAAACAGGACAGACCGATTGCTGGAACGCAAGCGGCACGTTAATATCATGTATCGGTACAGGCCAGGATGGCGAGTTACAGATTGGTGCTACCTGGCCAACCAACCGCTTTATCAGCAATGCCGACCAGACTATGACAGACGCCTTGACCGGGTTGGTCTGGACAACAGATGCCGACCTTATGAAAACGCTAAATCCAGCGTTTGACACTGATTATATCGCAGCCAATACGTGGGAATCATCAAATGATGGAGCTGTCTCCTGGCAGCACGCTCTGGATTACATAAAAAAACTGAACAGCGAAAGGTACCAGGGCTATAACGATTGGCGCCTTCCCAATCGGGACGAGCTGGCCAGCCTTATCAACCGTCAAGTTGCCTATCCGGCCATCTGGCTGAATCTGCTAGGATTTGCCAATGTTCCGGCAGACTATTACTGGTCGTCCACCAACGACGTTTTTTACACCAATACTGCGTGGTTTGTCGATATGGGAAGCGGCTACACTGACAGTTCATACAAGACCGATAACCACTACGTCTGGCCTGTTCGTGGAACCAGCTCAGGAATCGCGCCGGCCAAGCCTGGCGACTGCGACAACAGCGGCACGGTAACTATCGCTGAAGTCCAATCCGCCATCAATATGTTTCTGGGATTGAAGAGTGCGGAAGCGTGTGTTGATCAGGATGGGTCCGGAGGGGTATCAATCGCCGAGGTGCAGAAAGTGATAAATGGGTTTCTTGGGTTGTAACAGAAAGTTAGAGGACGTTCAGCTAAGGTCATTTGGGCGTGTCGCGATTTATTTTCAAATGAAATCAGTTTATTGACCCACATCAAACAATTTTCTCAATTGTTGCGCTAAGCTCTGTTCAACACCAGCGCAAGGGGGAAATCATGGAATTCAAAAACGGGCTTGGCGACAAAGCGATACAGGAGGTCATGGAGACCCATCCGGAGATCGGCGAAATTCTTGCCCGCTATGACATCGCCTGCACAACCTGCAAGGTAGGTATCTGTCTATTGAAAGATGTGGTTTCAATTCACGGTCTGTCCAAGGAAGAAGAAGCAAAAATCGAGATGGAAATAAACGAAAATCTGGCAAAAGGGGAGTAAATCATGGCAAATTTGGGATGTGGATGTTCCGGCAGCATGGTAAAGGTAATTGAAAGACCGGCAGATACCGGGGAGTGCAGCACAAAGGCCGTTTCTGAACTGAGGCAGTGGCCGATACAACTGCACCTTGTTCCGCCAACCGCTCCGTATTTCAAGAATGCGGATATTCTGGTCTGTGCTGACTGCGTGGCATTTGCCATGGGTAGCACACACCAGGATCTGCTGAGAGGCAAGGCGCTGGCGATTGCCTGCCCGAAGCTTGATGACACTTCCAGCTACGTGGATAAGCTGGCGACTATCTTTTCAACCAACGAAACGCCACAAATAACTGTGGCCATCATGGAAGTTCCGTGCTGCAAAGGGTTGGACATCATGGTTAAAGAAGCGATCCAGAAAAGCGGCAGGCAGATTCCACTTGAAACAGTAATCGTGAGCATCGACGGCAGCAGGAGATGATGATGAAAACAGACGTTACCCAGGCACTGGTGGCGGAACACCGCCTGATTCTCCGTATGATCACTCTGCTGGAGAGGAATGCACCCCGTACCGCTATCGGTGACTATGTCGACTGGCAGTTTTATCTGGATGGTGTTGACTTTATCCGAAATTACGCTGACCGTTTTCACCACGCCAAGGAGGAGGACGTGCTCTTCACGGCTCTGGTCAGGAACGGTATGCCGCGAGAAAACAGCCCGGTTGCAGCCATGCTCATGGAACACGACCAAGGTCGGGCGTTTGTGTTGAACATGGATACGGCTGTGCAGAAAACGTTGGACGGCTTCCCGGGATTGCAGATTACCATCGCCGAAAATGCCCTGGCCTATAGCGCACTTCTTCGGGATCACATAGGCAAAGAGGATGACATTCTTTACCCTCTGGCGGAGCGGGTTTTACCCGAAGCGTTGAGAGGGGAGATACTTGAAGCGTATCTGCGGGCCGAGGGGCGAACTGACTCTGAGTTTAGTGAACGATATCGCAAACTGGTTGAAAGGTATGAGCAGGAGTAGCCGGAGTAGCCTGTAAAATCGCGCCCTCGAACTTTTTTCATCCCACCACCTTAATTCATGACACCGGTAGTAAATAACAATCCCCAGTGAATTTGGCATTGATGTTAAATAACTCAGCCAGTTTTTTCATCTTGCCGCAAGTAAGCTAATATGGTAGGTACAACATCATTCAATCAGATTACATGAGGTGATGTATGGATATAGAAATTGTTCCTTTACCAAGCGAAAAAATGAAAACTAAAATTGTCGACCAGTCTCAACTCGGCTTCGGCAAATATTTTACTGATCGGATGCTGATTGTTGAGTGGAAAGCTGGCCAGGGGTGGTGCGATGCCAGGATAGAGCCGTACGCACCATTTATACTCGACCCCGCCTGCCTTGTGTTTCATTATGCTCAGGAAATTTTTGAGGGGCTTAAAGCGTATAAATGGGAAGATGGCCGGGTCGCCCTGTTCCGTCCCGAGATGAACGCCCGTCGCTTTAATCAGTCCGGAGACCGTGTCTGCCTGCCACCGGTTCCGGAGGAGCTGTTTCTAAAAGGTATAGAGCAGCTTGTTTCGCTGGAGCGGGAGTGGATTCCGACCGCCGCCGGCACTTCGCTCTATATCCGCCCTACCTTGATTGCTGTTGAACCGGTTCTTGGCGTAAAACCCTCTGACCACTATTACTTCTACGTCATCCTTTCCCCGGTTGGCGCGTATTACGCGGCAGGCTTCAACCCGGTAAACATTCTCGTTGAAGATTACTACGTGCGTGCCGTCCCAGGTGGCACCGGCGAGGCCAAGACCGGCGGTAACTATGCCAGCTCACTCAAAGCGGGACTCGAAGCCAAAAAAAAGGGGTATGACCAGGTGCTATGGCTGGATGGCAGGGAGCGGCGCTATATCGAAGAGGTCGGCGCCATGAATATGTTCTTCGCCTACGGCAGACACATCGTTACCGCCCCTCTGACCGGGTCGATCCTGTCTGGAGTAACCCGGGATTCAGTTCTGAAACTGGCGCCTACCCTCGGCTATACGGTAGAAGAGCGACAGATCGACGTTAATGACCTGATGGCTGATATTCGCGCCGGCAAAGTTACCGAAGCCTTCGGCAGCGGCACCGCTGCTGTCATCACTCCGGTCGGAAAGTTCTGCTACAAGGATGAAGTGCAGCAACTGACCGGCGGCAACGTTGGAGAGGTCACGCAGCGACTGTATGATACCCTGACCGGAATTCAGACAGGCAGATTGAAGGATGAATTCGGCTGGGTCAGATTTGTGGAATAGATACATTATGAAAGCAAAACCAAAAAACAGATCGCATCGCCCTGCCGCAAACAAACTCTGCACCTCCTGCCGCCGTACCTGCAAGCAGGCGGGAAATGCCGTTGTTGCCAAATGCCCCCGCTATTACCCCTACAACTACAAGCATATAAAACCCGGGTTTACCTGGAAACAGATGGATCTCGGGTTGTAATCTCTGTGCCATCTGCACCGGCGGTCAACGTGAAACTCTGTAGCGGCTGCGGTCAATGCGTAGCGGCCTGCCCTGAAAAAATAATTACCCTGGAGACAGACAGGTTTCACAAAAATGCCCTGATACGATGGCCAGACCGCTGTAGTTCCTGTGGACTCTGTATCGATTCCTGCCCGATAGACGCAATGCAGTGGTAATCAAATATTTGACAGAAGGATCGGTGAGTTTACTTCCATGCAAAAATTGAGAGAATTTGCCCAGGCAAATCTGGAAAATATATACCGTATTTTTACCGTGCCGGAAGCTCCCGACTCTACTTTAGGTCGCGTTGATCAGGCCATTTCCGATAACCTGACCGGTTTTTTGCAGGCACACATCGTCGCCGTTGAGCGCGACATCGATGAAATTGAGATGGATTTTTCCAACTCAATCATCCCGGAAAATCCGACCTTCGTTTCGGACTACACCGAATTCCTGAAGGAAAAACTCGTCTCCCAATCGGTACACACCGCCTCGCCCGGGTTCATCGGACATATGACCTCCGCCCTCCCCTACTTCATGCTTCCACTCTCCCGAATTCTTACCGCTCTTAACCAGAATCTGGTCAAGGTAGAAACTTCCCGCGCCTTTACACCGATGGAACGGCAGGTGCTGGCGATGATCCATCGGCTGATCTACAACGGCAGCGACGATTTTTACAGCCAGTGGATTCAAAACAGCAACTACTCCCTGGGATCCTTCTGCTCCGGCGGCACCATCGCCAACGTCACCGCCCTCTGGGCGGCACGTAATCGCCTCTGCGGTCCCTCGGGCAATTTCAAGGGGATCGCACGGGAGGGGCTGCTCAAAGCACTGCGGCATCTGGAGTGCCAGGGACTGGCTATTCTGGTCTCCCGCCGTGGGCATTACTCTCTGGGCAAAGCAGCCGACCTGCTCGGAATCGGACGGGACAATCTCATCGCAGTGGAAACAGATGACAACAACCGTATTGACATGAAGCTGCTTCGCGGACACTGCAGACGACTAAAAGACGAGGGGATCCGCCCTTTGAGCCTCATCGGCCTCGCCGGCACCACTGAAACTGGTAACGTCGATCCTCTGGAGGCATTGGCCGATCTGGCCGCAGAGCTTGGCTGTCACTTCCATGTGGATGCAGCCTGGGGGGGGCCGACCCTCTTTTCCGATACCTACCGTGGAGTGCTGCGCGGCATCGAGCGGGCCGACTCGGTAACCATTGACGCGCATAAGCAACTCTATGTGCCGATGGGCGCTGGCATGGTACTGTTCAAAGATCCTGCTACGCTCTCCTCCATCGAACACCACGCCGCCTACATCATCCGTCGCGGTTCGAGGGATCTGGGGAGCCGAACCCTCGAAGGCTCTCGCCCCGGCATGGCCATGCTGGTGCACGCCGGCCTCTCCATCATCGGCCGCAAGGGGTATGAACTGCTTATAGACCAGGGCATAGAGCGCGCCCGTCGCTTTGCCCGACGCATCGATGCCCATCCCGACTTTGAACTGGTATCCGAACCTGAACTCAACATCCTCACCTATCGCTACATACCGGCCTGGGTGCAGGAGAAACTTGCTCAAGCTGCGGCCGAACGTGCTGCCAGCATTAACGAACTGCTCGACAAAATCATCGAAACCATGCAGAAACGTCAGCGAGAAGCCGGAAGAACTTTTGTTTCCCGTACCCGTCTCGCCCCTGGCCGCTATAACGGTGACACCATCACCGTCTTTCGCGTGGTTATGGCCAATCCTCTGACTACAGAAGAAATCCTCGCCGCCGTTCTAGACGAGCAGTGCGAGATCGCAACACAATCAGACATTCAGGCTCTGCTACAGCAGATATAGAGTCCAGGCATACCTACGTTTTTGTTTATTTCAGCGGGAACTCCGACATTCTGACAAACTTGAAACCGCGTCTCTTTAATTCCGGCACGGCTGCCATAATGCCCGCTCCTGTTCCAGCTTCGGGGTGGTTCATGTGAAGCAGCGCAATATCTCCAGGGACGGCTTTAAGTAGCGCCATTTTTACCTGGGCGGCACTCCAGGTTGCCCCGGCATCACCAAGAAGAGAATAACCAGCGACCTCATGCCCCAAATCCCCGGATATCTTCACAGCTATTTCATCGTAGTATGCGGTGCCAGAGCGATACAGTTTCGGGCGCAGACCACTGATGACCTCAATCTTGCGGGCGTTCAGCTCGATCTCCTCTACGACCTCACCGATGCTCTTCGTACCGTCAATGCCATAAATCGACCGCCCACTGATTGATGCAGGCTTGTGGCGGATGCCGTGGTTAGCTATTTCAAAGAGCGGATTGGCGGCCAACTGCCTGAAAAGTTCCAGGTTGGCATCGATCCAGCGGCCATTGATGAAGAGCGTTGCCGGAATCTGTTCTCGGATTAAGAATTCCATAAGCAGAGAATCTACCCCTTTCCCCTTGGCAATACCGCAAGCATCAAGCGTAAGGGCGATAACCTTCTCGAGGGTATCCAATCGAGTGCGGACACCAAGAACGTTCTCTCCCCACTTGGTCGGCGTTACTCCGGCGTAGCGGGACGTTATCTCTATTTTCAGATTTTCAAGCGGTAATGGTTGTACTGCATAAACGGGTAAAGCAGAGGTAATGATGATGGCAAGAAACGATATCGAAACTCTGTTCATGGAATACTTCCTTCTATTGATCAGCAATAGATATTCAGATGATATAACAGAAAACGGCGTGGAAAATATCCACGCCGTTTCTGTTATAAATACCCGGGAGTTAAAAAGATAATATTCTTATGCTACAGGCTCGCTCACTACTTCAACTGCTGGGTGAACGTTAACAGGAGCTGTCTCTTTTATTTTTACAGGTGTTAATTTTGCCTTTGAAGGCTTCATTTCTGCTTCAACAAGTTCAATTAATGAAAGCGGTGCAGCATCGCCCTGACGAATACCAAGTTTAATAATTCTGGTGTAGCCACCAAGGCGTTCTTTATAGCAAGGAGCTATAGTCGAAAACAACTTAGTGACAACAGATTTCTCACGAATTACTGAAGCAGCCAAGCGCATGGAATGGAGATCACCACGCTTGCCGAGAGTTATCATACGCTCTGCAACAACACGAATCTCTTTTGCTTTAGCATCAGTAGTTGTAATTTTGCCGTGCTCCAGTAAAGAGGTAACCATATTTCTAAACATCGCAACTCGATGACTTGTTTTTCTGCCTAATCTTCTGCCAGCATTGCCATGACGCATATATAAACTTCCTTTCTAGTCAAAACCAGATATAAATAATTACTCTTCTTCTTTTTGCTCGCCACGTAACCTGATCATCATCTCAGGATCAGGAAAACCGTCAATTTTCATTCCAAAGGTTAAACCCATATCGGAAAGAATATCTTTAATTTCATTAAGTGATTTACGACCGAAATTTTGCGTCTTTAACATTTCAGACTCAGATTTCGTGACTAATTCACCAATCAGTTTAATACCGGCATTCTTTAAGCAATTAGCAGAACGAACGGATAGTTCAAGTTCTTCGACAGTGCGATACAGGTTCTCATTTACTTTGTCTTTATCTTCTTGAGATTCTTCATCAACTTCTGGTTCAAATTCCTCATCAAAATTTATAAAAATTGAGAGTTGATCTTTTAAAATTTTAGCTGAATAAGCAACTGCATCTTCAGGCTTAACGCTTCCGTCCGTCCAAACTTCAAGATTAAGTTTGTCATAATCAGTCATCTGCCCAATTCGAGCATTTGTAACAGAAAAATTGACTTTCTTAATTGGAGTATAAATTGAGTCAATGGGAATAGTGCCTACTGGAGACTTCTCATCACGGTTACGATCTGCAGAAATATATCCCTTACCCATCTTCACAGTCAATTCTACTTCAAGATTTGCATCCTTACCGCATGTAGCAATATAATGATCCGGATTCATAACTTCAACGTTATGACTAGAAACTATATCACCAGCAGTGATAGTTCCAATACCCTTATGCTTGAAGTGAATAGTAGCTGATTCTGAAGAGTGCAATTTCAGCCTGACACCCTTAAGATTTAGAATAATATCGGTAACATCCTCAGTAACGCCCTGAATAGCAGAAAACTCATGCAGGACACCTTTGATCCTTAGTGAAGTAATAGCTGCACCCTGAAGAGAGGAGAGCAGTACACGTCTCAATGAATTACCCAAGGTAGTTCCAAAACCACGCTCAAAGGGCTCAGCAAAAAACTTACCGTAAGTAGCAGTTAAAGTATCTTTTTCAACCTGTAACTGTTTTGGCTTTATAAGATCCCGCCAGTTTTTATACATTGCTACCTCCTCCGGAAATTGAAAACCGGTTGTCGTTCGAAACTAGAATCAGCAGCTTCCAGAAATTACTTTGAATACAACTCAACAATAAGCTGTTCCTGGATAGGTGTTGTGATATCTTCGCGAGTAGGAACACCTTTAAGCGTACCTTTGAAGGAATCACGATCTAGTTCTAACCACTGCGGAATTCCGCGTCGGACAACCGCTTCCAGAGCATCAGTTATAGCAACTACTTTGCGGCTTTTTTCACGAAGCACAATAACATCACCAGCTTTAAGTTGAATCGACGGGATATCTACTTTACGACCGTTAATAGTAAAATGGCCATGCCTGACAAGCTGACGAGATTCAGAACGTGAACTTGCAAAACCAAGGCGATAGGTTACATTATCAAAACGGCGCTCCAGTAATGACAACAGGTTCTCGCCGGTGACACCCTTCATCCTATCCGCCAACTTGAAGTAACTGCGAAATTGTTTTTCAAGGATACAATAGATACGACGCACCTTTTGCTTTTCACGCAACTGCGTGCCATATGCAGATACCTTTGTCCTACCCTGTCCATGCTGACCAGGAGCGTAATTACGGCGTTTGATGGCACACTTGTCAGTGTAGCAACGATCACCTTTCAAAAACAACTCTGTGTTTTCTCTTCTGCACAAACGGCATGAAGGTCCTGTATATCGAGCCAATGCAAACCCCCTTAAAAGTTGAAACTTATAAAATTAAACTCTTCTTCTCTTTGGCGGACGACAACCGTTGTGAGGAATAGGAGTAACGTCTTTAATAAAACTGATACTAAAACCGGCAGCCTGAAGAGCACGAAGAGCTGATTCACGCCCTGATCCAGGCCCCTTTACGTAAACCTCGACCGTTCGCATGCCATGCTCCTGAGCCTTCTTTGCACAATCCTCAGCTGCAATCTGAGCAGCAAAAGGGGTGCTTTTACGAGAGCCTTTAAAACCCTTTGCTCCGGCTGTAGACCAGGCAACAACATTACCAATCGGGTCGGTAATAGTAATTATAGTGTTATTGAATGTTGCCTGAATGTGCGCAACACCATTAGAGATATTTTTACGTTCTTTCTTCTTGCGAACTACTTTTTTTGATGGACTTGCCATTCGTATTCTCCAGAGCTAGTTGGATTATTTCTTCTTACCGGCAACAGTACGTGCGGGACCTTTACGTGTACGCGCATTCGTTTTGGTCCGCTGTCCATTGCAGGGAAGTCCTTTACGATGACGTAAACCTCTATAGCATCCAAGATCCATAAGGCGCTTGATATTCATTGAAATTTCACGGCGTAAATCGCCTTCAACCTTACAATTGCGATCAATTTCATCACGAAGTTTAGCGACTTCAGCCTCAGTAAGTTTATCAGTACGAGTATCAGGATTAATCTGACTGGCAGCAATGATACGCTCTGCAGTAGAATTACCTATACCGTAAATGTACGTTAATGCGATAACAATCCGCTTGTTCTTTGGTAAATCGATACCTGAAATACGAGCCAATGGAAATACCCCCCTTTAATAACTCATCCCTGACGTTGTGAATGTTTAGGGATGTCGCAGATAACACGAACAACACCCTTGCGTTTAACTATCTTACATTTGACACATATTTTTTTTACAGAAGCACGAACTTTCATAAAACTCCCTTTCATGACCTACATTAACATAACTGAGTCAGGATCTCAGGGCCGCTATCAGTAATCGCTACCGTATGTTCAAAATGAGCGGACAAGCCGCCATCACACGTTACAACAGTCCAATTATCAGCCAGAACTTTAACCTCATGCATCTTTTCATTTATCATTGGTTCAATAGCCAGCACCATACCAGGCTTTAACTTAACACCCTTATGCGCTATTCCAAAATTTGGTATCTGAGGATCTTCGTGGAGGTTTTTGCCTATACCGTGACCGACAAAATCACGTACAACCGAGTAACCTCTGCTTTCAACATAATCCTGAACAGATGCCGAAATATCCCCAAGCCTGTTCCCTGGAATGGCCTTTTCAATCGCAGCATATAAAGATTCTTCTGTTACAGTGATCAATCGTTTAGCTTCAGATGATATTTCGCCAACTGGCAGTGTAACTGCTGCGTCACCATAAAAATCATCAAAGATAACACCAAAATCGAGACTTATAATGTCACCAGACTTTAGTTGGCTCTTGTTAGCCAATCCATGTACTACCTGATCATTAGGTGAACAGCACAATGAGTTTGGGTATTTATGATATCCATGAAAAGCACATTTTGCATTCCGCTTACGAGCTGCAGCTGCTGCATACATGTCCAGGTCGTAAGTTGAAACTCCAGGTACAACCAATGAACGCAAACCTTCGAGTACTTCTGCAACAATCCTGCTGGCGGCTTTCATTCGTTCAATCTCTCTACGAGATTTAAGAATGATCACCAATACCACCTTTTTCGAGAAGATCTGAAATTTGACTCTGTATCTGATCTATAGAAGCACTTCCAGAGATATTATGTAGAATTCCCAAATCGCTAAAATAAGATTTAAGTGATGATGTTTGCAACTCATAAACCTTCAAACGATTTATGACTGTCGCTTCTGAGTCATCATCACGTTGAACCAGTTGAGTACCACAGTTGTTACAGATACCTTCTTGTTCAGGTTTATTATAAAAAAGATGAAAACCCTTGCCACAAGATGGGCAGGTTCGTCTTCCTGACAACCTGGCTATGAGTTCTCTGTCGTCAACTTCCAGAGAAATTACAAAATCAATTTTCTTTTCAACAGAATTCAATAATTGAATTAATGAATCCGCTTGAGAAATCGTACGGGGAAAACCATCCAGAATAAATCCATCAACACAATCAGGTTGTGACACTCTCTCTTTTACCAGTTGAAGAACTATATCATCAGAGACAAGGCCACCAGCATCCATAATTGATTTAGCAATAACACCAATCGGAGAGCTGGTCTTCACAGCAGACCTCAGCATGTCGCCTGTTGATATCTGGGGGATATTGTACTTCTCAACTATGTACTGAGCTTGTGTACCCTTTCCAGATCCAGGAGGTCCAAAAATGACAATATTCATATTTAACGCCTCCCTTTGATACGAACGCCTTTAAGAAAACCTTCATAGTTTCGGGTAATCAGGTGTGACTCAATCTGTGAAACAGTATCCATCCCGACACCAACAGCGATTAAAAGAGCCGTTCCGCCAAAATAAAACGGGAGATTAAACTTTCCGATCAAAATTGACGGCAGTACGCAAACTATTGAAATATAGACCGCTCCAGCAAAAGTAAGACGCGTGAGCACGGTATCAATAAAGTCAGAGGTCTCTTTGCCAGGGCGTATGCCAGGAATATAACCACCCTGCTTTTTTATGTTATCCGCAACGTCAATGGGATTGAAAGTCACAGCCGTGTAGAAATAGCAGAAGAACACAATAAAAGCAACGAAAAATATGTTATAGATCAACTTGCCCGGTGACAAGCTTCTAGCCGCTTCTTGTACCCAGGGAATGTTGATAAAATTTGCTATCGTCGCAGGAAACATAATGATTGACGACGCAAATATTGGAGGTATTACTCCTGCCATATTAATTTTTAAGGGTAGGTGTGACGTCTGAGCATTAAAAGTTTTAAGACCAACCACTCTTTTAGCATAATGTATCGATAGGCGGCGTTGACCGCGTTCAACAAAAACAATTACAGCGATTACTGCAAACATAATGGCCAAAACAAAAATCAGTATAAAAAGCGATAACTGGCCGGCATTAACCAGCTTGCCTGTGTTAATAAGTGCATTTGGAATATTAACCACAATTCCTGCAAAAATAATCAATGATATTCCGTTGCCAATGCCTTTTTCGGACATTTGCTCGCCAAGCCACATTACAAAAGCAGTTCCGGCTGTTAACGTTATTACAGTCATGACCCTAAAGCCCCACCCAGGAGCAGGTACAACTAGTTCACCAGCAGGACCTCGCATGCTTTCGAGACCTACAGCAACGCCCATCCCCTGAACAATACTTAAAACAACAGTCCCGTAGCGAGTGTATTGAATAATTTTTTTACGTCCGGATTCACCTTCTTTAGATAATTTCTCAATAGCGGGAATAACCACCGTAAGCAGTTGAAAAATAATTGAGGAGGATATATATGGCATTATACCTAGAGCAAAAACCGTAAGACGCTCTAAAGCACCACCAGAAAACATATCAAAGAGCCCAAGTAAGGTACCTTGAGACTGTTTAAAAAAATGCGAAAGGGCTATCCTGTCAATTCCAGGCGTGGGAATGTGGCATCCGACACGATATACAGCTAGCATTCCTAAAGAGAACAAAACACGTTTTTTTAATTCAGGAATCTTAAATATATTCTGGAGAGCCGCAAACACTATGAAAGTTCCTCAATGCTACCGCCAGCAGCTAGAATTTTATCTTTAGCAGACTGACTAAACTTATTAGCTGTAACCTTCAAAGACTTAGTAATATCGCCATTTCCAAGTATCTTAACAGCATAACGGGTTGACTTAATCAGCCCCTTTGAGACAAGTGACATAGCATCAATCACTTCGCCGGACTCATAAATATCAAGTTGACTGATGTTGACCAACGAGAATACAACTTTATCAAACGGTGTAAAACCGCGCTTTGGTAAGCGTCTCTGAAGCGGCATTTGGCCACCCTCAAATCCAGCTTTTATACTTCCTCCAGAACGAGCTTTCTGACCCTTGTGACCCTTTGTGGCAGTCTTGCCATGTCCAGAACCAGTGCCACGGCCAATTCGTTTTCTGCTTTTTGTCGACCCAAAAGAAGGTCTTAAATTATTAAGTTCCATGAAAAACTGCCCCTTTTGTTCTATTCAACAGTCAATAGATGACTAACTTTGTTGATCATACCCCTGATCGGTGCGGTGTCCTGGCGCTCTACTGTCTGATTCAGCTTTGACAATCCGAGCCCTGCAACAACAGCGCAGTGTTTTTTGGGAGCACATATAGTACTTTTAGTTAGTGTTATCTTTAGCAAGCCACTCATATTCATTTCCCCGCATAAAATAAGTTATTCTGAAATACCACGCCGAGCCGCAATTTCTTCAGGAGTCTTGAGACGCTGAAGACCCTGAAAAGCTGCCTTTATAACGTTATGAGGATTATTTGATCCTAAACATTTTGATAGTATGTTGTTTATACCGGCTGCTTCAAATATTGCACGTGCGGCACCACCCGCAATAACGCCAGTTCCGGCAGAAGCTGGCTTCATAAGAAGCTTTCCTGCACCGAATTTGCCTTCAATCTCAAAAGGTATAGTCTGGTTTGCATTTACAGGGACTTTTATAAGATTTTTTTTAGCCTGCTCAACGCCCTTCCTGATAGCTTCAGGAACTTCATTTGCTTTACCGAGCCCATATCCGACGTGACCGTTGCCGTCACCAACAACTATCAAAGCTGAGAAGCTGAAACGACGCCCACCCTTGACAACTTTGGCTACACGGCTGATATGAACTACTCTGTCATTAAGATTGAGTTCTGCTGGATTTATCCTACTCAAAGAAAACCTCCTATACGCCTAAAAAATCAGCCCAGATTCGCGAGCTGAATCAGCAAGCGCTTTAATCCTGCCGTGATAAAGAAAACCATTACGGTCAAAAACAACAGATGAAATACCTTTTGCCAGAGAAAGTTTAGCAATTTCCTTACCGACAGTTATAGCAGCAGCAACATTCCCGGTGCTGGTTAGTTCAGTTGCAGAGAGTGACAACGTGGAAGTTGCTAAAAGAGTAGCGCCTTTAGAATCATCAATTAATTGAGCATAAATGTGACGCGCACTTTTAAAAACATTGAGACGTGGGCGCTCTGTTGTACCGCGAACTTTCTTTCTTACTCGAACTTGACGCTTACGTCGAATAATCGTTTTAATAGCAGTTTTAGCCACGTATATCTCCTTATAAAGACTATTTTTTGCCGGTTTTTCCAGCTTTTCTCAGGATAGTCTCGTCAGCATATTTAATACCTTTGCCTTTGTATGGCTCCGGACTGCGGAATGAACGAATCTTTGCAGCAGTCTGACCAACCAGTTCTTTATCAAAACCTTTTACAGACAATTTTGTCATCTTCTCAACATCAACTGAGATCCCGTCAGGTATTGGAAAATTAACAGGGTGCGAGTATCCGAGGGCAAGAACTAACTCCTTGCCTTTTACTTCTGCACGATAACCGACTCCGTTAATTTCGAGATCTCGCTGGAATCCTTTGGTTACACCAACCACCATATTATTGACTAAAGTACGTGTAAGACCATGAGCAGCACGCGCTGCAGTGGAATCATCACTGCGTTTCACCTCAATTGTATTTTCACGAATATCAAGGGAAATAACGGACATGATCTGTCGAGTTAACAAACCATTCGGGCCTTGTACCGAAAGGACAGAATCAGTGAAAGAGATTTTTACACTCTTCGGAATCTCAATTGGTAATTTACCTATTCTAGACATCTAAAAAACTCCTTGTCGCTGATATTACCATACAGTACAGATCAACTCGCCGCCAACTCCAGATTTACGAGCAACATTATCAGTAATAATACCTTTTGAAGTGGAAAGTATTGCTATTCCGATTCCATTTTTCACTAAAGGTATATTTTCCGATTTAATGTACACTCGACCACCTGGTTTGCTAACGCGCTTTATCTCCTTTATAACGCTATCTTTTTCATCAATATACTTCAAATAGACACGTAAAATGCCCTGAAGATTATCAGAAATAACCTTATAGTTTTTTATAAAGCCTTCTTGCTTTAAAACATTAGCAATACTGACTTTCATATTGGATGATGGAATGTCTACCTTCTGATGTTTCACCATATTAGCATTCCTAATTCTGGTAAGCATGTCAGCAATGGGGTCTGTCATTGACATTGTAAATGTGCTCCTGTCTCTTTATCTATGAGGCTAATAGTTACCAGCTTGATTTTATCACGCCGGGTATCTGGCCAGACGAGGCATACTTGCGCAGACAAATTCTGCACATCTCAAACTTACGATAAAATGCTTTGGGACGCCCACATATCGGACAACGATTGTGCTGGCGAACTTTGAATTTAGGTGCACGTTGAGACTTTATAATCATTGATACTTTTGCCACAGAATCCTCCAGATAACTTAGTTCCTGAACGGCATGCCCAGGTACTTTAGAAGTGCTTTCCCTTCTTCGTCTGTCTTAGCAGATGTTACAATCGTTATATTCATTCCCTTGATTTTATCAACATTATCATAATTTATTTCAGGAAAAATTAACTGATCCTTAATACCCAATGTATAGTTGCCCTTACCATCAAAAGCCTTGCCAGATACACCTTTAAAATCGCGTACCCTAGCGAGAGACACATTAATCAAGCGATCAAGAAACTCATACATACGATCACGGCGAATCGTAACCATACAACCAATAGGCATGCCAGCACGAAGCTTAAAAGTAGCTATTGATTTCTTTGCCTTAGTGATAACAGCCTTTTGCCCCGTAATTAAAGCAAGTTCGGATACTGCAGAATCAAGAATTTTGACATTCTGAATCGCTTCACCTAAACCCATATTAACAACAATTTTCTTGATCTGCGGTACCTGCATACAAGATTTATAACTGAAGTCGTTACGCAGCTTCGGAACTATTTCTGCTGAGTATATATCTTTTAAACGAGACATTAAAAATCCCTCCAAGTAATTCTAAAGTGAAGTTCCACACTTAACACAAACACGTTGTTTTTCGCCATTTTCTAAAAGTTTCCTACTTGTTCTAACAGCTTTTGAACACTTCACACAAAATGGCATAACATTGGAGATGTGGATACGTGCTTCCTTCTCCTTAATTTCACCTGCTTCGTTTCCTTTTGCTTTCGTATGGCGCTTAACTAAATTCAGACCTTCGACAATTACACCGTTTTTTTTAGGCAGTAATTGAAGAATTTTGCCAGTTTTACTTTTTTCCTTACCGGCAATAACCATTACGGTGTCGCCTTTGTTAACATGATTTTTAGTGGCTTGCATCATCATTCTCCGATATATTTATAGTACTTCCGGTGCTAGAGAAATAATTTTCATAAACTTCTTAGCACGAAGCTCTCTGGCAACCGGACCGAAGATACGAGTACCAACCGGCTCCTTGGCATTATTGATAACAACACCTGAATTATCATCAAAACGGATGTAAGACCCGTCTGGTCGGCCTAAAGATTTAGCTGTTCTGACGACAACCGCCTTCACAACGTCACCCTTCTTAACCTTTGAATTCGGCATTGCTTCACGAACTGAAGCGACAATAATATCACCTATACCAGCATACTTTCTTTTAGAGCCACCAAGCACTTTAATGCAAAATAATTTTTTTGCACCGGAGTTGTCGGCTACATCTAGTACTGTCTGCATTTGAATCATTAGATGTTACTCCCTATACTAAGAGATGCTTTCAATTATCTGCTTAATGCTCCAGCGTTTATCCTTACTTAAAGGGCGACATTCAATAATTTGAACACGATCGCCAACTTTAGTACTGTTATGTTCATCATGGCATTTATACTTAACGCTGCGCTTGATATATTTACTGTAGACACTGTGCTTGACCAAGCTATCAACCTTTACGACAACGGTCTTTTCCATCTTGTCGCTCACAACAACACCAACTTGCGTTTTTCTGTGACCGCGTTCACTCATTTAGTTACTCCCCCTGCCTGACTCTCGTTGAGAATGGTATTAATTCTAGCTATATTCTTACGAATGCTCTTCAGCTTGGAAGTATTCTCAAGTCTACCAGTATGAAGCTGAAATTTGAGGTTAAATAGCTCCTGAGTTGACTCTGCGTGTTTTTTAGTCAGGTCTTCTGCTGATATTTTTCTAAGATCATTAGGCTTCATGAGCAACCCCCCTGGAAATAAACTTGGTAGAAATGGGCAGCTTATGGGCGGCTAGGCGAAACGCTTCACGTGCAACTTCTTCAGTAACGCCTTCCATTTCATACAGTACTGCGCCAGGTTTTATAACACTTACCCAGGAATCAGGAGAACCTTTTCCCTTACCCATCCTGGTTTCAGCCGGCTTAGCGGTAAGCGGCTTGTCGGGGAAAATACGAATCCATATTTTCCCCCCCCTTTTAATATAGCGGGTCATAGCAATACGAGCCGCTTCAATATGGCGCGAATCAAGCCAGCCACACTCAGTAGCCTGTAAGCCATACTCACCAAAAGAGATTTCTATACCTCTACAGGGTTTACCCGACATACGGCCTTTCATCTGTTTTCTATGTTTTACCCGCTTCGGCATTAACATCGATACGTGCTCCTATTTTGCATAATTAAAAACTACTTGCCGGACAGTATTTCGCCCTTGAAAATTAAAACTTTGATACCAATGAGGCCGTATGTCGTCTTTGCCTCAGCAAAACCGTAATCAATATCGGCACGCAAAGTGTGGAGTGGAACTCTGCCTTCACGGTACCACTCGGTACGTGACATTTCGGCACCACCCAAGCGACCTGAACAGGTAATACGAATACCCTTTGCACCAAATTTCAGTGTTGAAGTCACACTCTTCTTCATCGCTCTTCTAAAAGCAATCCGGCGCTCAAGCTGTAATGCAACATTTTCAGCAACCAACTGAGCATCTAATTCTGGTTTGCGAATTTCGTTTATTGTAATGAAGATCTCTTTTTCCGAAATCAGCGCAAGCTCTTTTTTGATCGTTTCGACTTCGGAACCCTTTTTACCGATAATAAGTCCAGGCCTCGCTGTAAATATGTTGATTTTACACTTATTCGCGGCACGCTCAATTTCGATCTTGGAGACACCAGAGCTGTACAGGCGCTTTTTTAAATATTTACGGATAGCAAGATCTTCGTGCAGAAGTTTTGCATAATCTGCTTCAGCATACCACTTTGAATCCCAGGTTTTTGTTATTCCGAGCCTGAATCCGATCGGATTGATTTTTTGTCCCAAACTACACCTCCACAAGATAAAACTATTTCGAGTCTGAAAGGGTTACAGCAATATGACTGGTAGGCTTACGAATTTTGCTGGCACGCCCCATTGCACGAGGAACAAAACGCTTTAGTGCAGCTCCGCCATCAACAAAAATTGTTTTTACAACAAGACGATCAACATCAGAGACACCTTTTTGTTCTGCGTTAGCAACTGCAGACTTAAGAAGCTTGGAAACAAGCTTTGCGGAAGGCTGAGGCATAAACTGCAGGATATTCAGTGCATCTTGAATACCCTTTCCGCGAACAAGATCGACTACAAGACGAGTCTTGCGTGGCGAAAGGCGTACAGATGAGAGTTTAGCGTTGGATTCCATTTATAAGCTCCCTTACTACTTCTTGACTTTGCTCTTTTTATCAGCGGCGTGACCGTGAAATGTTCTCGTTGGGGAGAATTCACCCATTTTATGCCCAACCATATTTTCAGTAACAAAAACTGGAATAAATTTTTTGCCATTGTGGACAGCAAAACTACACCCGATAAAATCAGGGCTGATTGTTGAGCGACGCGACCAGGTTTTAATAATCTTCTTGGAGTTAGGACCTTCAGCCAGAACTTTATTGTTCAGGTGGTCGTCAATAAATGGACCTTTTTTTATAGAACGTGCCATAGTCTCTCAGCCTCTCTACGAATTATTTACTACGTTTCTTAATGATGAAACGATCAGACGTCTTGTTAGTCCGAGTTTTGTAACCTTTGGTCGGAATACCCCACGGAGTTACAGGATGGCGCCCACCTGATGTTCGCCCTTCACCACCACCATGAGGATGGTCGACAGGGTTCATGGCTACACCACGGACTTTTGGGCGTCTTCCAAGCCAGCGTGAACGACCGGCTTTACCAATATTTACATTTTCATGATCCGTATTCCCTACCTGCCCGATCGTTGCATAGCAATCCTGCAACACCAACCTGACTTCTCCTGAAGGGAGTTTAACTTGAGAATACTTCCCCTCTTTCGACATAAGCTGGGCAAATGTACCGGCACTTCTTGCTAATTGAGCGCCTTTGCCAATTTTGAGCTCGATATTGTGAATTACAGTTCCTAGAGGAATTGCCCGCAAAGGCAGTGAGTTGCCCGGCTTAATGTCTGCCTCTGGTCCGCTGATAATCACATCACCAACTTTTAAATCAAGTGGAGCAAGAATATAGCGTTTTTCACCGTCAGCATAAAACAATAATGCGATTCTAGCGCTGCGGTTAGGATCATACTCTATGCTGGCAACAGTTGCCGGAATACTACGCTTATCACGACGAAAATCAATAATACGATATTTCTGTTTGTGACCGCCACCTTGATGACGCGAAGTAATACGACCGTTTGCATTCCTGCCGCCACTTTTATTAAGCGACACAAGCAATGATTTTTCAGGAGTAGTTTTAGTAATTTCAGAAAACGCAGAGCATGTTTGATGTCTACGTCCTGCAGAAGTTGGATTATAGCTTTTAATTGCCATTGTGAACCCCAAACGTATTAGTTAGACTTCAAAGAAATCTATTGATTGCCCTTCCTGGAGTGTAACATATGCTTTTTTCCAGTTGGAACGTTTGCCCAAAGTTTTACCTGAACGTTTAACTTTACCGGCCACGGTCACTGTTCTTACAGAAGCGACCTTGACTTTAAAAAGATTTTCAATAGCCTGTTTTATCTCTATTTTGTTTGCTGACTTATCAACTACGATTGCAACTTTATTGTTGGAATCAGAGCTTAAAGATGTTTTTTCAGTAACGTGAGGCTTCTTTATTACGGAGTAAATATTCATTTTTGCAATACTCCTTCAGTTGATTGTACGGAGTCCTGGGTAAAAATTATGTGCCTGTATTTCAGCATGTCGTGAACATTTAAAGCATCATGTTTCAACATTTTAATATGTGGTACATTGCGAGCTGACAAGAATAAATTATTATTAAACTCATCCGTAACAATCAAAGATTTGCTGAGATCAAATTTACCGAGAAATCCAACAAAATCTTTAGTTGATGCTTTTGCGAATTCAATTTTATCCAGAACAGTTATATTGTTGTTCTGAAGTTTATAGGTCAGTACCGAACAAAGAGCGGCAGATCGCGCTTTTTTATTCATGCTCAGGTTATAGACCTTTGGTTTAGGTCCGAAGGCAACGCCGCCACCAGGATACTGGGGAGCACGACTACAACCCTGGCGAGCATTCCCTGTACCTTTTTGCTTGAAAGGCTTCTTACCACCACCACGGACTGCTGATCTGTTTTTTACGGCTACGGTTCCGGCTCTGCGGTTTGCAAGCTGGATACGAAGCGCCTGATGTATAAGGCTCTCTCTTACTTCTACATCAAACACATCATCGGAAAGCTGAACTTCACCGACCTGCTGTTTGCTCATATTATAAACTGCAATTGAAGGCATACACAAACTCCCGAAGTACTAAGCTTTAACACTCTTATTGATCATAATAATCGAATTTTTGTGACCAGGTACGGCACCCTTGATCAACAGAAGATTATCTGCTGCATCAACGCGTAAAATTTTCAGTTTCTGTACTGTCACTTTTGCGTTGCCCATCTGACCAGGCATCTTCTTATTTTTAAAAACATGCGACGGGGTAGCGGATGCACCGATAGATCCTGGTGCTCTATGAAAGCGCGAACCATGTGATGCGCGACCGCCCTTGAAATTATAGCGCTTCATAACGCCCTGAAAGCCCTTACCAATGCTGGTGCCAGTTACATCGATCACATCACCGGCTGAAAATTCAGCGACATTGATTTCATCGCCAACATTCATTGCATCTGCCTGGTCGTTTCTGAATTCACGCAGATGCCTGAAAACACCGTGACCAGATTTAATACAATGACCAAGATACGGCTTATTAACATTTGCAGCGGCAATCGACTCGAAACCAACCTGTACAGCCGAGTAACCATCACAAGCAGACGTTTTTTTCTGAACAACATAACAAGGACCAGCTTGAATTACTGTAACCGGTACTCTTGTTCCGTCTTCAAGAAATATCTGGGTCATGCCCAGTTTCTTTCCAATGATACCTTTCATCATATTCAGTCCTATAGGTCGTAGTAGCTGTTACAGTTTAATTTCAACATCAACGCCAGCCGATAAATCTAGCTTCATGAGGGCATCTACTGTTTGCTGTGTCGGGTCTAGTATATCTATTAAGCGTTTATGTGTTCTAATTTCAAACTGATCACGAGATTTCTTATCAACATGAGGTCCGCGAAGAACACAATACTTATTTATTACGGTCGGCAATGGAATCGGTCCGGCAACACGAGCACCTGTTCTTTTTGCCGTATCAACTATTTCGCCGACAGAAACGTCAAGTAATTTATGATCATATGCCTTAAGGCGAATTCTAATCTTCTGACTCTGCATTTATAACCTCGTAACGTAACTTTAATTATTCAACAATCGAAGCAACTACGCCTGCTCCAACGGTACGGCCACCTTCACGAATGGCAAAACGCAGACCCTCATCCATGGCAATCGGCGTGATCAGATTAATGGTCATCGCAACGTTGTCACCAGGCATAACCATCTCGATCCCGGCTGGCAACTCTGCT
>CAIMXI010000157.1 GCA_903845365.1 uncultured Geobacteraceae bacterium | reverse complement strand
GTTGACCGTACAGACTACTGATCTCTTCATGGAGTCCATTCTCCTCTATTTCTTCGGGTGCCTTTACATCAAGAGCAGAATAGTTGAAGGAAATGGCCTTCTGAATATGGCTTGGTGAATCGACAGCGGCACGGATAATCGGTGCCCATTCTGGCTGATTTGAGGAAATCCATTTCTCTATTTCCTCAGCATATACCGTCATAAAATGGACTTTGGCGACCTCAAATTCACCTTTGAGTTGCATCAATGCGATGCTTAGTTCTTCAACCTTTTCTCTCGGAACCGCATAACCATCGCCAGCAAAACGCACACCGTTTTTCATGCAAAGGTTTTTGGCATTACGCTTGAGCGTCTTGAAAACCTTTACAGCATCGGGTGATATGATACGTTTACTACCGAGTGTCGCAAGGGTTCCTGGCGGCAGTTTGTCAACGTCGATACCATTTGAGGCAAGGTCAGACATTTTCAACGCTTTTCTTCCTTGCCAGAGCGAAATGTTTAATACTACAAGGATCATCTTTTCGAGTATGGCTTGTGTCTTCATCTGATATTCTCCTTTTATTTTAGATTGTTAGAAATCCCATTTGATAGAAGCGTCTGGAGCCACTTCATTGTTCCAGTCAACGAGTGGTGCAGGTGCAGGTGGTGATGAACGCCTAACAGGATTCGGACTTGGATTTGGATTCGGATTCAGTTTAATCTGACTTTTCCACCCTTTTTGCGGGTCGTACTCATCAATCAGGACGTATTTGTCTTTTCCCTGTGTCTTCTGAGTGACGATTTTGTTGAGTCCCCAGGCGTCACCTGGTTTGGCGGCATGATGATTGATTGCTCCGGTCTTACCCCAATAAGTGTGAATTTCGCCCATTGAAGTGACGGTGCCAACCCACTCCTTACCACCAGAGACTGATGATGCCCTTAGATGAGCAGCGTAAATCGTGTGTGGATGGATATTTGGTATCATGGCACTACTCCTACAATCTGCGGTGCAGCTACGCCGAAGTGGGTTTGTATCAAGGTGTGCAGCATCGCCCTGACATGTGGATCAACTCCGTTGCCGAACGCTTTGTCGAATGAATGATATAACGGTGCAACATCAGTCCTGTGCCAGGCCTGTACCAACTTTCTGCCCCATCTGAGTAAATCACGAATGGAGATTGGACCGGGACAGTTGCCATCCTGATACGCACGTCTAATGTCAGCAGCAGTTTTCACCATATTTTTCAAAATACTGGACTGCAATTTGCCATTAAAACTGTTCTCAAGAATCTGTTCTTCCACGAATGCGCTGGGATAGGTCATTTCCCAGCGTTCAAATCTGCTCAAAGACGCCATGTTGAAAATATTGGTGGCGGTGTAGACATCGCCGCCCTGACCATCGCCACGAGTATTTGCAGTAGCTGCCATATAGATTCTGGAGGCCGGTGTGATTATCGTACCATCGTCCAATGTAATGACCGCCCGTTCCAACAACCGATGACACGTGTAACGTCCTTAGCTCTGCCATGAAGGCCAAGCCAGTTTGTCCTGCGTACCTCCCGAGTGCCCGTTGAAACTTTCCCCAAACCTGTCTGGGACAATTTGTCTGTAAAGCGGCCTATTCTCCTTTAATATCGCGAAACGG
>CAIMXI010000156.1 GCA_903845365.1 uncultured Geobacteraceae bacterium | reverse complement strand
GGAGCCTCAGAGACATCGTGAACGGCCTGAGACCTTCAGCACTTGATGACTTTGGTCTGCTGCCAGCTCTGCGTTGGTACGCAGATGATTTTTCAAAACAGACCGGCATAGCGGTGTTTTTTGAGGCCGATGAGCATTTCCCCCGCCTGAAAGAGGAAAAAGAAACGGCTCTATTCAGAATTGCCCAGGAAGCGCTCATGAATGCCGCAAAACACGCTGAAACGCTGATTGTTACAATCAAGCTGCATCTTGATGGCACTGTCATCGAACTCGCAGTTGTTGATGAAGGTAAAGGGCGCACAGCTGCATCCTCTTCGCCTGTTCAGGAAGGGAGTGGCTGGGGGATGAAAATTATGCGTGCGCGTGCAGAATTGATCGGAGGGCAACTTTTTGTGGTTTCCGTGCCCGAAAACGGCACTGTGGTGTCGGTACTGTTACCAATACTGGAGCAGGAAGAGAAGATGAACTGAAACACGCAGGATAAAGATTACATGATAATATCAGAGGCGGTCTTATTTATAGGGCGTAGCAAAGCTATCAGAGGATACGTGAGAGGATACGGTAACCAATTACAACAAAAAAGGTTACGGAAAAAAACACCGTAACCCCTTGAATTATTTGGAGCGGGAAACGAGATTCGAACTCGCGACCTCAACCTTGGGAAGGGAACGCTATAACCCTTCTGCTGTTGCATCCTGTCTGAACTACTTGATTTTATTTGATACATCATAACCTGCATTTCTCCCCTGTATGCCTGAAACGCTCCCAAATGTAGCACACTTTTTAGCACAATCAGCACACAAACCCAAAAGGAGAATGACCATGAGAACACCTACACAGATACACGCTCTTGATATGATCAACCACGAAATAGCCAAGCTACAATATATATCTGCTTTGATTGCCTCGAACGAATCTGAAACATTGCCAGAGGGCAACGGATTATATTATCTTCTCGCTGACATTGCAGATCAGATTGAACTTGCTACGTCTCAGGTGTAACCATCACTATAGACTACAAAGAGTTATTCCCTGTGATGGCCTCCAAGGGCTGTCACAGGGACAACGAAAACGGATAAGGAACGGATATGAGAGCATTATTGCATGATGAAGATCAGCTTGAATTGCTTGATGACATTCTTTGCGTCAAGACACGAACAGCCCGACAAATACATGCGCGAATTATGGACGTTTTCCCTGATGCGTATTTGCCATATCACAAGCTTGAAACAGTCTACACAGTAGGCATGAACGGGCTTGAACTCCTGAAAGCTCTTTATCCTGACAGCGTATCGGAATCAGTTACAATTCCAGAAGTTGAAGAGATGACAGACCTCTCTGAAGAAGAACAATTTCTGAAGGACTTCAACGACCATCTTTCAGGAGAAATCATTTTTGGGAATAACTGCCAGACGATTATAGCGCACTTACGCAATGGTAACGCTCAATTCATTGCACAGCCAACATGGGAACGCTTAGCTGATTTTCTACAACAGAAATTCTGTGATGAATACGGGCAATGGATATTTCACAAACAGGGACAACAGCCACAAATAAAATCATCTGAAGAAAATGATCTTCAGCGCAGAATAGCAGATGAGTTTCAAGAATGCCGGAAACAGGGCATTTCTTACAATACGGCAAAAAAAGAATTGTCAAAAAAGTATGGAAAGTCGGAAGCTACTATTCGGGACATAGATGCGGCAAACACCCATAAAATAAAGGCTGATGAGCTTTCAGATGATTTCTATGTTGGAAAAAAGACGGGTAAAGAACTTGTAAGCGGATTAAATAAAATCGGACTTGTTGAAAAGATACGAATGAAATCAGCATTAAAAACAGCGACTTCAAAGAAATAGTGCTTATTTTGATGTTGTAATTGCAATGAAATAAAGTGGCTCCAACGTAAACGAAAAGGAGCCACACAATGAAAAAGATATTCACCCCCGCAACATTCCCCCTGATGGACATCTCGCAAGTAGGATTCCTCAAGCTTCACAAGATCGAAATTCAGCAATCACTGTCAAACGGCAAAGTAGTTTTCAATGCACCCATGACTGAAGAAGTTATGAACCTGCTTGAACGCTTCGCGGCTGATGAACTTGTTCCTGTCAGTTCGTTTTCAACCTGCGTCAAAACGGCCAGATCACAAATGTTGTCAATGCGACCAGCACGATAACAGCCGTTTCACCCTATTGTAACGAATACGACTTTAGGAGCAAGCACCATGCGACACGACCCAGCACAAATAATCATTACCACTCTGACAAGCGTCTACAAGCCTGACAGCTTAACTCCTCGACAGCTACCATTCACTGATGCAGTCAAGCTCTTCACAGAGCATGTGCAAGAACTCAAGAAGGATTCAGTCAGCATGTATTCTGGCGCGGCATACGGCGCGACCCTCTACAGGTTAGATGCAAACGTTATCGGCATGACGGCGGCTGTTATCGACTTTGATAATGAAGCGCGTGACCTGGCAGGCAAGAAGCTTGATAAATGTTCTGACAGTCCGACACTTCCAGAAGATCACTTCGATAATCTTTCTGGCCTGACGTTCTTCTACCACTCCACACATAGCAACACAGTAGACTTTCCTAAATGGCGGCTGATTATTCCATTAGCGCGAACAGCTACCCTTCAGGAATGGCCGTTTGTGGTGAATGGCATTATTGAACTTTTGGGCGGCGCGGATACGAATATTGACGCGACCTGCTTTGAATTGTCACGGGCGTTCTACGTTCCTTCATATCCACCAGCGCACAAGGGCGCGGCCTTCTCGGGATACTCTGACGGCGGGGAGGTTATCCGTGTTCGTTAATGTTGAATATCTTCAGGAGTTATCAGGCGGCGTTCCCTTTGCTGGCTTGTCCTATGGCGCGGCTGACAATGCTGGAACAAGTGCAGGCGATGACCTCGGGCGCAATCATAAGCTGAAGCAGATCACAGCGGCGGCACTGGAAGCAGGGGAGAATTTCAGCACCTTTCTGCAAGGGCTGATTCAGTTCGATGCTAAGAACGGCGCGTTATTCAGTGATACCCATGACGTGCAAATGAGAAGTGGTGACGTTCAATCAAACGCTCTTCGCTTCGTGCAATCCGTTATGAAATCAATTAACGGCAAGCGGCGGGCGGCTGGCTTACCTTTCCAGTCATTCAGCTTCAGCGACTCCACCACCAACAGCACACACGCTGACTCTGCAGGATTCATAAAACTATCTGACTTCCACGCTTCCCGCTTTATCGGCACTCCCCCTGCTATTCGCTGGGCTGTTGCCAACGTTTTCAAGCAGGGCGCGGCTTATATGTTTGCAGGTATGGGAGAAATCGGCAAAGGCTTTCTGACACTGGAACTTGCAAAGAATATTGCCTTTAGTCGTGGATTCATCCGGCCTCAATCCTTCGGCGGCACAGTCACGGAAAACGGAACGGCCGTTCTTATGTCCTGTGAAGATTCGGAAGAAACCTACCACCAGCGCATTGCAGACCTCGACCCTAACGGCCTGCGCTTCAAATACCCTGATAAGCTGATTCTTGTTTCCCTAGCTGACGCAGGCGGCACACGTCCCCTTGTTATTTCTGGTAAGGGCGGCTTTGAAACCACGGCCTTTTATAAAGACATCCGTCAACAGCTTATCGACATTCCAGATTTGAAACTTGTTGTATTCGACACGATGCAGGGCTTGTTTCAATGCGACTTCAATGCTGACCCTGCGGCAGGGCAATACTGCGCGGGAGTGCTTCAAGAGCTTGCTACTGTAACGGATTCAGCAGTTCTGACCCCTCACCACATGCGCAAGCCTTCCAGTGAAATCACCACACCACTGCAAGCAAGAGAAGCAATTAGGGGAACAACTGCAATCGTTGACGGCTTGCGGGGAGCTTATGCTTTGTGGCCTTGTCCTGATAAGGAATCGCGGCGCATTGCGGCTGACCTCGGGCTTGAGTGGCAAAGTAACTTGATCGTCAAGGGCGCAATCGTCAAAAGCAATTCGGCAGAATCCCGCCACATAACCACCTTTATCAGAAATGAATACGGCCTGCTAGAAGATCGGACACACGACTTGAAACGGCGCGACCCTGAAGAACTGCTTTCTGCACTTGTCGGCGTAATCCGACAGGCGGCGGCTTCTAATATCCCGTTCTTTAAATCAGGGGAGCATGGAGTGTTCAAACGCCGGAAGGAATTACCAGTTGAATTGAGGGAAGTGTCACGGAAAAACCTTGAACAAATGGTTGAAGATTTGGAAACGCAGGAACGCATTTCAATCACAAAAACGGGAGGGATTCAATGCGTATTTTAACCCGTTTGGTTTTCCCGTTCAATCCGTCTTCCCGGGAATACCGCGTTTTCCCGACCCCTCGGGAAGACTGTAAACCCGCACCAGTACTGGGCTTGAGTGGTTTTCCCGCTTTTGGTTTTCCCGTGAAGGCGGGAAGATTGCAACCACTTGATATTATTAAAGAAAACAGTCTTCCCGTCTTCCCCTATTACATAGGGGGTTTTTTCGGGAAAACCCCATTGATTGTATAGAAAAAACAGGCGGGAATTTAACCCCTGACTTGATAGGAGAATGGTGATGACTAATAAAATGACCCGCCGGAAACAGCAACTGAAGATGCGACCCAGCTACGATGAATTGACAATCTATGAACCCCGCCTGCTGGAATTATGGGAGCAGGTGCAACAAGTAGCAGACGGAGAGGGATTCTGTGCAAACGAACACTGGTATCAAAAGGTCAAGCCTGAAGTATCGCGGCTTGTCGGCTGGGAGACTGAATGCCGTCACCCGATGATATGCGGCTGTTATGCGTATGATATTGTTTATGAACAACTTTATGCCTTGCTACCTAACTGCAACCACCACGGGCATTTATGCCGATAGAGGAGATCAAAATAATGGGCAATTACGAGATAGGCAACTTCAGCGAATGTTCCACCAGGGAGCGCATGAGGTATTCAGGCAAAGACTCTGAACGGGCGGCTGAACAGTTTCTTCATCGGAATAATTACCACTTCCAGCGATACGGCCTCGACAGTAGCAACACCACCATGAATGAAGCTATGAAGCTGGCAAAGCACCTGCGGCTGAAACCTGATTATATCTGCAAGCAGTTAGGAGGTGAATACTTTCTGCTTGAGGTAAAAGCCTGCGGGCAACACGGCTTAAAGATCAAGCTTGAATCAATAACGGCTCTTCGGCAATGGAAAGAAAAAATGCCTGTAATGATTTTTGTCTACAACGGAACCACAAAGAAAATCGCCCTCTTCACCTTCGGAAAACTGCTTGAACTGATAGCTGGGCTGAATGTTCAAGTCTGGGATGATGGGAAGGAATTTTATCAGATCAACTGCGGAACGATTACCTGGCAAGAGCTTTAATCCGCCTCGGCGGCAACCAACGGCCAAAGAGCCGACAATAAAAAGGAGTATCACCCATGAGTAAAAAAACGACAGCAACACAGCAGAACAGCGGCGCGGAACTTCCATTCAATCGGCTGATACACAAAAACGATGCTTCTGTGAGTGCTTCCACGACCACTGACAGCGAATAACTACATCAAGGGCATACATCACTATTACCTGAAAACTAAAACATTCAAAAACTATCCCAGCGGAGGGAACCCACAACATGAAGAAACCACGCAAGATTGATGACACTCGCTTACTTGAATTAGCGGCACAGAACTTATCTCAAGTTGAAATCGCGGCTGAATTCGGATGTTCACAATATGCAATTTCCAAACGCCTGAAACGCTTGAAGCCTCCACCACCCAGCAAGCTTGACGACCTGACCCCACAACAGGCGGCTTTCTCTCAACGTGTCGCTTCTGGTATGTCACCAACTGCGGCGGCTTTTGAAACGTATGATTGCACCACAAGGGATTCAGCAAAGCAGATCGGAAAAAAGCTGATGGCAATAGATGACATTCGCGGGAGCATTGAAGAGCTTTGCAATGATTGCGGCCTGACCCGTGGTTATAAAATCCGCAAGCTGAAGAGCCACGTTGATAATCCTGACCCTCATTTGAGCCTTAAGGCTCTGACTGAAGCCTTTAAAATATCGGGTGACTATTCTCCTGTTGAACTCAATGTTGTCACTGAGGTCGATATTAGAGCTTTGGTGGCATTGCTTCCAGGGTAAAACCAGTTGATAACTTTTTTCGTAAAGATAGGTAACAGTATAGAATCATTCAAAAAAAGCTGACTCCTGCCCCCGTCAAATACCCCTCCCCCCGCCTTCGCGTGTTTGTGGTGATAGAAAGCAAACGCGCAGGGGGGAGCAGGCGGCAGGGCTGGCAGCTTACCTTACTATCAGTAACAATAGGTAGGAAATTGAGTGTATTAGTACAAGGTATACTAAGAAATTATATCTAACTATCTGATTTTATTATGTGTCATTTTCAAAAGGTAGGATATAGGTAGGATGAGGCGCGATTTCCTCCAATTTCCACAAAATCAGCATGAAATTATCTGCACAAATACACCACACAAAGAAGGGAATCACAGCCGTGATTATACAGATCGAAGAGCAGGACATAGAACGGATTGTGTCGGCAGTATGTAGCAGGCTTCAAGGCATTGTTCCTGCTGGCAAGGCTGACAGCGTTATCATGGACGTTGAAGAACTGGCGGCAATGCTGAAGGTCAACACGTCATGGGTATACAAACAGGTACAGTTCAAGTCGATACCACACTTTCATGCTGGCAAGTATCCCAGATTCAAGCGCAAGGAGATTGACGCATGGATACTTGAACAGTCGATGCCTTCGACCTGTTCACCATATCCGAAATTGAAAGGGTAGGGTAGGGCGCAGGATTATTAATCCTGTAATCTATTCGTAAGTAGTTGAAATATAAAGCCTGAATATGCCTTGTGCTAAATATTGTGCTAATTGATTTTATTATCACTTTCCTGTTGACATTGATGTACTGAGTACACTATATTGAATCATATCAAACAGAGAGGAGGTGAATAAATGGAATGGACACCAGAAGAGATAAAGGGCTTCAAGGAACGCCACGGCCTGACGGGTAACAGCATGGCGGCAACGCTGGGAGTAACCAGAAGTTATGTATTCCAACTGATGAATGGATACAAGACACCCAGCGAAACAATCAAGCGGCTATTAAGCTGTTTGGACGAAAAGACTACGGAAACGGGAAAGGAAAAAGCACATGGCAAAGCACAAAGGAATCTTTCAAAGAGGTAGCATTTATTGGATTCGTTACACTGACACCAACGGGCGGCAGGTACGGGAAAGCACACAAAGCGACAAGGTGAAAGCGGCACAAGACCTGCTGAAGCTTCGGCAGGCTGATGTTGTCAAAGGTGAGCAGCAGGAAGTGGTGAAGATCAAGAATTATACCTTTAAGGAACTGGTAGACGCATATTTACCATTTTGTCGGAATCCGCAAAACCTTCGTAACACAGAAATCATGCTGAAGATATTTGTCAAAGACTTCGGCAATCTCCCCCTGAAGAACTTCACCACACAACTCCTCGAGAAGTATCAGACTCGACTACTGACAACAAAGAGAACACCCCTGAAAGGTACTGCAATACCACGGGAGCCGATAGCACAGGCAACAGTGAACAGACGGATTGCAACTATCAAGGCAATGTTCACGAAAGCACTTGATTGGAATATGGTGAATGAAGCGACTTGTAAGCAGGTACACAAAGTTAAGATGTTCAAGGAGAGTAAGCGGCGCGACCACTTTCTATGTGCTGAAGAGATTCAGGCTTTACTTGATGCATGTTCCTCAAATGTTGTAAGCATCACAGGAAAAACTATTCAACAGAAGCAAGCTCACCTGAAACCTATCATCATCTTTGCTTTGAACACTGGATGCCGGAAGGATGAAATTCTTTCGTTGAAGTGGGAGAATTTAGACCTGAAGCATGGCTTTATCAATTTGATCAAGACAAAAAACGGCGAAGGGCGGCAGATACCTATTAACGACACGTTACGGGAAATGTTGAAGGGATTGACCAGGCGGCTTGATATTCCTTATGTGTTCCATGATCCAGAAACAGGAAACAGGTTCGGAGATGTAAAGCGTTCTTTCAATACTGCTTGCAGAAAAGCCGGAATACATGACTTTGTTTTCCACTCCTTGCGCCATACCTTCGCAAGTCACCTTGTAATGGGTGGCGTTGACATTACCACTGTTTCCCGCCTGATGGGGCACAAGAGCCTGACTATGACCCTCCGCTATTCTCACCTTGCGCCAAACCACCTGACAAGCGCAGTCAATGTTCTAAACTCTTCCATGTCAATTAGCACACAATTAGCACAAAACGAAAAAAAGGGGCTGACCATTACTGGCTAACCCCTTGTTTTTATTGGAGCGGGAAACGAGATTCGAACTCGCGACCTCAACCTTGGGAAGGTTGCACTCTACCACTGAGTTATTCCCGCAATGCACGATAAAAAACAAGCCTGACTACCTGTCTCAGCGTAATCAGACTTGATAAACTGGCTCCCCTTCACGGACTCGAACCATGGACAAGGTGATTAACAGTCACCTGCTCTACCAACTGAGCTAAAGGGGAATGGGTACCTACAAAAGCGAAGCGTTATCTATCATGTAGCATGTAAATAAGTCAATCACATTTTATGATGAATGCGCAAATTTACCAAAATCTAGGTACACACCTCAGATGGCTTGCAATTCGGCATCCTTTATTTCCAGTGCCTTGTCCATATCTACTCTAAAGCGCATTAAGGAGTCTGCAAAAGAACGGTCTGTAAGGGCAAGAATCTGAATTGCAAACAGAGCGGCATTTTTTGCACCTGCTTTCCCTATAGCCATTGTTGCCACCGGAATGCCCGCCGGCATCTGTACCGTTGCATACAGGGCATCAACACCGTTCAGTGCCCCGCCTGGCATCGGCACACCGATAACCGGCAGAATCGTGTGTGAGGCAACGACTCCCGCCAGGTGTGCAGCCATCCCGGCACCGGCTATGATTACCTGCACCCCTCTGCTGGCGGCTTCCGAGGCAAGAGCCATGGTGCGTTCCGGTGAACGATGCGCGGATGAAATTCTCATCTCATACGGTACAGCAAATTTTTTCAGTATATCGGCAGCTTCCTGCATAATCGGCAGGTCAGTATCACTTCCCATCATTAGTAGTACACGCGGAACAATGTTCATATATTCACCTCAAACCAATTATTCAACAGCGAATTTATAGACGCTCAAGCGCTTTTTTGCCGATATCGGTTCGATACTGAACGCCCGGCCAGTTAATTCGTGAAACACCTTGATAGGCGGCGTTGATGGCATCTTTAACTGTAGACCCGACTGCAGTGACACCCAGCACCCGACCACCGTTTGTGACACAGGCTCCATCTTTTATTGCAGTACCGGCATGAAAAACGTGTAAATCAACTACCTCAGCAGCCTGCTCCAGGCCGGAAATCAACTCACCTTTTCTGTAATCTCCCGGATATCCCTCTGAAGCCATGACGACGCAGACAGCAGCCTTGTCGTGCCATTCAATTGCCATTCCCCCAAGATCTCCTTTGGCGACGGCGAGCAGGAGTGGCACAATGTCAGATTTCATCCGCATCAAAAGCGGCTGACACTCAGGGTCGCCGAAACGGGCGTTAAATTCAAGAGTTTTCAGTTCGCCATTCTTTACCATTAAACCGGCATACAATACTCCGCGATACGGACGTCCTTCAGCAGCCATGCCGTCAACTATCGGGTGAATAACCTGCTGCATGGCTTTTTCATGAATCACATGAGAGACTACCGGTGCCGGGGAATATGCACCCATACCGCCAGTATTCGGGCCCCGGTCGTTATCAAAAATGGCTTTGTGATCCTGAGCGCTGGCAAGAGGAATGACATTTTTCCCATCCGTGATAACCAGAAATGAAGCCTCTTCACCGGTCAGAAATTCCTCGATAACAACTCGCGCACCGGCAGTCCCAAATGCATTACCGCTGAGCATATCTCGAACCGCCGAAATAGCCTCCTCGGATGTCTGCGCAATGATGACACCCTTACCCGCTGCCAGACCGTCAGCTTTAACAACGATAGGCGCTCCGGTACTTTTGATGAAAGCCTCTGCCTCGGCCTGATCGGTAAACACGCCATATGCAGCGGTTGGTACCTGGTATTTTTGCATCAGGTCTTTTGAAAAGGCTTTGCTTCCCTCAATGTACGCTGCTTTTTGCGACGGACCGAACACTTTAAGTCCGTGGGACTCGAACAGGTCAACAATGCCGAGTGACAGTGGCTGCTCGGGACCGACAACTGTAAGGTCGATTTTGTTTTCAAAGGCAAAGGCCAACAGTTTATCCAGTTGATCAATGGCAATAGGCAGATTTTCGGCGAGCGAGGCCGTTCCAGGATTACCGGGGGCACAGTACAGCTTTGAGACAAGAGGGGACTGGGCAATTTTCCAGACTAGAGCATGTTCGCGGCCACCGCCGCCGATTACAAGTATTTTCATATTAGATTCACCCCTGATTTTCTTTCATCTCTCATCCTGCATTTCAATGCCTGAAATGACGCATGGCGGTAAACAGCATTGCGATGCCATGTTCGTTCGCGGCTTTGATAACTTCTTCATCTCGAACGCTGCCGCCGGGCTGTATAACGGCGGTTACACCTGCTTCCGCTGCGGCGTCAACTCCATCACGGAAGGGGAAGAAGGCGTCCGAGGCGAGCACCGTTCCCTTGGTCGGGAGCAGCGACTTCTGTATGGCAATTTTTGATGAATCAACACGGGACATCTGGCCGGCACCAATACCGACCGTCTGGTCACGGTTACTAAAGACAATGGCATTCGATTTCACATGTTTGCAAACGCGCCAGGCAAAATCAAGCGCTTCGTATTCTGAAGCCGTAGGCGTGCGCTCGGTCACCACACGGCAATCGAGTGCCTTGACCATACCCAGATCACGGCCTTGCAGCAACATGCCGCCGGTCACTCGCTTCAGGTCGAAGCCTTTTGCAATGAAGTGGTCAAGGAGCGGCACCTGCATGACTCGGACGTTCTTTTTTGCGGTAAATATCGCCAGAGCCTCTTCGCTGTATCCAGGAGCTATGACCGCTTCCAAAAATGTGGAGGTAAGCTCTTTTGCAGTTTCCGCATCAACGTTGCGATTGAAACCGACAATGCCGCCAAAAGCAGAAACCGGATCGCATGCACGAGCCTTGAGGTAAGCGGTCAGTGGTGAATCGGCAAGAGCGGCGCCGCATGGATTGGTATGTTTGATAATGACTGCTGCGCTCTGTTCAAATTCCTTGACGGTTTCAATGGCGGCATCAAGATCGATGATATTGTTGAAAGAGAGCTCTTTACCCTGAAGCTGAACGGCATTGGCAACGCATGGCTCAGAGATCTGTTTTTCGACATAGAATGCTGCCGACTGATGAGGATTTTCACCATAACGAAGATCCTGGGCTTTATTTACCTGTAATGTAAATGTCGGTGGGTATTCCTCCACTTCACCTTTCAGCCGAGACCCAAGATAATTGGATATCGCGCCGTCATATGCTGCAGTGTGCTGAAACACCTTTACCGCAAGAGCATAATTGGTTTTCGGAGAAACAGCGCCGGCTGAAGCTTTCATCTCCTCAAGCACCTGTGCATAATCAGCGCTGTCAACCAATACGGTTACGTCCGGATAGTTTTTGGCTGCCGAACGGAGCATGGTCGGCCCACCTATGTCGATATTTTCAATGGCATCCTCAAGATGGCACCCTTCTCTGGCGGTTGTCGCCTCAAAGGGGTATAGATTGACAACCACCATATCGATATTTTCGATGCCATGCTCCTTCATTTTGGCGACGTGTTCCGGATTAGACCGCATCCCGAGTAGACCGCCATGCACCTTGGGGTGCAGGGTTTTCACCCGCCCATCGAGCATTTCCGGAAATCCTGTGAACTCGGAAACATCCTTGACAGTCAAACCGGCCTCCCGCAACAGCTTGGCGGTTCCCCCTGTAGAGAGTAGTTCAACACCGTACCCTGCCAACTGTCGGGAAAATTCAATTATGCCGCTTTTGTCAGAGACGCTGATCAGTGTCCTGGTGATTTTTGCCATGCCCTGCTCCTTGCTGAGGTTGTTTAACTGAAAAAGGGATAGCTTGTAGCATACCTTGGACAGAAATTCCAAATGTTTTCCGAATGGTTTCAGGCAGAAGACTATTGGTGTTATCTGTGGATATAGACCCGTGGCACCCGCTTGCTTATTCCGCAGAAGATAACATATGGGATAGTATCGGCCCAGGCAGCCAACTCTTCCGGATGAATACAGTTACCGGAATCATCCGGCCCCATGAGGGTGACTGTATCTCCTACTGCTACCCCGTCAATCGAGGTGACATCGAGCATGATCCAATCCATACAGACAGTGCCTACGACTCCGGCACGCTTGCCACGAATCAATACTTCGCCCCGATTGGTGAGTGAACGTGGATAGCCATCGGCATACCCGACCGGTACACTGGCGATCAGTGTGCGTTGGCCCGCAGTAAATCGACGCGCATAGCTGACGGTAGTTCCCGGGTCGATCCATTTAAGCATCGCTATCTGGCTTTTGAGACGCATGACCGGTTTCAGTTCAAGTTTTCCCTGAAAATCAGATGATGGGAGAGCGCCATACATCGCTATCCCGGGACGAATCAGATTGCATCCTGGAATATCGCACTGAAGTGCCGCAGCACTGTTGGCAATATGTATATATCGCGGGTTAAAGCCTGCGGTACGAATTTCAGTTAGTACCCAGGCAAAGCGTTCGGCCTGCAGTTGTGTGAAGCTTAGACCGGATTCATCGAGCTCATCTGCGCTGGCAAAATGGGAAATCAATCCTTCGAGTGCAACATTCCGTAACTTTTTAAATTCGCTTAAAAAGGGGGGAATGTCTGAGTATGGAATCCCGAGTCGTCCCATACCGGTATCAATTTTAAGATGTATCTGAGCCATGCGAAAGAGCTTGCCTGAAGAGGCAGCCTGATTAAGCGCCTGTGCCTGTTCCAGTGAAAATATCGTAGTGGAAAGATTGTACCCGATACATTTTCTCTCCTGGCCGGGGTAAATACCTCCCAGCAGAAGGATCGGCTTATCACTGCCACTTTTACGGAGCTGAATCCCCTCAGCCAGAAAAGCCACACCAAAGGCGTTGACCCCGAGAGTTTCGAGTTCGCGGCTGATATCCATAAAACCGTGCCCGTAAGCGTCAGCCTTTACCACCGCAAGGATTTCAGTCTCCGGTGGAATCTTTGAGCGGATTAACCCATAATTATGTTTCAGTGCTGAGAGATCAATCTCGGCAAATGTGGGGCGCCCATCGTACAAAATATTTTTACCTCGGCTATAACTTAATCTTCTACTTAGAATAAGTGAAGGTAACTTCTTACAGAACCATCTTTTTTCTAGCAGCGGCCAGGCAGCGCCCCATATCCAGACTGGTACGACATGCCAGTGCTGCGCGCGCCAGTCGGCGGCATGAATCAAAACTGTTGGAGCGAAGAGCCTGCTTTACTAGGGGAATACTTGGAGCCGAGAGACTAAATTCCCGAATACCCATTCCGGTCAACAGTAGTGCACATAACGGATCTGCGGCCATTTCTCCGCAGACTGAAGCTTTCTTACCGGCTTTGTTGGCGGCATCAGCAACACGTTTGATCGAATGCAGAATCGCCGGATGATACGGGTCATAATAATGTCTGACACCGGCATTATTGCGGTCTGCGGCCAGAGTGTACTGGATCAGGTCATTCGTGCCGATGCTGACGTAATCGACCTCCTGAATCAAAAAATCAATGATCTGCACGGCTGCAGGCACCTCAATCATAATTCCTAATGGGATATAGTCCGGTACGTCATACCCTTCCCGCAGAAGTTCGTTCCTGACCGTTGTCAAAATCTCACGGATCTGATTAATTTCATCAAGGCTGCTGATGAGCGGGAACATAATTGTCGGGTTTCCGGCGCGTGACGCGAGCAATATACCGGCCAACTGCTCCTTGAAAATATCCTGCCGCTCCAGCGAGACACGAATCGACCTCCAGCCGAGAAACGGATTATCCTCATTAGGGTAGGGGAAGTATGAAAGCCCTTTATCCCCGCCGATATCGAGTGTGCGGATGTTGACAGTCTGGCCGGGGAAACCTTCCAGAATTTTGCGGTAGATGACCGCCTGCTCATCACGGGTGGGAAATGATGTGCGCGCCATGTATGGAAATTCGGTGCGATAGAGTCCGACCCCTTCTGCGCCATGCAGAATGGCGACCCTGACGTCTGAGATCAAACCGATATTGGCGCTAAGTGTAATAGTGACTCCATCGGTCGTGACCGCCGGCAGATTTCTGAGCCCCTCCAGTTCCTTCATACGCCCGGCGTAATCTTGCTCAAGGCGAATATATTCTTTTTTGATGACCGCATCAGGGTTTAGATAAATCTGCCCTGAAGTTCCGTCAACGATAATCTCATCCTTGACGTTGGCCGCCTCCATCACGCCATGCACACCGAGAACAGCAGGAATTCCTAGCGATTTTGCCATAATAGCGGCGTGAGAGTATGCGTTCCCTTTTTCGGTAACAATGCCGAGAATCTTGCCCAGATCAAGCATCGCGAGGTTGGATGGGAAAATTTCATCAGCTACTAGTATCCGCTTTTCCTTAAGGGTAACCTCTGCGGAATTGTTTCCTTCGATCGCATCAATGATACGGCGTCCGATATCTTCCATATCAGCCGAGCGTTCACGCAGATAAGGATCCTCCATGGCAGAAAAAGCCTGAATATAATGCTGTACAACATCATGAACAGCGCGCGTTGCACCCACACCTTGATCAATCATATCGGTTATCCTGGAAGAAAAACTTCGGTCTTCCAGTATCATCAAGTGTGTATGAAAAATCGCAGCATCATCGGCTGAAAGGGTTTCACTGACCCGTTTTTCCATGTAAATGGTCTGGATTTTGGACTTTTCAAGCGCCTCAACAAATTTATGTAGTTCTTCAACAGGAGTCCCTACTTTTGCCAGCTTGATAACCTTGTCGTTAAAGCGATCAAGAATGTATATTTTCCCACGGCCAAAACCGGCTGAGACGGCAATGCCGCTTAATGACCGCGAGACGGTTGGCTGTTTCATTTTTCCGGAACCGCGACTGGATGACTCTGGAGTCGAATCACTTCTGATCTTGGCCAGTTCCTGCTCGAACCAGGCGCGCTCCTGCTCCTTATGCTTGATAGAATCAAGCAGACGGGCGTTGTGAATGATGCTGCCAATCTGAAACGTGATCGTGCGAAGCACACTGATTTCATCATCCCCGAAACTGCGGGTTTCTCGGGTCTGTACGACAATAACGCCAATCGGAGCCTTCTGCTCGAACAACGGCAAACCGAGGAACGAAAGGAACCGTTCCTCTTTTGCCTCCTTAAAATATTTGAAGCGAGGATGTGCCGGTGCGTTATCGGTCATGACCATCTGACGAGTTTCAAGGGTGAGACCGCAAAGACCCTCATGAACCTTCATGGAAACCCGGTTTACGGAGGCTTTGGAAAGGCCTTTTGTTGCCTTCAGAGTAAGAGTTTCACCGTCTTTTTCAAGCAGATAAATAGAGCAGACATCGCTCCCCATACGCTTTGCGACCAAAGTAACGATATTATCGAGAGTATCTTGCAGATCATGTGAATGGAGAATAATCGAGCTGATGTCTTCAAGAGTGCGGAGGCCAAGTGATAACTGGGGGTCTTTCATGAGTGGTTTCCTTAGATATATTCTTACTGTTGTGTCTGAATGTTTTTCAAGATATTAGCACGCTCTGTCAACAGACGCTGAGACAACTCAATGTCACCACGTTTTTCATGAATAAGTGACATCTTCGTCAAGTCTTCACTCGCTCCGGAGAGATCACCGTTAGCTCTGCTTGCAGCGAAAGCGCGGGAGTAAAATTCCAGAGCCTGACCTGAATCGTTCAGTGACTCTGCCAGACGGGCAAGGGCACGGAGATCGGCAACGATCTTGCCGCTCTTGCCTAATACTTTATCAATCTCAAGAGCCTGATTATAGTACGCTGCTGCTTCGACACCACGATTAGTTTTAGCCTTAACATCACCCAGAGTACGGAGGGAATTAGCTTCCTCAGCACGTACACCATTATTTCTATTGATAAGCAAGGCTTCCTGCGCCTTTAGTTCAGCCTCGGCCATATTTCCCTTAAGAAACAGGATACGGGCCAATAGATTAATCATCATACCGCGAGTGGAACTATTATCAGCCGCTACAGCTTGAGACGCCCATTCAGATGCCTCATTGAGATTTCCAGACAAGAGTTTCACCTGAGCCACCTCAAAGGCAACCTCAGCGTAAAGTGGCATTTGGCGCGGGGCATGTGGAATTGCTCCGCTAATAGCAGTAAGCGCGGCTTTAGCGTCACCAGCATGACGATGTACTCTGGAACAGTTCAGCAGAGCAACAACAATCCCTTCACTGTTTTCAATGGAACGACTGATCTTGAGAGCCTCAGAAAATTCCACCAGTGCTTGCAGATTGTCTCCCCGTGCTGCATGTTTAATGCCTCGCTGGTTATGACTGATCGCCTGCATTTGACTTTCAGACAGTGAATTAGGCACCTTTCCGGCACAACCTACTGCGGCGAGTATCAGGAAAAAAAATAATACGGCACAGGGTACTCTGAAGATATTATTCATGGCTGTCTCCAGGAACAATCTGCCGCTCACTCGGGACAGGTATATGACTTTTCAGCGGCCAGATATTTTTTGCAGCATTCACGACTTTGTCTGCTCCCTGAAGTGTATCCTCAGCACTATTCATTATTTGAGGAATTCTGGGAGCCACACCGCCGGTGATTTTTTCAATGTTTTTGCTTACCTTATCCAGGTGTTCCAAAGTGGATAAAGCCTTTTCGAGGAGTTGCGGGAGCTTCTGTTCGATAACGGCCATTGACCTGTCAGCCTTTTCCAGAATCGGCCCGGCAGAATCGATCCTGTCACGGGACGTCTTCAACAAGGACTCGGAATCGGCGGACAGTTTCACTATTTTCTGCGTACTGTTTATCAACAGCGTATCCACTTTTTCTCTGGTGCTGGAGAGGTCAGCGCTCAACACCCTGATATTATTAAGCGACTGTTTGATATCACCAGCAGGATTATTGATATAACTGATGATATCCTTAACTTCCAGCAGTACCGGTTTGACCTTGTCGGCCATATCATTGGCAAGTTCTTCAAGCCCCATTGTTTTTTCAAACGCAAGTAAAGCGCCGTCCTTCAAGACCTCAGAGTCACGTGAACCGGCACTGATCTCGATAATATTGTCGCCTACCAACCCCTCCTTGACAAACTTGACTACAGAGTCTTTTTTAATCCATTTCTGATATTTTCTGTCAATCTGAACCTCGATATCTACCATGGCCGATTCATTGAGGGAAATTTTGTCAACCCTTCCGATGCGAAAACCTGAGAGCTTTACCGGCATGCCTCGGGAATAACCGGTCCCCTTTTCCACAGTAAACTTCAGAAGGTATTTTTGAATAAACAGATCTTTATCAGCCCCGATGAAAAAAAACAGCGTGAGAAAGCCAACTATGGCAATAGCGACAAAAATCCCGATTTTCATTTCAAGACGTTTAAAGCGCAGGTCTTCTTCAACAATCATATAGTGGGCTCCTTTGTAAAATCTACAATCACTGCTTCAGGCATAAACCGGATTACTTCCTGGCTTGCTGATACAAATATGGAGACTCTTCCAGGCTTTTCAAGGTGGAACTCGCCGGCATTTTTAAAGAAATTGATTTTTTCCTCATGATTAAGGCCATACAGAGGGGATTCATAGATAATCACCTGAGGGGCTATAAGCATTGCCCTGGCAATGCCGATTATCTTCATTTGGCAGATGGTCAGAAGGCCTGGGAGATCCATGTATTTACCGGTATATCCGAGACGGCCAAGCATGGCAATCCCTTGTGATTCGATTTCATTGTGACTCAAACGCTGATGGTAATAGAGCGGTAGTGTCAGATTTTCCCATACTTTAAGATTAGAAACCAGCCCTCCGGATTTAAATGCAACTCCGATTCTGCGGCGCATCAGATGGAGTTCGGTTTCTGAAATTGTTGCCGTGTCAGAACCGAAAAGAACAATTTTCCCGGAATGCGGTTTATCCATACCAATAAGAAGTCGTGTGAGAGAAGCGACATCTTCATCCTTTGAGGTTAGAAGGATGTACATACCCCCATGTTGCATCGTGAAAGAGGTTGTTTTTGATGTTTCAGCAAGAGATATGTTTTCAGCCAGTATTATATCGCTCATGAAATAGCTCAATGGTTCCTGAACGCGATTGAGGCATATGTGATAATGCCGTCAAGGATGAAGACAAGGAAGATGCTTTGCATCACCCCTCTGGAGGCTGCCTGTGGAATTTGAGTGGTACTTTTGCCAACATTTAGTCCTTGCCTGCAGCAGGCTGCCGACAAAAAAAGGCCAAAAAACAGACTCTTTACCATTGAAGCCGAAAGATCAATCACAGTAAGACTTGAAATAATTCCATGAAAGAACTTGTCAAACGATATTTGCCAGCCAATTGAAGCAACCAGGAAACCACCAATAATCGAAAAAATTTCAAAATAGATAGTGAGAATAATAACTGCTGTTGCCACGCCGATAATTCTTGGCAAAATGAGATACTGTTCCATAGGGATGCCGAGGGATTCAATACTATCAATTTCACCGTTTATCTTCATAAAACCAAGTTCGGTCGCAATAGCGGTACCGCTCCTGGCGATAACTATTACAGCAGTCAAAAGTGGCCCAAGCTCTCTGATCACAACCCAGACGAGTACTTTGCCTATGAGCGATTCATTACCGGTTCCAGTGAGGCTGATAATCTGGGCTATAAGAACTGTGCCGATTGCCAGCGAGATTATCACTATTATTTTAAGCGATTCAAAGCCGGTGAAATAGACCTGTTTGAAAAACACAAGGAATATGGAGCCTCGACCTGGGTTAAGCGGATTGGGAAAACTCTTGAAGGCAAGGATTATTATTTTTACAAGGCCTGCCAGGCTGGTGAAAAAAATCAGCACCCAACGCCCAAGTGCGCTGATCATGGCTTCTCCTTGCAGTCTTAGATTATACTTCATTGCAGTTCCTGGAGTTTAGATAGAAGTGACAATACCAACAAAACTAGAAATAACCCATACTGCCAAGCGCCTTCAAGACTCCCAGTGACCCAAGTAGAGCAACGATACCCCCCATGCAGCGCTCGAAAACACCACGCCCGAGCGCAGAGAGTGTCGAAGCCAACTGTCCAAAGACCAGAAGCGCAGGAAGCGTGCCAACCCCAAAAGCAAGCATCATGGCACCTCCATTTACTGCGGAACCACTCGTTGCTGCCGAGATGAGCAGGCCGTACACCAGTCCGCAAGGCAAAAATCCCATCAGAAGACCAGCCGGGAATGCTGCTGGTATCGACCTGCTCTCTGAAAGGCGGGAGAGCAACTTAGTAAGTCCTCTCCACCTGTAACCATCGAGCGCAGAAATTCCGAGTGAGCGCAGCCCCAGAGCGGTAAAAATCCCAATTGCGGTAACAAAGAGATTGGCGGCAAGAAACAGCCACTTGACAGCAGGCTTCAGCTCGCCCACCAGGCCTGCCCGGGCGACCAGTCCGATAATAAGGCCAAGCAGGGTATAGGTGCAGAGACGACCGGCATGGTACAGCAAATTTAAAAGAAAGCGACGTCCGGCACCAGAATCACGCTGCGATAAGGCCAAAGCTGTAACTATCCCGCCACACATGCCGAGACAGTGGCCACTGCCGGCAAGGCCGACCGAAAATGCCAACCAGATTTCTACCATCCCGTCAAGTTTCCATGGCGCCGATCAGGCTCTTGATGTCGTCGACACCGTTAGAAATAAGCCACGCTTCCATATCTTCGGCAATCTTCTGGGCAGCGCCCGGATTAATAAAACTGGCGGTGCCAACCTGAACCGCTGTAGCGCCGGCCAGCATGAATTCGAGTGCATCGACCGCGTTCATAATGCCGCCGATTCCGATAATCGGAACCTTGACCGCCTTTGCCACCTGCCATACCATACGGAGGGCAACAGGCTTAATGGCCGGTCCGGAAAAACCGCCGGTGATATTGGCCAGCACCGGGCGGCGTCTGTTCAGGTCAATTGCCATACCGATCAGGGTATTGATCAGGGACAACGCATCCGCACCGGCATCTTCACATGCCCGCGCCATAACCACCACATCTGTTACATTGGGGGAGAGTTTTACGATCAGCGGCTTCTTCGTAACCGCCCGACATGCGGATACGACCGAGGCAGCACTGCCAGGATCAGCGCCGAAGACGATGCCCCCTTGCTTGACGTTCGGACAGGAGATATTAATTTCCAGGCCGGCCACCTCGACTATTTCATCAAGGCGCCTCGCCATTTCAGTGTACTCATCAACTGTGCTACCGAAAAAATTTGCGATTGCCGGTGTGTTGACAGATCGGAGATACGGCACTTTTTTGGCGATGAAGGCATCGATACCGACATTCTGCAATCCGATGGCGTTCAGCATCCCGCCCGGAGTCTCGACGATACGAGGCGTCGGATTTCCGGCTCGCGCCTTAAGTGAAAGCCCTTTCGTTACAAAAGCGCCAATTGTCTCCATATCAATATATTGTGCAAACTCTTCGCCGTAGCCGAACGTACCCGAGGCGGTCATTACCGGATTTCTGAGCATGATTCCGGCAAGAATGACGCTCATATCAGGTTTCATTACGGAATTCATCTATCACTCCCTCCACTTCAGTTCACCAGATTCAAAAACCGGTCCTTCTGTACAGACGCAACGGAAGTCAGGGGTTTCCGGCGAGTGGGAACGCCCCGGGACAACGCAACCGAGGCAGGCGCCGACGCCGCACGCCATATATCCCTCCAGTGACACCTGACAAGGGATGCTGCGTTCAGCCGCAATTTGAGCTACGGCGTTCAGCATGCCGTGAGGGCCGCAGGCGTAGATAGTCGCGCTTCGCTGCAGCCTGTCCAGTCGTCGCAGAAGCGCTTCCGTCACCAGACCGCACTCCCCGAGTGAGCCATCTTCAGTGGCGGTATAACTCTCAATCCCCAGGCGTTCAAATTCAGTGATACAGAGAATATCGTCTCTGGTACGCCCACCTGCAAACAGCCTGACTTTTGATTCTTTAACCAGCTCTTTTGCCAGCAGATACAGCGGCGCCAAACCTACTCCACCACCGACTATAAGTTTTTCCTCGTCCGGCTTACCCAGCGCAAAACCTTTGCCGAGAGGGCCAAGCACATCAAGCAGGTCGGAGCTATGCAACGTTGACAGCATTGCAGTTCCTTTCCCAACCACTCTGTACAATATTTCCAGAAACGGCTGCGGCTGCGCACCGCTCTGAGACGGTCTGTACGTGCCGATATCAAAGATGCCGAAGGGGCGTCGCAGCAGCGGATCAATGGCACCATTCACACGCACCATGATAAACTGTCCAGGGCTTGCCGTGGCACATTCCGGTGGTGCGGTCATGCGCATCCGCCAATACCCTGGAGAGACTTCAATGTTCGATAGAATCATTGCGGTAAACTGCATTACTCTGGTTCTCCTATATAAAGAATTCTACTCCACTTGATTTTTATGAAACTCCAGTTGAACCAAACCCGCCTGTTCCACGTTCGCTTTCCTGACAGAATTCCGCCACCAATCTCAAATCGGCCTGTAGCACCGGCATAAACAACATCTGACAGATCCGTTCTCCAGGTTCTATTGTGTAAGGCTTTGCGCCACGATTGACAATTCCTATCCCAATCTCTCCCTGATAATCAGAGTCGATGACGCCAACTGTATTTGCCAATACGATGCCATGTTTGATTCCGAGGCCGGAGCGCGGTACCAGCAGCGCTACCAGACCGGGATCGAGAATGCTGATGGCTATGCCGCTTGGTATCAACACGGTTTCGCCAGGCTGCAGAGTCCTCGGATTTTCCAGGCAAGCGCGCAAATCCATTGCAGCAGCACCGCTTGTCGCATACGCCGGCAGCGGAATGGTCGTGCCGATCAGTGGGTTCATGATTTTGGTTTCAATTTCCGGGCGCTTCATGTAAATTTCCCTGACTTTTCGATAAATTTGTAAAGCACTTATAACATAATAGATTTATAGGAACAAGGAGCGATTTACCATGAAACAACGCGTTGTCAGCGGCATGAGACCGAGCGGTAGACTGCACATCGGTCATTATCACGGGGTACTGGAAAACTGGGTCAAGATGCAAGACTCCTACGATTGTCTCTTTTTTGTCGCCGATTGGCATTCATTGACGACAGAATACGCTGATACGGCCGGAGTTGCACAAAGTATTCGCGAAATGGTGCTTGACTGGGTGGCCTTTGGCCTTGACCCGGAAAAATGTGTCGTGTTCCGGCAGAGTCTCTCTCCTCATCACTCGGAACTGAATCTTATACTGTCTATGATTACCCCGGTTTCCTGGCTTGAACGTAACCCGACCTACAAGGAGATGCTCGATAATATTGAGGCTCGGGATCTGACTACGTTTGGTTTTCTCGGCTACCCGGTGTTGATGGCAGCCGACATCATACTGTATAAGGCCACGCGCGTTCCGGTAGGACATGATCAGTTGCCGCATCTGGAGATAACCCGTGAAATTGCCCGCCGCTTCAACCATCTCTATGGCGCGGTTTTTCCCGAACCGGAAGCGTTGCTGACTGAGACTCCAAAGCTGCCTGGTCTCGATGGGCGCAAAATGAGTAAATCGTACAACAATTCGATCTATCTCTCCGATGATGCTGCAACAACAGCAAAAATGGTTATGTCGATGGTAACCGATACCAACAGGGTTCGCCGTGTTGATCCTGGCGATCCCGACGTCTGCGTAGCCTTCAATCTGCACCGTCTCTATCTGCAGCAGGAAAAACTTGATGAGATTGTGCCGGCCTGTCGCGCTGCTCAGATTGGCTGCGTTGATTGCAAGAAAATTTTGGCCGACTGTATCAACGAGCGTCTGGCGCCGTTTCGAAGCCGCCGCGTGGAGCTTGGCGCCAACCCCGGTTTTGTCGATGAACTGCTGCGAGAAGGGAGCCGAAAGGCATCCCTGATATCAGACGGCGTGATGGCTGAAGTCCGTACTGCACTCCAGTTCTGATATGACCGTTGAGTCTCACCATCACATCGATGAGTATCTGCCGCTGCTGGACGGTCTGCACGAGCAATATAGTGTACACCTAGATAAATTCGACGGGCCGCTGGATCTGCTGCTGCATCTGATAAGGAAGAATGAGCTGGACATCTGCGATATTTCCATCGCGATCATAACTAGGCAGTATCTTGATTTCATCAAGGCTATGAAAGATCTGAACCTTGAAGTAGCCGGTGATTTTCTTGTTATGGCGGCCACCCTGCTGCAGATCAAATCCAGGCAACTGCTCCCGGTAGTTGAACCGGAAGATCAGGAGGTTGATGAAACAGATCCAAGGGAAGAGTTGATTCGCCGCCTTCAGGAGTATCAGCAGTACAAAGACGCCGGCATGCTGTTTGGTGCGCGGGCACTGCTTGGACGGGAGGTTTTCGTACGAACAGCTTTCGAACCGGCGCTTGTTGCTGCTCAAAATGTGGAAGGGCCGCTGGAAGCGAGCCTGTTTGAACTAGTGGACGCATTTCGGGTTCTATTGCTTAAAATTCCAGTGGAAACCTTTCATGACGTTGCTCCGGGAGATTCGCTCAGTATTGCCGACTGCATCAATGATATTCTCTCGCAACTTCAGGAACATAACACTGTACAGTTCAATGATTTAGTTAAGGATGAGCTGACCAGAGAACGGGTGATTGTCACTTTTTTAGCGCTTTTAGAGCTCTGCCGTCTCAAGCTGATCCGTATTTTCCAGGGGAGTGTGCATGGCTCAATCTGGTTTGTTCCCGCTGTTGCCGCTGATCCCTCTGAGGTAATTAATACAGATGAATTCTGAATTGTCTGCCATTATAGAGAGTCTCATATTTACCGCTGATTCCGCACTTTCAACGGATCGTATCTGCGACCTGCTGACCGAATTCGAGCGGGGAGAGGTTAAATCCGCTCTCTCAGGATTGGTTGAATATCATCAGGGTAGGGGAGGGGGCTTTGAGCTGATCGAGGTGGCAGGCGGTTGGCAGTTCAGAACCCGTCCTGCTTTTCATAGTTACATCACTCGCCACATTAAAACCAGAGCGGCTAAATTTTCTCAATCAGCCCTTGAGACTCTGGCAATCGTCGCCTACCGTCAGCCGCTTACCCGCGCTGAAGTCGAGCATCTGCGCGGCGTCGATTGCGGCGGTGTTCTGAAAACACTGCTCGAAAAACATCTAGTGCGTATTCTGGGTAAAAAGGATATTCCTGGTAGACCGCTGATCTATGGAACATCTAAAGAATTTCTTGAAGTATTTGGCCTTAAAGATTTAAAATCACTACCAACACTTCGTGAGATTCAAGCTTTGGGAGAGCAGCCGAAGTTTGAACGTCAGGAGGAACTGCAGCTTGAACCGGATAAGGTGATTCCGATGGAGAGTTATCTGCCGTTTGAATAATTCTACAGATGTTTATTCTGAGTGGTAACGTTCTCACTCCTTACAGAAAGGAATGGTAAACCATGCAGCGACAACCAGCCGTAGCAGGTCAATTTTATTCGGGTAGTGAAGAGAAACTTCGTGCCACCTTGTCTCAGCTTATACCGGATAATACCTCACCAATTCCGGTAAAGGGCATCATTTCCCCTCATGCAGGCTATATCTATTCCGGTGCGATTGCAGGCCAGCTTTTTGGAAGGGTAACCATTCCCGGTACTGTTCTGATTATCGGACCTAATCATCATGGGGCAGGGGAGGCAGCAGCGCTTTACCCTGATGGTGAATGGCTCACTCCGCTTGGGGGGTCGATAATTAACTCCCGCCTCAACGAACTTCTCCTGCAACATGGTCGTTATCTCAGAATCGACAGCATTGCCCACAAGAGCGAACACTCCCTCGAAGTTCAGCTCCCTTTTCTTCAATATCTACGTCCTGATGTCACAATATCGGCGATATGTATTGGTCATGGTGATTTTGCTCCTCTGCGTGACATTGGACATGGCATTGCCGCTGCCATTCGGGAATTCGGAGAAGATGTGCTGATTGTTGCCAGTTCTGATATGACGCATTATGAATCTGCGGATTCGGCTCTTCGGAAAGATGAAATGGCGCTTGAGCGAGCCCTTGCGTTGGACGGAAAAGGTTTGCTGGAGGTCTGCCGCAGCCAGAAGATTACGATGTGCGGAGTCGTACCGGCGACCGTCATGATCGAGGCGGCTATTCAGTTGGGGGCCTCAAAGGCTGAGCTGGTTGCTTACGGTAGCAGTGGTGACGTGACTGGCGACAACCGTCAGGTGGTTGGTTATGCGGCGCTGACGGTGAGTTGATACCTTTTTGAACACGAGATATTTTTAAGGCGGTTTTCAGAGATATGGGCTACAAAAATCTTCAGGAAACTGTGGCCGATCTTGAACGGCACAAAATGCTGGTTCGGATTGATCTGCCGCTTGATCCAAATCTGGAAATAGGCGTGCTGCATCGGAGAGTCTATCAAGCTGGAGGGCCGGCACTCCTTTTTACACACGCGACCGGCTGTCGATTTCCGTTGCTCGGCAATCTGTTCGGAACGCTGGAGCGAACCCGTTTCATCTTCCGCGATACGCTTGACGATATCCGCCGTCTTGTTGAGATCAAGATAAATCCTTTCTCTCTACTCAAAACCCCCCTTAATTATGTAAAGGCTCCTCTCGCCGCCTGGCATCTCCTTCCATCCGTCACCACTAAAGCACCGGTTATGGAATGTTCAACGACCCTCTCGGGGTTGCCGCAGCTCGTTTCCTGGCCTAACGATGGCGGAGCCTTTCTGACTCTACCGCAGGTCTACAGTGAGAGCCCGTCATCCCCCGGTTTTGCCCGCTCCAACCTCGGTATGTACCGGATCCAGATTTCAGGCAACAGCTATCAACCAGACAGACAGGCCGGGCTTCATTATCAGATTCATCGCGGTATCGGCGCTCACCATGCCGAAGCAATTGCCCGTGGAGAACTGTTGAGGGTCAATATCTTCCTCGGCGGAGCACCTGCCATGTCTATTGCGGCGGTTATGCCGCTGCCGGAAGGTATGCCGGAAATTTCTTTTGCCGGCCTGCTGGCTGGGCACCGCCTTCCAATGACCAGGATGACCGGACATCTGCCGGTTTATTCCGAAGCCGATTTCTGTATCAGTGGCGTTGTTCATCCTGCTAAAACGCTTCCGGAAGGCCCATTTGGCGACCATCTCGGGTATTATAGCCTGACTCACGAGTTCCCATATCTTGAGATCGATGCGGTCTATCACCGCCGTGATGCCATCTTCCCGTTTACAACCGTTGGTCGCCCGCCGCAGGAAGATACCAGTTTTGGCGCCTTTATCCATGAGTTGACTGGCCCACTCATCCCGACGGTTGTTGCAGGAGTGAAAGAGGTGCATGCTGTTGATGCTGCCGGTGTCCACCCGCTGCTGCTGGCGATTGCCAGGGAGCGCTATGTGCCGTATGCAGCCGTACGCCAACCGCAGGAACTGCTAACGATTGCAAATGCTATTCTCGGCCAGGGGCAGCTCTCGCTCGCCAAATACCTGCTGATCGCCGCTCAGGAGGACGCACCGGCTCTCCATACTCATGATATCGCCGCATTCATGGGGCACATTCTCGAGCGAGCAGACTGGCGCAACTGTCTTCATTTTCAGACGGCAACGACAATTGACACCCTTGACTATTGCGGCTCCGGCCTCAACGAAGGCTCTAAAGTTGTGATCGCAGTTGCAGGTCCGTTGCGTCAGAAACTGGGGACAGAGATCCCCGCCGGACTAGAACTGCCGTCCGGGTTTGGCCCTGTTGCACTATGTCAACCCGGTATCATGGCCATTCAAGGGCCGCCGTCAGTGGAGAGGAGGGGAGAAGTTGATCCATTAGTTGAAGAGTTATGTCGTTTCTATTTAGAACGTAATAATTTTTTAGGTTTTCCTTTGATTGTGCTATGCGATGACTCCAGTTTCATCTCTGCAACACTGAACAACTTCCTCTGGGTGACATTTACCCGCTCAAACCCCGCAACAGATATCTACGGCATTCGTCCTGAAATCCACGGCAGACATTGGGGTTGCAGAAGTTCACTGGTGATTGATGCCCGTATCAAACCTTTTCATGCTCCACCTCTAATTGACGATCCAGTTGTAGAGCGCAAAATTGATGCATTGGCAACCAGAGGTGGACCGCTGCATGGGCTGTTTTGATATTCTAACCCGGGTAAATAAAAGGTTTTGCTTTTAACTTCAAAGGCTTTTTCACAGGGATAAAGAATGATTAGGATAAAATTTTTGCCTGTTTTTTATCGGCTTCCAAATTTAAGCTGTAATCGATTATTTTTGCCATCTGAAGGGTAAGGCCTTAATCCTTTGTTTAGCTCCATACAACGCAATTCCAAATTCCAGCCATTTTTGTCCCATAAGATATATTATGTCAAGTACGTTGTGCTTTGACATAATATGCCGGCCTGTCTAATATGTGGTGTGTCTCAATTGCATCTCAGTCATCATAAATAAAACCTGCCTTGCATGGCGACTGGTAAATGTACTATAGTCGCGCCGCTGAATGAACTCTATAGTATATGGAGAAAATTACTGTGAATCCTCGTTTACCTGCTGAATGGGAAATACAAGATGGCGTTCTGATGGCGTGGCCGCACGAAGGAACTGACTGGCGTTACATGCTGGATGATGTCCGTCTGGTCTTTGTTGAGATTATCTATCAGGTAAGTCGATTTGAACGGGTTCTGCTAACCGCGCCGGATGCAGTTTCTGCGTCTGAGTACCTTGCCAGCGCCGGAGTAGATCTGACAAAAGTTACCGTCTGCGAAATCCTGAATAATGATACCTGGGCGCGTGACTTTGGCCCCATAACCGTCAATTATAATAACAAGCCTGTTTTGCTCGATTTTGGTTTTAACGGCTGGGGTCTCAAGTTTCCCGCCAACCTTGACAACCTTATTTCTCGGCAACTAAAAAAGCTGGGAGTCCTGCTCCCGAATCTTAATACAATCGGCTTGATCTTGGAGGGTGGCAGCATTGAGAGTGATGGCTTAGGGACGATCCTGACCACTTCTGAATGCCTGCTGTCGCCGAACCGCAACCCACAGCTGAACCGGAGCGAGATTGAACAGGCGCT
>CAIMXI010000155.1 GCA_903845365.1 uncultured Geobacteraceae bacterium | reverse complement strand
GAAACAGAGTCCGAGATACGCTAAAAGAATCACAGCTATCATATAACTACCCCGTGGAAAACAGTCAGTATTAGTAGCAACCTATCATTCCGTGTCGTCTTCATCCTCTTCCTCATCAGGAGCATCAAAATATATAAATCTAGTCTGGTTCAAGTATTTGAAATAATTCTCTTTATTAATTAAATCACCTTTGAGATCAAAAGAGTAACCACCTGCAACGCCCTCCCAATCCTTAACAAATCTCAGATGCGATGCGACTACTGCCGGATCGGCCGATTTACCGCGCTTTATAGCCTCTAGTAAAAGCTTGATCGAATCGTACCCCAAAGCTGCAAGTGTGCCGGGCGGTTTTGCAAACCGTTTTTTGAAGCTTTGCACGAACTCTCGCGCTTTTTGGCTATCAAGATCCAGATTGAAAGATGTTGGGACAATCGTACCGTTAGCCGCGTTTCCGGCAATTTTTTCCAGAGATCGCGAGTCCAAATCATAGCCTCCGAAAATGCGCTGCTTAATCCCCATCTGACGGGCTTCACGAATAAAATCAGCGGCTTGTGGCAACATTGCTCCTACGAAGAGAGCGTCAAAATCATAACGAAGCAGTTCAGCGGATAGTTTTTTGAAATCAGTCTTTCCTGGGGTATATTGACGGCGGACAACCATTGACAGGCCGTGATCAGCAAGTGATTCCATAACGTTATCGGCAATGCCATCGCCATTCAAGCTGCGATCATCAACAATAGCAATTTTCTTATGACCCTGCGACTTCATAAAAGCGGCTATTTGCGAGCTGACAAAACGATCGGATGAATTGGTTCTGAAGGTATACTGAAAATTATGATTTGTCAGATCATCGCGGGACGATGATGGCGATAAATATACCAGGCCGTAATACTCATAAATTATCGATGCAAGAATTGCATTCTCTGAACTTCTGTGCCCTATGACAGCGGCATTCGAAGTATCCTGCGCCACCTTGAGCGCCAGTTTTTGTTCTTCCTTATCGCTTCTGGCATGATAGAACCTGATATTAATGGGACGGCCAAAAAGCCCACCCTTTTCATTGATTTCATCCGCCGCAAGTATTATCCCCTGGCTGAGCATGGATTCATTGATATTCTTGTCCCAGATCACAGCAATGTTGATAGTATCAGATTTATTGACATCTTTGACTCGACGCGCCTTGACCTCGTCGTAATGCTTAGCACACGAAACAAGCAGCATAAACGCCATGAGAGTGAGTGCGGCTTTTAAAAGCACCATCACAACGTTCAAAACATGTAATCTTTTCCCGGAGGACATTATTTACCTTTGCCTGTAGGAATAGCAGTGTTTGTGTCAAACAGCAGCGGCAGACCTGTTTTCCCGGAGCCGAACAGAACAATTTTCGAATTTTGTGATTTCGACACGTCCAGAGTGGCTTCTATCCCTTTCCAGCGTAAAATCTGTTCCGTCAGAGACGAGGAAATGATTGTATTGGCCAACTGAACCCCTTTCGCCTCGATCTCTTTTCTTTCAGCCTCTTTCTTCTCACGCTCAAGCTTATACTGGTAAGCCTCTGACAGTTGTTGTTCTTCCTGTTTTTTCTCGATTGCCTCCTTGATTTTTGGCGGCATTTCGATCTTGGTTATCTGCAGCGACTCAATCTTCACATATTTATCGTTCGCAGAAGCAGCGGCCTCATTGGTAAATTTCTGTAAAATATCCTTTTGCGTCGCATACAGTTCTTCAATATCGTACTTACCAACAACTTTACGAATCGTAGCCTCAGTTGCCGGAACAATTATCTTGTTAAAATAGTCCGGCCCCACTTTCTGGTGCAAAACCCCCAGAGTTTCGTATTCCGGCTTAAACGTAATCGCCATCTTTACATGTACCTGCATACCTTTGTTGCTCAGGACGTCAATTTCATGCGGGTTCATCTGAAAGCGGACATTATATACCGTCATCATATCCCAGGGTGCAATGACATGAAAACCCTCTCCATAAACCTTGTCAACAACAGTGCCTCCGCCGAAACGCTTATAATAGACCCCGGCTTCTCCGGCATGGATGGTCACAAAAACTGATGGCCAGAGCGTAGCTACAAGCAGTAGAAAAATGAGCACCGATATTATCCAACGTGCTCTGTTCTCCTGAAAATGGCCCCTGGTGTGTTCAAAGAACACCCGCAAACGTTGGCGCAATGCATCAAGAAAATTATTTATTTTCGCGCGATTCAGTGCCTTCATCTATGCACCTTCCCTGATCACTTTTCCGTAATCCATTCTTATAATCCTGTCAGCAACATGGAAATATCGGTCATCGTGGCTGACGGCAATAACGGTCTTCCCACTACCCTTCAGTTTTGCAAGGAACGTCTCATAAAAATATTTCCTGAAAACCGGATCCTGGTCAGCCGCAACCTCATCAAACACACAAACCGGTTTATCATCCATCAGAGCCGCTATCAGAGCAAGTCGCTTCCTTTGCCCGGTAGACAGGTTGATATTGGTAAAGCGCCCCTGAACGAAAGTCGTTTTCTTGTCCAGATCCATCTCCCTGATCAAGCTGTTAACCTGTTCCACATCAACGTCCTCTATGCCATAAAATCGTTCAAATAAATGAAAATCCGCGAAAACTATCGAGAATAGTTCGCGATATGACTCAATACCTTCTCGATCCAACCAGATATCGTCAATCTTGACAGCCCCTGAACGGGGCGCATAAAGCCCGGTAAGCAATTTCAGGAACGTAGATTTCCCGCTCCCGTTGCCACCGACCACAAAGAGTATCTCTCCCTGGCGTATTTCTTCATTTATAGGGCCAACAGAAAATAGTTGCCGCCCTTCCGGATCCAGGTAACTAAACATGACATTTTCAAGTGTAATTACCTTGAATTCATGTGGCACTTCAATAACCACTTCCGAAACAGGCAGATCATTTGCGGAATCAAGGAGAACCTCGAGCTGTTCGAGATTGGCGGCTGCGACATTGGCTTTTGTGAAGAAAGGAATCGCAGAGATAAAGGTTTCAAGGGGCCCGATGATAAACAGTATCGAGGCGGTCAGTTTTATGACCGTTGCCGTAGAGGTCTCACTGAAGCGAGGCAGCAAAAAAATCAGACCGGCCAGCAGCAGATAAAAGGCTACCTGGGAAAACATGAAGTCAGTCACAAACAGAGTTCCGGTCCTGACTTTAAGACGTTCAGATTGGTCGGCGATTTCCTTTAAATGTGTAAACAGGCCTTCGCTTTTGAGCCGGTTAAGCTTTATCTCCTTAAAACCTTCCATGACCTGGTTCAGCAGCGAGAGAAACTCCCTCTCTTTGCGATCCGCCTCTCGCAACTCGTCGGAAACCTGATTGTGATGAGCCAGGTACATCATCATCCCGCCTGCAATTGAGACTACGCTGATAAAAAGAGCGGCCTCGGAGAGATAGAGGATGTAGGCGCTGGCAAAAACCAGCATGATAGCTGCCTGACAGGCATTAATCAACACCGGGGCAGATTGCGAAATTGTGTTGGTTTCCTGGGTAAGCCGGTTAAAGATCACTTCCCGACCAATTCCTTCAAACTCAAGCAATGACGCCGATCTGATCTTGTCGGTTATGCGCACCCGCACACCCCTCAGTACCTGCTCGACGATGACGGTTGACTGGGTCATAGCCTCTTTTTTTGTGAAG
>CAIMXI010000154.1 GCA_903845365.1 uncultured Geobacteraceae bacterium | reverse complement strand
TTGGCAGCAACAGTCTCCTGACGGGATTGCTCCAGTTGTTTTTCCATCAGCAGTCGATGACCGCAAGCCAGCAGCGCTTTCTGAAACTTATTGCTGTCCACCGGTTTGGTGACATACCTGTCAATGCCGATATTGATGGATTTCATCAGATCGTCGCTCTGATCATAAGCCGTCAGGACAATGATTGGCACAGTCTTATCAAGTTCGCGAATTTTGTCGGCCATTGCCAAACCATCCATAACCGGCATCCGAATGTCGGTAACGATGATGTCAGGTTTGTGAAGAAGGAAAGCCTCCAACCCTTCAGCTCCGTTAGCAGCCTTAATCAGAACACCAGAGAAATAGCCAAGAAACGTACTGAACTGCTCACGGGTGTTTTCCTCGTCTTCTACATAAAGCAGCGTCAGGCTTTTCAGGTAATCCAGGTCTTGGGTGTCAGTGTTCATGGTGTTCCTCCGTTGTTGTTAGGCGAACTGCAAAAAAAAATCCCAAAACCAACCCCCTCAGCCCCCCCCTTCTCAGGGGGGAGCGGCAGTCAATTGACGGGAAAAATATCGGCCTTTTTTTGACCTGTATTGTTATTTATCAATGTGTTAGCTGATATTCCGCACGTGCGGAATTGGGAGTTTTATCGTTTCCTCTTGTTATCATTACCACGCGCCACAAAATCAGTCGGTTTTGCGATGAAGTCTGCATTCTCGCCAAGATCGCCCTGCCGCTTACCCCAGCAGTTCACGAACAGCACTTGTCATCGTCTTAAAATCAACCGGTTTTGCCAGAACTTTGTCTGCTTTCAATTTCTTGCACATCAACAAAAGAAAATCCTGATCCATAGTAATTGAACCACCTGAAATTGCGATGACTTTCGGCCGGGGAATCTGATTATTCAGCCACATTAGTACTTCAAGCCCATCCCTTTCCGGCATCAGTACATCTGTTATGATGAGATCAAACTGTTGAGACTCCAACAGCCTCATACCCAATTTACCGTTCACAGCCGTTGCTATTTCATGCTCTTTTTCCAGAAAAGCGGTCATTAGACCCAGAACCTGTGTGTCGTCGTCAATAATCAGAATTTTTGCCATCACTCCTCCTGATTGTTTTTGATAGACCGTTTAAGGTATTTGCTCAGTTTTATCAGGTCATATGGTTTCTGCATAAAGTCGATGCCTGCTTTTGACGCTTCACTCAGATATGAGTGGTCAGTCGAGTAACCAGACGCATAAATGCACCTTATACCCGGCCTGATTTTTTGTATTAACTCCATCATAACGATGCCGTTCATTTTCGGCATGACAACATCAGTCAGTATCAGATCAATTTGTATTGACAGGTCGCTTACGAGCTCCAAAGCCTTATGTGGACATTCCGTGTCATAAACGGAATAACCGATATTTCTTAGGAACCGTGCAATAAGCAGCCTCACTTCTTCTTCATCCTCAACCAGCAATATGGAACCACTGCCTGCACAAATTACGTTATCGCTCTTTATTTTTTCTGCTGCAGGCACCTCATGCCGGGGGAGGTAAACCTTGAAGGTGGTTCCGACACCGGGGATACTCTCCACATCAATGAAGCCATGGTTCTGGCTGATAATCCCATAGATGGTGGCGAGACCAAGACCTGTCCCCTTGCCAACTTCTTTTGTGGTAAAAAAAGGTTCAAATACATGCAACAGAGTATCTTGATCCATGCCACAGCCGCTGTCACTGAACGTTATGCGGACATAATCACCAGGGACGCACTCGGAGTTGGAACTGATAAGGTCCATAGTGACATTTTTTGATTCGATGGCAAATGTCCCTCCTTCCGGCATAGCATCCCTTGCGTTGACCGCCAGATTCATCACGATCTGATCAAGCTGGACGGGGTCCATCTGAACGCTCCAGAGGTTATCATCAGGTGCAAATGTAATGGCAATATGTTCGCCGATGAGGCGGGAAAGCGATTTAAGAGCTTCTGCTATGACATGGTTTGGATTCAGAATTTGCGAGTTGATTACCTGCCGTCGCGAGAATGTGAGCAACCGGGCCGTGATGTCACGGGAATGCTCGGCGGCCAGATTTATCTGCTCCAGATATTTAAGCACGTTGGCACTATCATCAAGGTCCATCTGGGCAAGTGTTACATACCCCATAATCACCATGAGCTTGTTATTGAAATCATGGGCTACACCACCGGCAAGATTGCCAATTGCCTCCATCTTCTGGGCCTGCTGCAGTTGTTGTTCAAGTATATACTTTGCTTTTTCCGATGCAATTTTTTCGGTATTGTCCCGAATTGTCGCCATCAGGAGAGTCTCGTCCTTGATATGCAGGCGGGAAAGCAACACTTCTGCGGAAAAGGTCTCACCATCGGCGCGTTTGTGTTGCCACTCGAAAATATGATAGCCGTTTCGCAGCGCAATACTGTTCATCTCTTTAGCTTTGACGTCAGATGGGAGGCCGCATGGCTGGAATTCCGGTGAAATTTCCCAGGGGGTGCTTGCGAGGAACTCATCTTTGCTCACTACCCCGAACATCTTCATTGCAGATTTGTTCACATTTTTGAAGTTCAACGTCTGCATTGAGAACGTGACAAGAGCATCCCGTGCATCGTTAAACAAAGCACTGTATCTTTCTTCACTGTCGCGCATTGCCTCCACTGCCAGTTTTTGAACTGTCATGTCGGTCAGGAGTACGCCTACCCCCTGGATTCCGGCAAGATCGTACGGGCTGCAGGAAATCAGTATCGGTAAAGGTTTTCCTGTGGCTGCCAGCAAAGTATATTCAACAGCTTCAATCTCGTGGGCATATTTCCCGAGCATTTCTTCAAAGATGCCCTGATCTCCGGTGGTAATGTATGAACTGAGTTTCGTTCCAATGAGCTTTTCGAGAGGGATCAGCAACATGTCAGCCAGGCGTTGATTGCAGTAAAGAATGGTACTATCGAGAGTCAGGGTTGCGGCCCCTTCGCTCATTGTCTCCACCAGAATCCGGTATTGACGCTCCGCTCCTTTCAGAGAGAATATCTGGTCACCGTCACTGCCGGGAAGCACAAACACATCAACATCTCCGTTGCCGATTGCTCTCAGTGTCTCCTCTGCCTCTTGAAGTCGCAAACGGAGCCGATTGATTTCAGCTTTCAGTTCATCACAAGTATCAATTGATGCGGTCATGTTATACTCCCTTTGTTATGTCAAGCCCGGCAAGAATCCGTTCAGTTATTGAAAGGTCACCGATGAATCTGCGCTCAGGCAGTGGCGATATTCTGACCAGCGTCGGGATAGCCATGATTTTCGCTTCGCTGGCAAGGTGTGGTTGCTGATAGATGTCGATTATTTCTAACTGGCTGCGACCTTCCAGATATTTTGAACAAATCGTTCTGATGTTCCGAACTGCAGATACGGATCTGGGAGTCAAACCAGCGACATAGAGCCGGAAAAGATATGTCTCTCTGTCTTCTGTTTTGGTTGTCAATTCAATGTCATTATTCACGTCATTTATTCCTGTCAGGCTTAATATCAAGACCAACAATAACCCGTTCGGTATTGGACAGGTCGCCAATAATTCTTTTTACCGGTTCCGGTAGCGTTTTCACCAGAGTTGGCACTGCCAATATCTGCTCCCCTTCCGCCAGTTGCGGTTGTTGCAACAGATCAATCACCTCGACGCGGTACTTAGCATCTAAATGCTCAACACAGATGCGGTTTAAATTTTCAATTGCAGTCTTGGATTTGGTCGTTTGACCGGCAATGTACAGTTTCAATAAGTAACTTGCATCTGGTTTCGCTGATGATGTTTTTTTCGTGGCTTTTTTGGGGAGATCAGTTTTTACAGTCATTTGCGACCTCACTTACTGTTTTTGTGGGATCAATTTCTGTCTGGGCGTCATCGGATTTTCGTGCCTTGCCCATTGCCACCGAATCTTCAGCAAGGACTTTCTGGTGCATCTTCTCGATGGCAACTGCAAGTTCCAATTCTTCCATATCAGATTCAAAACCGGCTCGCAGTGCCGCTATCTGGGCTTCAATCACAATTTTCTTGCGGTCTATTTCTCGCTGTTTGTATTCAATGTTCTGACTTCGCGCCAGGGACTCAGCCTTTTCACGCGCTTCCTGGGCCAGTTTGGAAGCACCGGTCAGTACTCCACCTGGCCCTATGTAGACATCCTGTAACATGATTCCTTCACTACTGAGAGAGAATTCCCTGACCTGATTGGAGTGTTCCATGCCTCGCGATTTGAGAATGTAGAGACCGCGGTTGCGCTCGCCCCCACCTTCAATGACCTGCAGCAGCAGCCAGGTATCCATCAGAGATGATATGCCCGCATCAGTCCGTTCCAGGCTCCCGCCAACGGAGGTAAGATCTGTGCAGAAGGCGGTTATTCCTTTCATCTTCAGCATATCGATCAGCCGTGAGAGCATAGATTTTACCTCTGTTTCACTGGCTGCCGCCTCCAGGTTGGAAATGGGATCGACTATGACAATATCCGGCTCGAACTGTTCAATCGCCTTGTGCATGGTCACCAGATGCATCTCCAGTCCATAGAGAGACGGGCGGGAGTTGCGGAATTCAAGCAGCCCCTCGTTTACCCACTGCTCCAGGTTAATGCCAATGGAGCGCATGTTGCGGATGATCTGATTGCGGGATTCTTCAAAAGCAAAGTAAAGGCAACGTTCGCCGCGCCGACAGGCCGCATCGACAAAATGGGCGGCAATACTTGACTTACCGGTTCCGGCTGTCCCTGACGCCAGGATACTGCTCCCCCGGTAGTACCCTTTGACCCCCAGCATAGTATCCAGACGTGAAATGCCTGTGGAGACACGTTCACTTGATGCCGCGTGGTCGAGTCCAATGGAGGATATTGGCATGACTGAAAAACCCTGCTCGTCGATCAGGAAGGGGTATTCGTTCGTGCCGTGCACTGAACCGCGATATTTGACGATCCGTATGCGCCGGGTGGCAATCTGTTCCGACACTTTGTGGCTCAAGAAGATGACACAGTCGGCGACGTATTCTTCAAGACCATGTCGGGTCAATGTTTTATCTCCCTGCTCACCAGTAATGATAGCGGTTATCCCTTTTGTTTTCAGGAAATGAAAAAGCCGCTTGAGTTCTGCCCGCAGTATAGATTCATTGGAAAAACCGGAAAAAAGGGTCTCAATAGTGTCCAGTACGATTCGCTTGGCGCCTATGGTGTCAATAGCGTAATTGATACGGATGAACAGCCCTTCCAGATCGTATTCACCAGCATCTACAAGCTCTTCTCTGTCAATTTGCACATAATCTAACGCCAACTTTCGCTGGTCTTTCAGATCGTTCAGGTCAAAGCCGAGTGATGCGAAATTGCTCACCAGATCAATGGATGGCTCCTCGAACGACATAAATACTCCCGGTTCGTTATACTCCGTTGCCCCACGCACCAGGAACTCCATGGCCAACAGTGTCTTGCCGCATCCGGTACCGCCACAGATCAGGGTTGGCCGCCCTTGCGGAAGACCGCCACCGGTGATTTCGTCCAGACCTTTGATTCCGGTAGGACATTTCTGCAACGTCTGGATTGTCGGTATTACTACTACATCTTTTTTGGGTTTTGTCATTTGTGCCTCCTGAATAAGTAAAGTAATCAAAAAACGGCACACGAAAATATCCGCCGTGCCGGTTCACGTTGAATCATTCAGATTATCAGTGCATAATCCAGGTCTTGGGTGTCAGTGTTCATGATATTGCTCCCAGTTTTTGTTTCAGAAATAGTCACATTAATAATTGATCGTTTCTGAAAGAGGTTATGGGCAGTGTCATTAACTCATCAACGCCATATCCATGCATTTCAGCAAAAGCATCATTCATCAGTTCAAATCTTGTGCCTTCAGGATTTCCTGTATTGAAATACCCATAGTACAATGAATATAACCAGACTGATATACTTGGTCAACGCGGATTATCAGTGAAAATATAATTAGATATTAAGTAGGCAAAATACACATTAAGCGAGGGATAGGAGATGGGAACGGAGATTTGACTTGGAATTTCTCAAGTTCATTTTTTTTCTGATATTGTTTCGGTGAGTGTTGACTGTGTGTGCTGATGCGTGGAGCAGTTCAGCGATTTCCTTGGTATCTTTGCCCTGCCTGATCAGATTGGCAATCTGAATTTCCTGGGGGGTCAGATTCTTGTAAGCAGCAGACAGGTTGAGCATGAATGGTGCAATAATAGTATTCAGATTGTTTTCCAGAACATTGAGGTAATTCTGTTGACGGCTATCCCGCGTAGTTCCACCTAGTTTTTTAATGTAA
>CAIMXI010000153.1 GCA_903845365.1 uncultured Geobacteraceae bacterium | reverse complement strand
CACACCGTCGTACTGCAAAAACTAAAAAACCCGGCCTTCTTGTACGAGGGCCGGGTTTCGTGAACGCAAATGCGTTACGGATAATCCTTACCTCACGTTATATTCCCCTTCGGGTACTCTATAGCCGCAAAAATGCCATTAGCCCAGCTCTGGCTGCTAAAATGCATGCCACCGCACACTGGTTGTGCGAGGAATGATGGTGCGAAATATGTGGCGTTTGTTGATTGCATGTGTCTCTTTCAAAATTTAATATCATCGCTTGTAACAGATTTAATTTGGTGTTGTCAACAAAAAGTTTAGTGCACTTAATTACGCATAAAGTATATCGCTATTGCGAGTTGTCCAGTTGTAGAGAGCCAGCAGCCATCGTATTGACAAGTAGCAGCTTCCGTCGTCCGCTTCAATTTACCTTTCTATTCAGATTTCTATTCAGATCTCTATTCAGATCTCTTGACAGACATGATCAAATCCAGTATGGTAGTCGTATGACTACCTATGGAATAAATCAAAAGACTGAACTTACACAGCGCCAGCGACAGGTACTGCAGTACATCTCTTCCTTCTCGGACGACAACGGCTACCCGCCAAGCCAAAGGGAAATTGCTGGCCACTTGAAGGTGTCAGGTACGTTGCCAGTAATGAAACATCTTGATGCGTTGGAGCGTAAGGGTTATCTCAAACGGGGCAACGCAAACCGTGGGATCACTCTGAGGACACCGCACAGTCGTCCAGTCTCTTTGCCGATTGTCGGCACCGTTCGAGCCGGTCAGCTCTCCACGGCTATTGAAGACATTCAGGGGTATTTTTCAGTTGATCAGATGGCAGTGAAGGGCTCAGATTGCTTCTTTTTAAGAGTCAGCGGTGACTCCATGATTACCGCCGGTATTTTGGATGGAGACTTGGCAATGGTGCGTCCGCAGCCTGTCGCAGAGAATAAGGATATTGTTGTTGCCATGCTTGAAGGCGAGGCAACTGTCAAACGATTTTACAAGGAGCAAGACCACATCCGCCTCCAACCGGAAAATCCAACTATGGCTCCTATCCGGATCTATCCAGAAGATGGAGATTTTGTGATTGTCGGTAAAGTAATCGGCATTTACCGCAGTATTCAGTAGCGGCGTAAAGCCTTGTAAATCAGAGAGCAAATACTTTAGAAAACAGGAGGTTCTCAAGATGGAGCCAATTACGCTGTGTGGGTTAATTGTTGTGGCGTTCGGATTCTGGATCGAACTTGAACCGGCAATAATGATGGCGTTTGTCAAAATAAACAGCAGAAGCAGTGGTGTTAAAGCGATACTTACTCAACCGACCGCGCAGAAGCCTGTCTACGCAAGATGAAAGCATAGGCCTGTAGCAAAGGTCTCTTCTTATTAAGACATGGGCCGGCTGCACATTCTGAAACCCCCCTCAAGACTGTATGACCGCAGTTTTTTTCCTGAAGTAAGCGCGGTTTCCTCATGATAATGAAACCTATACGTGTCGCCGTCGTCTTTGGTCCTGGCTGTACCATCAAGCCGGTCTGGTTCGATTGGCAAAACCGTAAACATTCCATCCTTGAGACGACTTATACCTGGACTGACCTGAAAGGAAGTGCTAAGCGTTTACACTTCTCAGTCCGTGATGAAGGCGGTCTTTACGAATTGACGTACAATATCGCCGAGCAGACCTGGGAATTGTGCCGGATCGAAGGTTATTGATATTGGAGACTCTTGGCTTGGATCAGTCAACATCCATAATATTTACTGATTAGACACAATCTTCAGCCAGTCGCACCCAGTGCTCCGGGCGCTTGCCAATCTTGGCAGCTGCCTTCACAAATCTGGGGAACAAAGCACGTAGGTCGAAGCGACGGTTGAAACGGTATTGCACTGCAGCGAGATAGCGGGAAGCGTATTTCTCAAAGTCAAAAGCATGAAAAGTGCCTGAAACTGAGGTCTTCAAATTTCCCAAGATGGTATTAACCCAGGCAAAACACTCCATGTCGGTGCTCTTACGGTTTTTGCCTACGACCTCTTTCTGGTGGATGCAACCTGCATCCTCTACTGCGGCAAAACAGGCTAATCCATCAGTTACAACCGTCGAATTTGGCACTAGAGAACGTGTTGCCCAAGCTAATACTTCTTCATTACTGAAGTTTTTTACAGGTGAAAACACTGCATAAATCGGATTGCCGTTTTTATTCGTCTGAACTGCCGCAATAATGGGTACCTTGTTTTCAGAACCACGGCCGGCCTTGCCACCAGGATTCACGCCACCCAGGTAGGCATCATCGGCTTCGATCCGTCCAGACAGTTTGGTGGAACTTTCCTTTTCTAACATGACCGCCATCAGTTTCTGCGCGATCAGCCAGGCCGTACGGTAGCCGACACCCAGCAGGCGTTTTAGTTCTAAGGCAGAAATGCTGTTCTTTGATTGGGTCATAAAAAACATGGCCTGAAACCACTTGACTAGCCTGGATTCCCACGTATAGCATTTGGCGACCTTTATTTTGAGATGCCCATCCTAACTTGCTGGAATCATTATAGTTGCCTTACTTCAACGTTAGGCCTACCATAAACATATAATTGAATATCCACAATGTTATTAT
>CAIMXI010000152.1 GCA_903845365.1 uncultured Geobacteraceae bacterium | reverse complement strand
GAAGATACGTGATGTAATGGGTGGGAACGAGGCTAAAAAACTGACAATTCCGGCATGCCGGAATTTGAGCTAACATGCTGATTTTGAAGAATACAGCTTTAAAAAATAGCTGTATTTTTCCGCTTGCAGAAGGAATCAATTCGTGCTGAAGTGGTAAAAACTTACTCAAAAAAGGGGGCGGTTGCCCGCCCCCAATAATCACCTGAATGCCACAAGAAAATAATAGATTACTTAGAAGAAGCCGAGCGCCTTGGGGCTATAGCTGACGAGCAGATTTTTGGTCTGCTGATAGTGATCGAGCATCATTTTATGGGTTTCACGGCCGATGCCGGACTCTTTATAGCCACCGAAGGTCGCGTGGGCAGGGTAGGCGTGGTAACAGTTGGTCCAGACACGACCGGCTTTGATGGCGCGCCCCATGCGATAGGCGGTACTGCCGTCGCGGCTCCAGACACCGGCTCCGAGTCCGTAGGGGGTATCGTTGGCCAGTGCCAATGCTTCCGCTTCATCCTTGAACGTTGTCACGGCCAGTACCGGTCCGAAAATTTCTTCCTGGAAAATGCGCATTTTGTTGTGCCCCTTGAACAGGGTTGGCTGGATGTAGTATCCGCCGCCCAACTCGCCATCCAGATGAGTTCTATCTCCACCGGTCAGCAATTGTGCACCTTCCTGACGGCCAACCTCCAGATATGACATGATCTTGTTCATCTGTTCCTGTGACGCCTGGGCACCGAGCATGGTGCTGGTATCAAGCGGGTTGCCCTGTGTGATGGCTTTGACACGAACCAGGACTCTTTCCATGAATTTGTCATAGATCGATTCGTGAATGAGAGCACGGGATGGGCAGGTACAGACTTCGCCCTGGTTGAAGGCAAACAGCACCATGCCTTCAATCGCCTTGTCGAGGAAATCGTCGTCTGCCTGCATGATATCTGGGAAGAAGATGTTGGGTGATTTGCCACCAAGTTCCAGGGTTGCCGGAATGAGGCTTGTTGCTGCTGCCTGGGCGATGACACGCCCAGTTGCAGTCGAACCGGTAAAAGCAATCTTGGCGATGCGACGACTCGTTGCCAGCGGCATGCCGGCTTCGCGGCCATAGCCGTTGATGATGTTCAGGACGCCGGGGGGAAGCAGGTCGGCAATCAATTCAGCCAGAATAAGGATGCTGATGGGAGTCGATTCAGCAGGCTTCAGCACTACGCAGTTGCCGGCGCCAATTGCCGGTGCCAGCTTCCAGGCTGCCATCAGAATCGGGAAGTTCCAGGGGATAATCTGGCCGACAACACCCAGCGGTTCATGGAAATGATACGCGACCGTATGCTCGTCAATTTCGCTGAGACCACCTTCCTGGGCCCGCAGGCAGCCGGCAAAGTAGCGGAAATGATCAACGGTCAAAGGGATGTCGGCGTTGAGGGTTTCACGAATCGGCTTGCCGTTATCTACGGTTTCCGCATACGCGAGCAATTCCAGATTCGCTTCGATCCGATCGGCAATTTTCAACAGCACATTGGCACGATCGGCGGCGGGAGTTTTTCCCCACGCATCTGCAGCCGCATGCGCTGCATCAAGCGCCAGTTCAATATCTTCGGCGCCGGAGCGGGCCGCCGTAGTATAGGTTTTGCCGGTAATCGGTGTGAGCACGTCAAAATACTCACCTTTGACCGGAGCTACCCACGCGCCACCGATAAAATTTTCGTACTTCGCCTTGTACTGTATTTTTGCTCCTGATTGTCCTGGTAATGCGTAAATCATGATGTTATCCCCCTTTTTATGTGGTGTGCGCCGAACATTTGTCCAGCATGATGTGTCTTAATTAAAGCAGTGTACATGCCAACTAAAAAACATTATTTTATTTAATCGTACGTAAATTCCGCCGCAAAATATATTGCGTGAACATTCAGGTGGTTATGATTTAGACCAAAGCGGAAATGGTGGGGTGACTGCGTACTGATATGGATTACGAAACGGCATTGTTGAAGGTAGATGTGCCAGAGTGATACATGTGCATAATTATTGTGTGCCAAAATAGAACGTGGTAATGTATAAACTCTGATCCATAGAGAGACGATGGAATCTTAATGAAGGGGAATCTTCCAATAGTCTCAGCTATTCAAAACAAGGTTTCATGGTGTATCGATGAGAAAATCTGTCACAGAACTGCTTGATCCAATCCGGAATGCCAGAGAGGAGTACCTTTCGCAAGGAATAATACCGACCGGAGTTGTCAGCGATACTATCATCCGCTCGTGGCAGCGTTCAGCAGAGTGGGGCATCGGCGTTGAGCGTGGCGAGGGCCGTTGTACCTCACGCTATGACCTGATGGAACGCCGCGATAAAAACAACACCCTGCTGCTCCGCTCACAGCCGGTGATGGAGAATCTGTATCACGAGATCTGCGGCACTTCCAGCATGGTGCTGCTGGCCGACAGCACCGGGGTCATACTCCATTCCATTGGTGATCCGAATTTTGTCGGCCAGGCACAGAAAGTTTTCCTGAAACCGGGGGGTATCTGGTCTGAAAGCGTCAATGGTACTAACGCCGTCGGCACAGCGCTGGAGGAACAACTGCCGGTTCAGGTGCAGAGCAGCGAGCACTACATTGACAAGAACCGCTTCCTAAGCTGTTCAGCCACTCCCATCTTCGATCCTCGAGGAGCTGTTCTCGGTGCGCTTGACGTTTCCGGTGATTACCGCAGCCACCATCAGCATACGTTGGCGCTGGTGAGGCTGTCCGCCCAGATTATTGAAAACCAGATGTTTGCCCCGGAATTTCCGAATGACATTGTTATCAGCTTTCATCTCAAGCCTGAATTCATCGGCACACTCTACGAAGGGATAGCAGTATTCACACCACAGGGTAATTTCATTGCCGCCAACCGTTCTGCGCTGCTGCAATTTGGCTTGGACCGATTCAAAATGACCGAACATAACTTTGCATCGCTGTTCAGACTCGGCCTGCCGAAACTGTTTGAACAGATCCGCTTTCAGCATCATCCCCTTCTGAAGCTGCAACTACAATCCGGCTCCGAAGTCTATGGCAGGGTCTGGCCGGGAACCGCAATTTCACCGGTTACATTTCTCCCCATCATCTCACCGGCATCAAAGGCAAAAACAGCCCGGTCACGCGCTGCTGAAGAACCGACCCTGCTGAATGAACTGGAACTGGGTGACCGCAAAATGCAGACCCTGATCGCCAAAGCACTCAAAGTGGTCGGACATGACATACCGATCATGATTGAAGGGGAGTCCGGTACCGGTAAGGAACTGTTTGCCCATGCTTTGCATATGGCGGGACCGCGCAAAAGCGGCCCGTTTGTGCCGGTCAATTGCGCCTCGATCCCGGAAGGGCTTATCGAATCTGAACTTTTCGGCTACCAGGAAGGGGCCTTTACCGGGGCAAAGCGCAAAGGGCATATCGGCAAAATCCGGGAGGCGGACACGGGCACCCTGTTCCTTGACGAAATTGGCGAAATGCCGCTCCAACTACAGGCGCGACTGCTGCGGGTCTTGCAGGATCACAAGGTTTCGCCGCTTGGCGGTACCGGAAGTTTCCAGGTTGAATTGTCAGTGATTTGTGCAACAAACCGACGTGTTCGGGACGCCGTGACCGCCGGAACCTTCCGTGAAGACCTTTATTACCGACTCAATGGCCTGCTGCTTACGCTGCCAAGTTTACGGGAAAGGGAGGACAGGATACCGCTTTCCCGGAAAATACTCGGAGACCTCGTTGGAGCGGATCGGACTGTCACCATCAGTCCTGAAGTTCTGGGAATATTTGAACATCACCCCTGGCCGGGCAATATCCGCCAGATGCACAATGTACTCAGAACGGCAGTGGCACTTATTGGCGAAGGGAATGAGATAACTGTTGATGAGCTTTCAGAGGATTTCATGGAGCAGGCTGGACAGGGGAAACATTGCACGAATGAGTGCGGCGAACCATCACCAGCACGTAGTGATGCGTTGTTGTCAGACGCCGAGGCACACCATATCTCTTCGGCGCTTGACCGTAATGGCGGGAATATTGCTGCTACAGCACGGACATTAGGAGTTGGCAGAAGCACACTCTACAGGAAATTGCGAGGAATAATGATGGAAAGTTGAAAAATTCGTGATTCAGAGGGTTCTCATTTACTTCAGCTTCTCTTGCGGCAAAAAAACAAGTTCCCTTGGACGCTCACCTAATATTTTTTCAATAGCTGCCGCGAACATGTTTGCCAGCGGACTCCGTTGGTCATTCCATCGGCTGCGACCACCAACAGAACCGAGTGACCATCCAGCAGAACAGTCTTCACCTTTTCACCCACCCGCACTATATCCCGGTTCGTAACAGCACTTCCGTCAAGGGCCCGAACCTCATCGACGTCGGCACGGCCTCGAAGAGCGGCCACACTGACGACGCCTCCGGTTTCTGTAAAGACAAGCTGCCCCCTCAGGCGGCCATCGTTGCCGCCAAGACGCAGGCCTGCACCGGCCAGCGCACCGATAACCCCCTGTCCGGTGCCGCCATGCTCGGAGAGGTGTACGCCGAGCAGTTGCGCACATTCGTATGCTGATTTTTTGGTCAGAACTGATTCCTTCGCCGCTTGTCCAAAGCGGATGAGCCCACCGGATTCCGGCATACGATCAAGTACGGCCACGCAGAGACCGGGGTCAGATCCGGCGGCACTCTCACTGGCCAGAAAGTTGGCTGCATACGTGATTACCCTGGCAAGGCAATCTTCATCGATGTCAGCCGAGAAGCACATGGAGCTGTTATGGGATGTGTAGGGAATGTCGGGGTGAACCAGCAACTGGTGGCGTGTAACAAAACTG
>CAIMXI010000151.1 GCA_903845365.1 uncultured Geobacteraceae bacterium | reverse complement strand
TGAATCTTAAAAGCAATGTTTAAGTCTATAACTCTCAGATTTTACTCCGTGTTCTCCGTTTCTCCGTGTTTCAAATGCTTTTTCTAGGTTTATTTTCCGCAGATAGTTATCTGTACCCCGCAACACATTGCCAGAGAGGTATTAAACCATGAGTAAACAAAAAGGATTTCTCCTCAGACTGTCGGAAGATGATCGAAACCGCGCTCGTGCCATTGCTTCAGAAACAGGTTATTCCGAAAATCGACTCTACGCTGAAATGATTCACGACGGATTACTTATTCAAGAGCAGATGAGTTATTATTCTGCACTCAAAAAAGTAGGGGCAACTATCCAAAAAAATGAAGTAATGGCGATACTTGCAAAAACTCCAGCCGTTCCTCCTGATGCTTCCGACGCTATTTGATGGTACATCCTCACCGCGCCTTTATGTCATATGGAATCTGTTTAAAAGTAATGCTGGATTCACGCAGCCGTGCTTCTCCCAATCGTGTGGTTTCTCCATAAATAACCCGCGCACCGGCGTGCGGAAATTCTTCATCCAGATACGCCAGCACTGCGGAGGTGAGGACGTTTCCACCTTGTGGGCGACGGTCGCCAAGGATGCCGTTGTAGAGCAGATAATATAAGGGGGGATGAAACCCTCCCCCTTTTTTAAGTGGGGACTGAAAACCTCCCCCTTTTCAAAGGGGGATTGAGGGGGATTTGCCTTAAATGCTGGCGAAACTACCAAAACATTTTCTAAAAGCTGTAGTTTCATAACAATTGAGCAACCACCGTAAAAGCGAAGCGATAGTAGTCAAAAGTCAGATTAGTAGCAAGGTTTCTTCTGGTGCGGAATGTGAACACACGTCATACCGAAGCAGTTGCCGCATTAAAAAAAACGGAACTGGACGACCTCCAGACCAGCAACAATGAGCACGGTGAGAATCTGCCTCACTTTCTTTACCAAATCTTTACATGACCAGACCGCGTTTCCCTGCTATAAATGCACATTAGATTCTTTCGGGATTCAGTTTTATACTGATACCAACCACACTGAGGAGAAATGAATGAGCAAAATTCTTTTTGTAACAGCCCCGTATCACTGCTGGGGAGTACAGGTGGTCGGCAACTGGCCCCCGCTGCACCTTGCCTATCTTGCCGGTGCCGCGCTTGAAGATGGACATGAAGCCAGAATTTTTGATGCAATGAACAAAAACCTTAAGTTTGATGATATCAGGCAGGAGATAGAGCGATTTCAACCCGATTACGTTATGACCCTGGATTATCTTCCGGTAACCGGCGCTATCAGCACTGCCACGGTTCCGGACGCTCTCAGGATCCTTGATGTCGCCAAAGAGGTAAATCCGGCCATCGTTACCCTGTTGGGTGGCCCCCACCCCACCTTCATGTTTGATGAAATCCTCGAAGACGACGCAAACCACGTCGATTACATCATTAAGGGGGAACCTGAGCAGACCCTGAAGCAGCTCCTTGCCGCAATCCCCGAGGGTAAAGGGAAGGATGTGAAAGGGATCGCCTTTCGTGATGACGCCGTGGTTGTTTCAAATGAGAATCAACCTCACATTGTAGAATTGGACTCACTGGTTCCGGCTTGGCATCTTCTGGATTGGGACGACTACCAGTACCGGGTATATCCGACCGGCAGAATGGCCTCTATCCTGACCTCACGCGGTTGCGACATGGCCTGTGCCTTTTGCAGCCAGCGGATGTTCTGGCGCGAGGACTGGCGCTGCCGTAAACCGGAAAAAGTCGTCGAAGAAATGGCCTATATGATCGACACTTACCAGATCGGTTTTTTCACGCTGATAGACGCCTATCCGACAAAACAGCGGGACCGATGGGAACTGTTTCTGGATCTGTTGATTGAGCGGAAGTTCGGAGTCCATCTCCTCATAGAAACAAGGGTGGAAGATATCATCAGGGATGCGGATATCCTGCATAAATACCGGGATGCCGGCATCATCCACATTTACATCGGCGCAGAGAGCGCCGACAAGGATACCCTTAACAGCCTGAACAAAGGGACCGATTTCGAGCAGAACAAGCAGGCTCTGGATCTATGCCGCGAGAATGGCATCATTACGGAAGCGTCGTTCATGATCGGTTTTCCAAACGAAACCTGGCAATCGATACAGAACAACATTGACTCGGCCATCTACCTGAATCCGGACATCGCCGTATTCCCGGTGGTTACGCCGATGCCGTTCACACCGATACACGCCGAAATGAAGGATCGTATCAGGGTATGGGATTACTCGAAATACAACCTGGTGACCCCGATTATCGAACCGCTTGCGATGAGCATGGATGAAATAACGCAGGCTCTTGGCACCTGTTATATGCAGTTTTACAGTAATAAGGCGCAGGAAATTGTTGCACTGGAAGACGGCTTCAAGCGGAGATACATGCTCAGCGCCTTCAAGTTGATGATGAAAGATCACGGGGAGAAGTTCGATTTCGCCGGTTCTGGAATGCCGATGCATTTTACTACAGAGAATTTCAAGAGTTATTGATAGGGAAAAGCAGGTTGAAGGTTGAAGCTGATTCAATGAAATAATAAGCAGCCGGGGGGGACTCCTCGGCTGCTTTTTCTTCAACCTTCAACCTTCAACCTTCATCAGCTCTTTAAACGCATCATTCCCGAAATGGCTCCGCTGAAAAAAGCTATCAGCCAGCAGGTGTAGATGCTCAGACTTACTCTGTGGAAAACGCGATTGACCGCCTCCGTTTTATGTGCCAGCGAGGCGACCAGCGCCAGCATGAAATGAAAGGCCATCCCGCCCAACGAGGCGATACCGGTGATATTGTGCCATTCGGGGGCCTTACCGTAAGTCAGCGCAAACAGATTCATCTGATGGGTTCCCAGATAGTCACATAAGAGACCGATACCGAATATTATCAGATGCTTCCGGTGGAGACCCTGCTTCCGACCACTGAATACAGCCCAGGTGTAGAAAATCAGCGCCAGGTTCATCCAGATTACCGCTTGCATCAGCATTAACGCCACCTCCTGTTCTTGAAAACTATTTTCCCTTAACCGTTTCTTCCGGCGGTTTTGATTCAGCAGATACCAGTTCAACCGAGACCTTGCCAAGCGCAAACGACGCCTCAATTTTGACCGGAACCTTATACTCATCATCAGTCATCCAGATCAGAATGTCTCCGCACCGCCTGCAAATCCCGGCGGAATTCTGCAGCGGTTGGAGTACCAATGTATCAACCTTGGTAAGATTTGGCAGAAGCACTGTCTCCCGCCGCAGGATTTCAACCTGCACCTCTGTGTATGCTTCGCTGTTGTAGATATGGAGCGTTTCCGTCTTTCCGATCTCTAACTGCCGGTTTCTCAGTAAATAGAATCCTGAAAGGGTGTCAAGCACTTCGTTGGTCGGTATTGACCCGGTAAGGCTGCCGCCCCCAATGTTGTCGAACCTGGAGACAGTTTTTCTAATCAGATTGAGGGTGAATTCCTGATCACTTTTAAAAGAACCTTCCTGCTGCTTGATCTTCGTAAGAATGAACCGGCCGTCGACATGCCGGGTCTCAACAGTGTCATCGACAGGAAAAATGCTTGAGACGGAGGCATTCGTTGTTACTTTCAGAGTAAACAAGACCTCCCCATTCTCATTTTTTGCCTCCAGTTCGGCGTTGCCCACCGGTAAGCCAAGCATGCTGACCAGATAGTTGAGCTTTTCATTTTTTGTTGACAGAAAGTTGCCGAATATGCTTAACGGAGGTAAGTTGTTGGCAGTTGTCACCGCCTTGTCTGATTTGTCGAGTGTCTTTACATTTGTTGGAACTATGTTTCGGGGGGGAGAGATGACTTTCCTGCCCCTGCGAGTGACATGCGTGTTCGCTGGCTCGGCGGGGCTCTCCTCCAATTTTTTCTCTTCCTTTATTTCCTCTTCCTTGGACTGTTCCTGTTGTATGACTTTCGGTTTCACAGGTTTTGTTGTCTGCGGAACCTTCTCTATCGGCTTTACAGGGTCAAGTGCGACCCACTGTAGCAGGTTGACGGGTGCGGTGAAGTCGTAGGTTCCGAACATCCTTAACGCATAAATGAAGATAATATGCAGAAGCAGCGAGAACGCAAGGCTGAATATCAGAAGAGAGGTTTTCTTGAAGAGTATGGTCATGGCGTGACTTAATGTTATACTGTTTTTGCTTTCGGTTGTAAAGTAAGGATGATTTCAGACGTATTGGACGTGACTCCTCAAATGCCTGTATTTCCAACTATCTCCATCATAACCCCTTCCTACAACCAGGGCGCGTTCCTGGCTGAGACGATCGAGAGCGTTATCAGCCAGCAGGGGGACTTCATCATTGACTACATCATAGTCGATGGCGGATCAAGCGACAACTCTGTTGATATCATCAGGAGGTATGACTCACTGCTGAAAACGGGGCTGTGCCGGATCGGGTGCCGGGGGATTACCTTCAGGTGGATAAGTGAGAAAGACCACGGACAGACGTCTGCCCTCATGAAGGGCTTTCGCATGGTACAAGGAGAAATATTGGCCTGGCTGAACTCCGATGATACCTATCTGCCCGGAGCCTTGCAGAGTGCAGTCGATTTTTTCCGCGCCAAGCCGGATGCGGCTCTTGTGTATGGAGATGCCTGCTTCACTGATGTTGCCGGCTCTGTCATCAGCAACTATCGAACCGCAGAGTTCGACCTTGTGAAACTGGCCTCCGCCAACATCATCTGCCAGCCTGCCGCTTTTTTCCGGAGAGAGGCTTTCGAGGCGGTTGGATGTCTCGACGAGACGCTGCACTTTACCATGGATTACGACCTCTGGATCAGGCTCGGCAAGCGCTTTCCCTGTTATCACATCCAACAGATGCTTGCAACCTACCGTCTCCACGAAACATCCAAGACCATCAACAGCGACACTCTCATCAGCAACAGCGAGGAATCTCTTGACGTCACCCGCAGACATTTCTGCTGGGCGCCGATAACAAGGATTTATACCTCGTGCAGCATTCTCTGCCAGGCGCGCTTACCGGGCATACTCGGGCAAAACAGGCTTTTTGTTACAACAGCAGCAATTGCCTGCGCGATTATACTTTCCATCTATCTGAACCGTGGATTTCACCGCAACGACCTTAAGCTGCTGAATCGGGATAATTTCCGCAAGCTCTTCAAAAGCCGACTGGAAATCATGACCGGCATCTGATATACAGGTTCTTTAGGCTTAGGGTACTTAAGAGTGACAGATCATCTTAAAAACTATGATAAATATATAAAATATCTACTGCCGGTTGTTATCGTGCTGGCTTTTGGGCTGCGCCTGAAAAACATCTGGTTTGGCTACCCGCTGCAACTGCACCCTGACGAGCCTGTTATAGTTCAGTCAGCGCTTAACATCCTCTCCACGGCGGATCTTAACCCGCATAATTTTCTTTACCCTTCGCTTAACATCTATCTGAACGCTCTCCTTTACAAGGGAGTAATGTTGTTCGAAAACATAGCCCTAGGCACTCCGACAGCCGCAATACCTGAAATACATTATTACCTGTCCGGCAGAGCCTTGAACGTACTTTTCTCAACCGCCACCATCTATGCAGTCTATGAAATCGGCAGGAGATTATTTGGCTCTTGGGCGGGAATCGCCTCTGCATGTTTCATCGCCGCATCTTCATTACATCTGGGAAATTCATACCACGTAACTGTAGATACAGCTATGGCTCTCTGGTGTACTCTGGCTTGCCTTATGGCTACGCTGATATATACGAAGGGACCAAATGCCTTATATTATCTGGCTGGAGGAGTATGCGCAGGTTTTGCTATCGGCTGCAAGTATACCGCCTTTCCTGCATTGCTACCGATCCTGGTTGCCCATATTTACAGAGCCCGCCAGGATGGAAACTATTTCAATAAGCATATTACCCTTGCCGTCGCATCTGTTCCGTTGGCCTTTCTGCTGACAACACCCTATGCGCTTTTGGATTACAAAGCTTTTTTCGATGCACTTGGCCATCAGAAAAGGGAGTACAGCGCAGGACACCCAGGTTCAGAATCTTTTTCCGGTTTAAGCATTGGAAATTATTGCAGGTACCTTTTTACTGAAGGTTATGGCATCATCCCGTCGTTTCTGGCCTTCGTCGGCATAACAGCTCTGTTTCGCCGGAACCGCCCTCTGGTTCTGCTGCTGATTGGCTGTCCACTCACATTGCTCCTGTTTCTCGGAATGTATAAAGTCTATTTCCCCCGCAATGTCGTCTCTCTGATACCGTTTTTGGCTCTGTTCAGCGGATACACAGTCACTGAAGCCGCATCCTGGTGCGGCCATAAGATATCAGACGGAATGAAAACGGCTATGCCAGAAAGGGCAACTCTTGCCTGCGGTGCATTATTTCTGTTCATCAGCCTGCAAGGTCAGTTAGTTACCGATCTGAATACTCTGAGGGAAAATAGTTTGCCGGATACCCGCTGGGTCTCGCTGCTCTGGTGCAAAGAGAGCATCCCAGTCGGCGCCACCATCGGCAGGGAACAATACACCCCGCCGCTGGAGAAATACCTGAATAAACCAAATGTTGTCAAATTGGGGTATTGCGGGGTCGCAAGAAACATTGAGATGATATCTTACCTGGATTTTGTGGTCACCAGCAGTGCCGATTATTCACGGTTTATTGATAACCCGGAGAAATATCCGACTGAAAATCGTGCATACAACAATTTTTTCGCCCGCAACAGACTGATAAAGGAATTCAGTTCTGACGCCGGGACAATGAGCGGACCGACAATCCGGATTTATGAAGTAAGCCGGAACTGATGGGCGTAAAAAAACCTAAAAACGGCAGTTAGAATAACACGGAGCAACGGAGCAACGGAGAGATCAGGATGTTACACTAAAAACTGCAATCACCCAAAAGGTGAGTAATAAAAAAAGTATTTCAAAAAAATACGCTTTAGATTTTACTCCGTTGCTCCGTTGCTCCGTGTTATAGAAGTTTTTTAGAATAAAATATGCATTCGCAGGTTTCTCCCATGAAAATGTTTGCCGTAATTCTTCCTCTCCTTTGCTTCATGGTACTCCTGAAAAGGGACCGCCTGCGGGAAAGTTTCCTTGATTCTGCAGTTGCGCTTGGCGTCTTTGTTGTCATATCAACTGAAGCTCTCAGCCTGCTTTTGATGCTTGACTACGCTCAGATTGTCGTCTGCTGGTTTCTCTGCCTGCTTGCGCTCGTTGTATGGAAGTACCACCATCGCTGCAACACTGACTGCCCAAAGCTTGCCATACCGGAAACAACCATGTTTCAAAAAATTATGCTGACACTGATGTTGTGCGTGGTCACCATTACAGGAATTACAGCGGTAGTTGCAGCTCCGAACAATTTTGATTCGCTGACATACCACCTCCCCAGGATGATGCACTGGATTCAGAACCGCAGCGTCGAGCACTATCCCACCCATATCGACAGGCAGTTATGGATGGCTCCCTTTGCCGAGTACGTAATCATGCATTTGCAGATATTATCGGGAGGAGACCGGTTTGCCAATTGCGTCCAGTGGTTTTCAATGATCGGTAGTGGGGTGGCGGCATCGCTGATCGTGCGGGAACTGCATGGGAGCCGAAATAGCCAGATTGTTGCAGCCGCCCTGTCTGTTTCTATTCCGATGGGGCTGCTTCAATCAACCAGCACCCAGAATGATTATGTGGTTTCATTCTGGCTCGTCTGCTTTACCTACTATGTTGTAAAAGCGAAGGAGCACCCCGGCTTAAGAAACGCGCTTTATCTGTCGCTGAGCCTGGCTCTGGCCATCTTCACCAAAGGTACAGCGTATCTTGTTGCCGTTCCGTTTATGCTGCTGTATCTCTGGTTTATGCTTTCCAGCGGATTAAAAACCGCTCTTACCAACATTCTGATTATTGCTTTAGCCGTTTTGGTAATCAATGGCAGCCATTATGCGCGTAATATCAAGCTTTATGAGAACCCCATTTCTCCCGCTTCCGGCAATGGCCTTACCTGCAAAAGGGTCGATCCGTCATCCGTTATTTCCGGTGTAACAAAAAACATTGCCATACAACTGACAACCGGGGCACAGGTGACAAACAATGCCCTGTTTGCTGCAACCAAGAAGATTCACAATGCCATTCGAGTTGATGTAAACGATTCCGACCTCACCGAGGGAAGAGGCTTCTTCATGTTGCCGAAAACTGTTCTTTATTCTGAAGACTTTGCCCCCAATCCCCTCCACATGGCAGTTATGCTGCTGTCAGCAGCGTTATTGATCGTCAGAAGGGGAAAATATTCCCGTGAAACCATTCTGCTGGCTACGGCAACAATTTCGAGTTTTATTATTTTATCTGCCGGAATAAAATGGAACCTCTTCATCAGCAGAATTTTTTTATCCGTTTTCGTTATTTCCGCGCCATGTATCGCACTGCTGTACGATGAAGTAAAACTGCGATTTTTTATTAACTCCTGCGCAATTATATGCCTCCTGGTATCATTTAATGTGCTTATAAATAATACGATGAGGCCTCTCACCGGAGAGAAGTCCGTATTCGTCACTGATCGAATTGATCAGTATTTCATGGTAAGCCCACGAGCAAAGCCATATTTTATCACTACAGCCAACATGATAAAAAGGCAGCCACTTAGCAACATCGGTATCCTTGATCGAGACGGAAATATGTGGGAATACATCTTGTGGGTCCTGCTGAAAGAAAATGGCGTCCACTATCGGATCGAACATGTGAATGTTGAAAATGGCTCAGGCAAAATCAGGCTTGAAGGGTTTTCAGAGTATTTCCCCGTGCAGATTTGAAGGGAACAGTGGAGAGTGCATGCTGAATAAACGTTTTCAATATATTCCGGCAATGCTGTTATGTCTGGTTACGGCAGGAGTCTATGCGAGGTCGGCGTTTTTTCCCTTCCATCTGTTAGACGATGCCGTTTATGTGACTCAGAATGTTCATATAATGCAGGCTCTGTCATTAGACACCGTCAAATGGGCTTTTACCTCAGTTTATCAATATAACTGGATACCATTGACATGGCTTTCCTTCGCCCTCGATGCCGGTTTTTTCGGTACGTATCCGATGGGCTACCACATTGTAAATATCGTCCTCCACGTCATCAATGTCTGGCTGCTCTTTTATCTTCTGAAAAGCGTAACCGGAGCATTCTGGAGAAGTCTGCTGGTCGCGGCGCTATTTGCCCTCCACCCCTTAAGGGTAGAGTCGGTGGTATGGATTGCCGAGCGCAAGGATGTCCTCAGCACCTTCTTCTGGATGCTTACACTCATATTTTATTGCTTATACGCAAAGAAAAAGGATGTTTCCATGTACATCCTGGCTCTTTTTTCGTTCACACTGGGGCTTCTGAGCAAACAGATGCTGGTAACAGTGCCGGCAGTGCTCCTCCTGATGGACTTCTGGCCCCTGAAACGCCTTGGCATAGTAACCTCTCCGCTCGCGACTGATGAAAACAACATCGCATCTGAACAAACCACCTTAAAGAAACTCCTGATCGAAAAAATCCCATTTCTTCTGTTATCGGCGGCTGCAACCGCTATTGTATTCTACGCCAACTATGTTTCTAAAAGCCTGAAATCAACCGAATTGATTCCCGCGGGAGAAAGGTTGGTCAATGCTCTTTGGAATTACATTGCCTACTTATACAAAATGTTTGTTCCAATCAATCTGGCAATCGTCTATCCAACCATCAGGGAGCCATACTGGAAGGCCGTTTGCGCCGCAATCCTGATTGGTTTGGTGTCGTATGCCGCCTATAAAATGCGACATAGCGCACCGTATCTGGCCAGCGGTTTTTTATTTTATCTTATTACGTTATTTCCACTTATCGGCCTGATCCAGGTCGGCACCGTCTCAATGGCAGACCGATTTGTCTATGTCCCGCTCATAGGAATTTTTATCATCATAAGTTGGGGCGCTGGAGATATTGTGGCCAGATGGCCCAGTTTCCGACATTCAGTAGTTGCAGTTACAGGATTTGCACTAGCCGGTTGTGTGGTAATGACGTGGGTACAATTGTCCTACTGGAAAGACAACACGACCCTGTTCCGCCATGCAGTGGACGTTACAAAAGAGAACCATGTGGCTCACGAAACTCTTGGACTTGCGTATGCCAATGAGGGGAAATCCCAACAGGCACTGGCTGAATTCAACAAGGCGCTGAATATCGGCCCTGATTGTCCTGAACTTCACGTATGTATCGGGAACCTATTCGATAAAAATGGACAGCTTGGTGAAGCTGCCAGGCAGTATGAAATTGTGACCAGATTAAATCCGGGCAGAGCTGCCGGTCACGTACTTTACGGAAGAACATTGCAAAAGATGGGAAAAATCAGGGAGGCCATATCCGAATATGAACTGGCCATTAGCATGGAACCTCAGAATGCTCAGCTTTACGACAGCCTCGGGTTAGCTCATCTTCAACAAGGACAGTTTGATGAGGCTATCAGGCATTTTGCCATGGCTCTGAAGCTGGATCCGTCTCTCAGACAGACAAGCTCGAACTTGGAGTTTGCCTTGAGACTGAAAAGAAGATAGCGCTCACCGGCTTTCCTGATACTCCTCCTCCGTATTAACCTGCCAGATATTGGCCTTATCTCTTATACCCTCAATAATATTATCAACCGCGACCATAGCGGTCAGCATTGAGTGGTCGGCATTGTTGTAGCGATGCATGCCGTTGCGGCCAACCAGAAACAGGTTGCTGAACCGGTCGGTATATTCGCGGATCAGATCAAATTTATCATAGCTGCCAAAGTATGCGGGATAGGCTTTCGGCATTTTCAGCACAGTCGAGTCAAGCACATCTTCCTGATTGATAATACCGATACTAGACAGCTCTCCGATGGCAAAACGTGAGAAGGCTTCCTCCGACATTGTCCAGAGTTCATCACCTTCGTTACAGAAGTATTCAAGGCCGATCCATACGGTATCCGGATCATCTGCCATGTAGGGGCTCCAGTTGTTAAATATCTGTAGCCGGCCAAGCTTTACCTCCCGCTCCTGTATGTAAATCCAGTTATCCGGAATCAGGTCGTTTACCGTTCTTTGATTTGTTTCGTTTTTGATGTTGAGTTTTTTCAACAGCAGACCTACCGTTATGAAGTCCCGATAGATAAGCCCGGAAGCGACCACACTGACAGATTCAGGAACATCGTTCCCCATGGCGGCGACAAGCTCACGTACCGGCATTGATGAAAAGAGGTAGTCGGTCTGGAGCCGGGTCACCTGGCCGCTGATTTCATCCCGAACTAGAACGTGCGTCACCCGGTCACTCTCTTTTTCTATACCGATGACGCTATTATTAAGAATTACCCGGCCGCCGTTAGCCTGAATGATCTCCGCCGCTTTTTCCCATATCTGACCAGGTCCCAGCTTGGGATAATAAAATTGCTCAATCAGGCTTGTTTCAATATCTTTCCGGTTGGCACCGTCTTGTGAATTAAAGAGTTTTCCGAGAGAGTGCATAATGGTTTTAGTTATCGATAGCCCTTTTATCCTCTGCGCGCCCCATTCCGGTTTTATCTCCCCGCAAGGCACTCCCCAGACTTTTTCAGTGTAATCCTTAAAAAAAGTACGATAGAGTTCCTGGCCGAAACGATTGATAAAAAAATCTTCCAATGATTTCTCTGCCTGAATCGGTAATAATCGCGCTTTCAGATAACTTATACCGATCTTCAGGATGCGCACTAGACCTAGATTTGCTAACGTTTCCATTGTCAGGCTGATTGGGTAGTTGAAAAATTTACGCAGAAAGAAGATTCGGGAAAGGCGACTTCTCACCAGCATTACAAGATCGGTTTCTTCCGGATCGGGCGCCGGTTGAGTAAGCGTTTCTTTTGATCGAAGCGGGCGAAGGCTGCAAGAGCTTGCCAGAGGCACCGCGCGCCCAAGCTGTTTGTCGTCTTTTGCAGGCCGGCCTTGAAGCGGAAAGAGGTTCAGCCACCACTCCATTACCCGGCCCGATTTTGAGAAGAAGCGGTGACCGCCTATGTCAATCCGGTTACCCTTGTAAACAACGGTCTTGGAAATCCCGCCAATATCGCCACTCATCTCGAAGATGATCGGAACGATGTCCGTCCTGTCCAGCAGTTCGTAGGCGGCAGTCAGGCCGGCAGGGCCGGCTCCGATTATTATGGCATTTTTTTTAGCCACAGGTACTCCAAATTCGTAATATCAAACGGTCGGACATAAGTAGCAGATATTTTTTATACTCGCTATAAAAATGGCATAAACCAGGCCATATTGAATTGACGATGGCTTCTACCGGATGATATTGTCGCCTCCTGCAATAGCTTATTCTCGACAGGGAATCATCACATGCTTACTCGGCTCTGCCAGAACGTTGCACTTGCTATCATTTCAACAGCTATTTTCCTCGCCGTTGGAGAGGGGCTTGCACGGTTGTGCTACACACCAAAAGCTGCGGACTCCACCGGCCTCTTCGAATACGATCACGACAAAATTTACGCACTGCGGAAAAACATCACTAACGGCTACTTCGTCGGGAAAAAAGTCACTACCAACTCTCTTGGCCACCGCGACCGGGAAATCCAAATGAACAAGCCGAACAATGGATTTCGCATCCTCGCAATTGGCGACTCTGTCACCTTCGGGCATGGAGTCCTCGCCGAAGAGGCATGGCCGGAAGCGCTGGAACTACGGCTGGCCGCCCGGTTCCCGAATCTGGCAGTCGATGTTATAAACACGGCGGTTCCCGGAAATTCTCCGTTTCAGGAATATTATGACTTGAAACGGGCACTGGTGCTACAACCGGACGCAGTCATTCTCCAATTCGTTCTCAATGATCTCGTTGAGCCTTATAGAGTTTTTCGCCGTTTTGGTGGTAAGGGAAAGGATTACCATAAGGTAGACGACATACCCTGGTGGAATCACGAGTTGTCGCAGCGCAGCGCACTCTTTCTACTCCTCAAGGATGTGGTGAACCGAGCGAGCCTGGGAGCCTTAACAGTGGAACAGATGCGCGCCAAGGCGTTACAGCGGGAGGCCGAGCTGTCGTGGGACGCAGGAGCAGATCCACCAAAGGATCCGCAGATGCATGAAGCCTGGCGGGAGTGTCTTGCCTGGATGCAGAAGGAGATTGATCTCTGCCGCAAAAGCGGGATTCCGGTGATTCTGATGGTCACCCCGGTAGAGCTCCAGTTCCGGGACGGGACGCGAACCTATGCCCAGCAACGTCTCGCCGAATTTGCACAGAAAAACGGCATTACTTTTCTCGATCTGCTTCCGCTGCTGAGGGAGCGGGCGGCGCGTGACATCGCCTTAAGTATCGGTGCCGACGCAGAACTTCCAGTCTCAGTTGTCGCAGCACGCTACCCGAAGGAGTGGGCTGAAAGCTGGAAGCGCTACTTCCTTGACTACGACCACTTCACACCAAAGGGTCACAACTTCACAGCCGAAATACTTTTTGCGTTGACTGAGAAAATTGGAGCGAGACAATAACTTCAGCAGGATTATAAACCTAAAAACGGCAGTTCATGAACCACAGAGCAACTGAGCAACAGAGAAATCAAACCGTTACATCAACAACATACATAACCAAAATGGTGAGTGACCTTTTCTGGTTTTAACCTGATTTTTTCTTCGTTTTTGCTCAGTTGCTCTGTTGCTCTGTGTTTCAAATGCTTTTTATAGGATAAACTGTATACACATACGCCAAATTCTGGTATGTACGTCTTCCAAAATACCATATTACACATTCGGGAGTTGAACATGAGGGCGTGGCAATATTTTATAATAGCTATATTATCAACCATGCTGTTCGGTTGCGGAAATGAGCCGGACAAAATAGTAATAAACTACTGCACATCACTTGATACGGGAAAACTGGACGATGCGGTATCCTATCTATCTACATCAGCAAAGCAGGAGCTTGAAAAAGCCGGTGGAAAACCAGCATTGGCGGCAGCAGCGGATCTTTTCAAAAGCCGCAAGGGCATTAAAGAGATAAAAATATCCCAGAAGGAAATAACCGGACAAACGGCGCTGGTAAAGTTTAACTATAATTTCAATGACGGCTCAACCAGTGCCGATTTTTTCCCTCTTGTAAAGGAAGATGGAAAGTGGAAGATTGCAAAGTAAGCAGTATCTTTGAATTCCGTTTCAGGCGGTATATTCAACCATTTGCTCGATATTATCCACCAGCGAGCGCCATGACATCTGCTGATCAACAAAAGAAGCTATATTACTCTCGAAATTTATATGCCTGTTGTCATAAAACCACCGTATTCCCTCGCTAATGGCTTCCGAGTTTCCAGGCTGAATGAGTTTCCCTGTAAATCCGTCTGCGACAACCTCGCTAAAACCTCCAACATCTGTTGCCAGCACCGGTTTGCCGAATCCAAAAGACGTGGCTATAACCCCTGATGTTTTTGATGCCAGGTATGGCAATACATCAAGGTCTGCCCACGCAAAAAACTGAGCCATTTCAACATCTGTTACATATCGATCAACGATCTCAACCCTTCCGGTGAGACCCAATTCTCTAATCAGGCTCAGGTATTTTTCTTTTCCGTCCCAGAATTCACCAACAATTTTGAGCTGAATATCCAGGTCATGTAATCTGGCCATTCCCATAAGCAGGAGATCAAGCCCCTTGTACTCTCTGACAAAACCAAAAAAAAGAAGATTCAGGGCAGAGTCACCGGAACGGGGTGACGCCAATCTATCATAGCTGAAAACCGGTAAAAGATGTCCCCGTATGGCTGCCTTGCTGTTTATCGCCTGTAACTCCGTCAACTCCTGACCGGAATGCGCTACCATCATATCAGCACGCCGAAGGACAAATCGCGTCAGCATTTTTTTGAGGAAAGAATCCTCATGCTCATATACATTGATGCAGAGCAGCAGATAGCGGATGGATCGCTTCTTGAGCCGACGCATCAACCACGAATACATCGGTGTCCAGTATGTGACCCACCAGGGAAGTATCACCAGATCAGGTGAACAGACATCTATCCTGCGTATGATTTCCATCCAGGAGGCAATCGACAATGAATCTATATCGTATGACAGGTTGCTGAATTGTTCAGTCAGCCTGCTTATGTTATATGAAGCATCAATCTGCTGCCTGTTTCCATAGAGTAATGACGGATATTGCCGGCGGTAACTGAGCAGAAGCAGCTCGTGCCGTTTTTCAAGTTCCTGAGCCAGTGCATAACAGTACTTGGCAATACCTCCCCTGAATGGGGGTATAGGAGCAATCAGACAAATTTTCATCTGTTGTTAATAGGGAAATACCACCTTGTATTTTGTCACCAGATCATACTTGGCACCCTGCATCGGAGATCTGGGTATGATTTTGTTCCATACTGATTTAAAATCTTTCCCGGTCTCTTTATTTGAACAGATCAGTTTATTTTCTTTGTTGTAGTATCTCTTCGCAACAGCCCTGTATTCATCAGCTTTAATCTCATAATCAAACTGAAACTGTGTGGCTTCGCCATTTTTGGCAATGCTCTCCTTACATGCCTCATGTTTTGATATTTCACTGTTGATAAAAGTAGCGCCGGGGCCTGTGAGAATGTACTTCTCTGTCCAGGACACTACCTTTCCTTTAACTTTGATACTATCAGCATCGTAATAGCCTGATTCAATCTGTACATCGGCATAGCGGTTTTTATCCCATTTTGCAGCATGGCTCACAATAGTGCCAAAAATCAGAACCGCCCCTGTAACTCCGGCCAAAATAACATTTATTTTCATACTCATCTCCTTTTCTGTTTTTTTGTTGCATTTATGATTTAGAAATATAACTTCCGGTGGGCATTGGGAGGGCACCTTAACATAATTATTCTTTCAAATAAAGCGTCAATGTGTGAAAATGCCCCGCTCATGGCAACCCCCATTGGAGCTTAAGGACTCACAATAATGTCTTCTGCATTACCGCAAATAAACCGCCAGACAACAGAAACAGAGCCAACCTCCGTCAATGCTTCTTTATCAGCAGATCATCTAAAGTGGGCAATCGTTTTGTTGCTCGTCTATTTTGGCATTCGCCTTGTCTATCTCGCCTTTAACCTCTCCTCGTTTGTTCCTCCGGACGAAGTCACCCACGCAGGACTTTGCAGAATATTCTCAAAACACCTTCTTTTTCCCACCAACTCCCCGCAAACGTTTGAATTCGGGCTGGTTACCAACATCCCCTGGCTCTACTACTGGACAATGGGAAAGTTGCTGCACCTCAATTTTTTCGGCCTTACCGATCTGGTATTTCTCCGCCTCCTCAACATCCCGCTGGCGTTTGGGACTGTACTCTTTGTCCGCAAATCAGCGCTCATCCTGACTGACAATCGACTGACACAAATTCTGGTGGTCGTTGCCATAACCAATACCGCAATGTTTTCCCTGCTTTCGTCTTCGGTCTCATCCGACAACATGTTGAATCTACTTGCGGCCATGGCAATATATTACCTTTTCTCCTTTTTCAAGGAACGCTCGGCAAAACAGCTCCTCGCTTCAATCCTTTGCCAACTGCTTGGCTGCCTGACCAAAGTCACGTTCCTCCCTCTGTTTCTGGCTCTGGCTCTGCTGCTGGCTGCCTTGAAATTTAGAAATCTGAGCAGACTTCCGACCGCAGTAAAAAATTACTTCCGTGTCGAGCGCCGGGAGGCCTGGTTATATTCACTGGCTCTCCTCATAGCCTTGGGGCTTAACATTCAACTTTATGCCGGAAACTACTTCACCTACGGAACCCTCACACCTGAGATGGCTGCCGTCGTCCCCCCCTCAAGTGCCATGCAGTACCGCATAACTGCACGGGAAACTATTTTCAGCCGTTACACGGAAAATAAAATTTCCTATATGGAAGCACTGATGATGGCTGGCGATATCCAACACCCGGGGGATAAATCCGATACCTTCTACCTGCTGATGAACTATGAAAACCTTAAAAGGAATCCTGAACTCTGGATGGGGCCGCTGAGATACTCTAAAGTCTGGCTCGATAATGTTGCAGGATCAATTTTCGGCATCAAGGGTCACTTGCAGATGTTCAAGATTCCGGTATATCTGCTTCCAATCTACTCGCTGCTGGCGCTCTCTTTCTTAGGTTTTGCCTTGCGCTGGCGTCCCCGGCATTCGGGGTGGCTGCCCCCATGTCTTGCAGCGGTCGCCTGCTGCTACACCGGATATATTTTGTACAAGGTAAACTACAACGCGTACCTTCACTATGGAACGCCTGGCGTTACGCTTCATGGTCGCTACCTCTTTCCGGTTATTGGGCCGATCTACGTCCTGTCGTCCCTGTATCTGGTGCAACTTTTTACTCCCGGGAAAATTCGCCTCGGACTGGCACTGGCAACGATACTGCTGCTTATCGTATATGACTTTCCCTGGTTCCTGGCGCATGCCACTCCGCAATGGTATGAGTGGATGCCGAGGTAGACAATGAGCCTTTCTCATCCCTCATCCCTCATCCCTCATCAGTTTTTCGCAAAGTGGCGACTACCACTGACCCTGCTCCTGATTGCGCTATTTACGGCCTTAGTCTACTGGCCGGTTCTGTATAATGATTTCATCAGCTACGACGATACCGATTACGTGACTGCCAATATTATGGTACGTCAGGGCCTTACCATCAAAGGTTTCGTCTGGGCCTTCAGCTCGTTTCACGCCGGCAACTGGCATCCGCTCACCTGGCTCTCCCACATGCTCGATATTGAACTCTCCGGCCTCAATCCGCTGGGGCACCATGCCATCAGCCTCCTTATCCATACCGTTAATTCGGTACTGCTCTGCGCCCTGCTTCACCGCCTGACCGGCTTTCTTGGCAGAAGCCTAGTTGTGGCGCTGCTGTTCGCCATTCACCCGCTTCATGTCGAGTCCGTTGCCTGGGTAGCAGAACGAAAAGACGTTCTCTCAACACTGTTCTGGCTCCTGACCATCTGGTCTTATGCCTGTTATTCAGATAAGCCGAGCCTGAAACGCTACCTCCCCGTAATCGCTCTGTTCGCCCTCGGTCTGATGGCCAAGCAGATGCTGGTGACCCTGCCACTTATCCTGCTGCTCATGGATTACTGGCCGCTGAATCGCCTCACTCTCTACCAGGAGAATGGCAAAACTGGCTGGAGAGCCATGAAGCTTCTGCTGGCAGAAAAAATCCCACTCTTCATCATGTCTGCAGCGGCTTCGTTTGTTGCCATGCGCGCCCAGGATTCTGCCGGAGCGCTTGCCCATGGTGACGGGTCATCCATGCTTATATCAGCCGGAAACGCCTTTATCTCGTATCTGACATATCTCCGGAATACGTTATGGCCTGCAGATCTAGCAATTTTCTACCCGTTCGAAGCATCTGCGGTTACCTCTCTAAAAGTCACCGCAGCAATTTTACTTCTCGCGGCTCTAACCGGCTTTACACTAACGCAATGGAGAAAGCGCCCATATCTGGTCTTCGGGTGGTTCTGGTACCTTATTACGCTGCTACCGGTGATTGGCTTCATGCGAATTGGGGGGCAGGCTTTAGCGGATCGGTATACGTACATTCCACTGACAGGGATTTTCCTGATTATTGTGTGGAGTGGGGCTGAGGCGGTTGCTTCATACCAAAAAAAATGGCTTGCTGCATTTGCGGGTGTTGCACTACTAATCGTGTTTGCGGCTCTCTCCGTGCTGACAGTCACACAGATTCGCTACTGGCAGAACAGTTATGCCCTGTACAGCCATGCCCTCTCTGCGGTGAAGCGCAACTGGCTGGCGCATAATAACATCGGCATACTTCTGGCGCAGTATAACCGCGTCGATGAAGCCCTTTTCCACTTTAAGGAGTCGGTGCGACTCAATCCGGGAGGAGCGGAAGGATTCAGGAACTTAGGTAATTCCCTCCAGATGGCCGGAAGAAACCAGGAGGCTATAGAGGCCCTCCACCAGGCGGTGAGGATCAGCCCGAAAGATGCGGAAAACCATTTTCGCCTCGGCTATGCCTATCTGCTTGGAGGAAATAGCGACCTGGCTCATCAGGAATATCTCCAGTTGCTGCATCTGGATAAATCTCGTGCAAGTTCGCTGCTCGATTCAATCAGGATACTTGGCAAGCGTTAAATCGCAGGAATAATTCAGCCTAAAATCGGCAGTTCATTGCCACAAAAAGGCACAAAAGTCACAAAAAGCAGGATGTTATAGTGAGTGAATATTTAATCCGCTTGGTTAGTGTGTAGTATCGAATAACCACAAGTATTTCTTGTGCTTTTTGCGCTTTTTTGCGGCTAAATGATTTTTCGGTGTTGTCACCATTCCGTTGACACAACAGTATGGGCAGCCAATTTGTGTCATCCTGAGGTACGAAGGATCTGCTTTTGACTGTTGTACGATCAAAAACGAACAGCAGATCCTTCGCTATCGCTCAGGATGACAGCTATGTCAATG
>CAIMXI010000150.1 GCA_903845365.1 uncultured Geobacteraceae bacterium | reverse complement strand
GCGGAAAGAAAAAGGTATGAAAAACAAGAAGAAAACTGAAGAAGAGGATGAATTTAATGGATTAGTGAAGAAAAAGGAGGAGCGGAAGAATAATCAATTTCAAGAAGCCAAGAAAATGGCTCTATCAGAACACCGGTGGCACGAATGGCATCTCTGTTGAAGCGCCAGCGGATGCATGATAAACCTTGGCACGGTTTTCATTCCATAAACGTTATTTCCAATAAAGAGGCTCAGCATGATGACAACAACAGAAATCCTAGTAACGACACAACGCCGCACCCAATTTCTCTCAATTACCACCGATATTGCCGGAGTTATTGCGAACAACAACTGGCTGGACGGAGTTGTTACGGTATTTGTACCGCATACCACCGCAGGAATCACCATTAACGAGAACGCCGATCCTGATGTTGCTCGTGATATGGAATCGTTCAGTGACGAATTGATCCCACAGAGTAAGAAATTCCGGCATAGCGAAGGCAATTCGGATGCACATATCAAGGCCAGCTTTTATGGTTCATCGGTACAGGTGATAGTTCGAAACGGCAAAATGTGGCTTGGTACATGGCAGGGAATATATTTCTGCGAGTTTGACGGACCGCGAGATCGGAAAGTGTGTGTGGCTTTTACAAGCTGATGCAGTTAATTCACTATGAACAGGAGTTTTTATGGAAACCAATCCCATAATTGAAAAAATACAAAAGCTGTTGGCACTTGCCAACTCCAGCAATGAACACGAAGCGGCCTTGGCTGCTGCACATGCTCAGAGATTGCTGTCCGAACACAACCTCGCTATGGCCGATGTTGAAGCGAAGCAGCAACGTCCTCAGTCAGCAGACAAGGTGGAAACCACGGTGGCGAAAACTTTACCTAAATGGGTTCGTAACCTGTCAGCTGGTGTATGTAGTGCGTTCGATTGCCAGGCTATCCATCATCCAGCGCAGGGTAAGATGACCTTTATCGGTGTTGGAGCTGATGTTCAGGTCGCGTCTTATACCTTTTCCTATCTTGACCGAACAATAAGGAAGCTCTGCTCCAGTTACATGAAGTACCATGTCAACGACAGCAACCAGTCCAATAGAAATAGGGAGTTGATGCGGCAGTCTTATTATCTCGGCGCTGTATTGACCATCAATTCACAGTTGGTTCAGCAGAAGGTGCAGACTCCGATTACACCCGGTGCCCTGGTACCTATCAAAGAAGGGCTCATCAAGAAATCGATGAGTGAGCTTGGAGCCATCCGTACCGTGCGAGGCCGCCGGAGCTATATCAATACTCATGCTTACAACCAGGGTCAGTCTGATGGCAAGAATGTCAGCATACACAAGGGAGTGTCTGCCACTGGAGGGCACAGCTTAAAATCGTTGCTCGGTTAATATCCTACGCTCAAAGAAAAAGACCCGCTTGTGAGGCGAGTCTCGATTTGTCGGTCTGCAATATAATTCAATCGGTATACTCGCTTAAATTTATTAAGATCAAAAAAGATCTGTGTAAAAAAACGCTTGCACCATGCAACCCACATCATTTACAGTTGAAAAAGTTCGCACCTGAATAAATAGGCGTGACAGTGATGAAGCCTGAAAAAAAGTGATTGCGTCTTTGATTTTATTATTATAGGCTTCAAAAAGTTCGCACTGAATAGATAGGTGTGACAGCTTTTTTAGAAATAATGTCTGTCCCTGAATAAATAGGGACAGCATCTGGGGGCGGGTCGCAAGATCCGTACACGTTGGCCTGAAGTTCTACATGGCACCCTTCAATTCTTACCACAGTAACTGTGGTCAATTTTGAGGAGTACATTTATGAACTTTTTACACCGTAACCCCGTTTCACATCTGCAGTTCACGTTTCAACTTCCCCTTCTCCAGAACAATCCGACTCTGTTACCTCTGCTGCTACCCCAGCACGCTCTACCTGTTCGCCCACATCATCCACTACCAAACTCCCTCACGCTTAAACCACCTTCTTTTGGGTTGAATTTACCCTTCCAGCCTAAGGCCAGAGGTCCGCCCCTCAAGCTGCAGCACGTCATATCATACAACACTGTTTTAAAATAAACCTCCCCGTGGCAAGCCACTGGGTTTTAACACCACGCTTCGTGACGGATAGTGTCAGATCGAAGCAAACTCCGGGGATATGACCCGAAGAAATCAAACAACCTCAAAGGAAGATATCATGGCAAAAAAAGCAAAAAAATCCGAGGATTACCTCTATTTTGAAGTACCTAGCGACAAGGTACTTGTTGTAACTATAGCCTCTGACGAGAACCCAGCAGCGGAATTCGGGACTTTTAACGAAAAGGAAATTGAAGCATCCAGATATACCCGTCATGCTTCGTTCTTCGTCAACTACACCGAATATCATCATAACGGCACTCTGCTCTTTTATACAGTAGAACCGGTCGAGAGACCTGCTCTGGAGCTGTAATGACAAAAACGGTCTGGTATTTTTAAAGAGTGCTAGCCCTTTACAACAACAAAAAAAACACGAGGTTAACAACATGGTTTACTGCAACTGCGATCGCTGTGGAGGCGGGCTTTTAATCGCCTCCAGACTAACTAAAATATACTTGTCGGAGGGCAACCTCAACATCGGTATACACGGCCAGACTCTCACGACTGACGCGCCTTTCATACTGTGCGCGTCGTGCTCCGAACAATTAAATCTCAGACACCAACTGATGGGAGCAGTAAGGAACAATCGAGACGAAATGCCGGATATAGCCAAGGGCGGTGGCAAGATGCGTTTTGCCAAGGCCCACCGTCCCGAGCAGGATTATATTCGCGTGGTCGTCCAGAAACTTGAGGCGAAAGAGATTCTGCATCGCCATTCGATTGATCTTTTTCGGCCAGCTCCAGG
>CAIMXI010000149.1 GCA_903845365.1 uncultured Geobacteraceae bacterium | reverse complement strand
GGATACAGGTTCGGGCACCGAAGTCAGCCACTGTTGGCTTACCGGAAGCAAGCGCGGCCTTGATAGTGGCATCATTGGACGAGGGAAGTTCGGCTGCCATGGCTGAAACAGAAACCATGCAAAATACTGTCAGTAAAGTTCTAATGCCATTCTTTCTCATAGAATCCCCATGATCTCTGCGACGGAGGCAACCTTACCAGAAAATTTCACATGTCCGTCAACCACCAGCGCCGGTGTGCTCATGACTCCGTAAGCCATTATTTTTGGTATCTCTTCAACCTTGATGATTTCGGCATGCTCGCCGCTCTCTTCTACAGCTTTCTTTGCATTTTCATAGAGAGTCTTACATTTGGAACATCCGGTGCCTAACACTTCGATCTTCATCGTTCTTTTTTCCTTATATTATGAGTTTTCGGTGGGCTTCCAGTCCGGTTCAGAAAGTAGGCCCACTATTATTTCTAGTGGAATAAGCGTTCCAGGCACCTTAGCCTGCTAATATCCTTCCAGTTTAAAACTGGAAAACAAAATCTGCCAGCTAACAATCAAAGTGAAAACCAAGAATAAAACTAGTGATGCTACAACAAGTTTCCGTTGAATTGCCGGGATTATGTTCTTAAGACTTTCCTTCTTGCGAAACCTTTGCAGCAGCCCGACACCAAGCCCAGTTACCGTACCCGACAACACCAGGGTGTACAGAGGGTATCCCACATAATTATATTCTTTCTGCAATATGCAAAACGGACAGGGATGAGAGGGCATTTCGTAGAAATAGAGGGAAATGAAAGAAATAATGGAGGTAATCGATACTACGAATGTGATTCCGCTCAATCCCGCAAAAAGATAGCTACCTTTGCCATTCATAAAAAGACAGATACCTGCCGTAAACGTTGCCAGCATGCTCACATAGAAGAGAATTTTTGCTGGGATGCTTGGCATGGCAAGAATCTCTGAAGCAATCCCCCGCGAACTTTGACTGAAAAGACTACCGCAGCAGGAAGTTATGATGTCCGGCTTGAGTCCAAGAAAGTAGATGCCTTGCACCACCGTTTCGGACAGGATAAAGGGGGCCATTATCAACAGCAGCAGGTACTTGGCACGGATCAGCGGATAATCATAGCCTTGGTTGTCGGTGTGATTGAGAATCAGCCACAAGCCGGCCATAATAAAAGTGGCTACCTTGAGTACCAGTGTAGGATAGCCGAAGCTGTTGACCGTCAGTGCCCCTACGGCACACATGGCTCCCACAAACAGATGACAGATGCTGTCTGCAGTTTGAATGTACAGAAACAGTGAGACCAATTGGAAAGCCAGGAAATAGCTGACGATGGTGGAAATCAGGTAGGTACGGCGTTCCAGGGACAGTTGAAGTTCGCTGCCGCTGGTGATGTCCCAGCGGCGCAATATCAGAACTCCGTAGCTGGCGGCGTAGATTGTCATCAGGCTGATCAGGATGGATGAGACAGACAGAGCCAGGATACTCGGATTGAGGATCATTGACTCCTCCCATCTTTGATTATCCTGCCGTCGCGCATCTCCACCACACGATCCGCTAAGTCGGAG
>CAIMXI010000148.1 GCA_903845365.1 uncultured Geobacteraceae bacterium | reverse complement strand
TTTTTTTCCTATGGCATCAAGCGCGTTTCGGCGGTTACTGCAAACTTGATCGCATTGATAGAGCCAGTGTTTAACCCGGTGTGGGTCTTTCTGCTACTTAGAGAAGCGCCATCAGCACAGGCGGTACTTGGAGGCTCCATCATTATCGGTTCTGTAACAGCGGCCAGCCTGATCAGCGGATGGCGTGCAAAGAGTAATGAAACCTTGTAAGCTCTAATTCGGACTCTGCCATGCCATGGTCGCGGCACGTTCTATACCCTGAAAGAATTGAAGGCTAATAAGGTGTAAAAGTGGAGGTCTGATGAACGGCACAAACGGCGTAATGATGCAGTATTTTCACTGGTACTCACCTGCGGATGGCACTTTGTGGGAAACTGTCGCTGCAAAATCCAAAGAACTCGCTGCAGTCGGAGTTACTGCGCTATGGCTTCCACCCGCTTACAAAGGGATTGGTGGTGGAGCGGAAGTCGGTTATGGCGTGTACGATCTCTACGATTTAGGTGAGTTTTACCAGAAGGGATCGATACGAACAAAATACGGAACGCGACAGCAATACCTTGATGCGATTGCTGAACTTAAAGCTGCAGGCCTGCAAGTGTATGCCGATGGAGTGCTGAACCTCCGAATGGGAGCTGACAAGGCTGTACCATGCCGGGCAACTCCTTACTCCAAAGGGGATCGGATCAACCACAAAGGGCCACTGCAGGATATCACATCTTGGACGCACTTCACTTTTCCCGGAAGAAACGGAAAACACTCAACATTTGAATGGCATTGGCAACATTTTGATGCTGTAGATTATGAAGCTGGTAATCCGGATGATTACAACACTATTTACCTTTTTGAAGGCAAACGCTTTGACGACGAAGTGTCGGAGGAATTCGGCAACTTTGCCTATCTGATGGGCTGTGACCTGGATTGCCAGAGCAAAGACGTCCGGGACGAACTGATCAGCTGGGGGAAATGGTATCTCGACACAACCGGAGTTGACGGCTTCCGCCTGGATGCTATCAAACACATCGCGGCCTGGTTTTTCCCGGAATGGCATGATGCCTTGGAAAAACATGCCGGTAAAGAGCTGTTCATGGTTGGAGAATACTGGGCCAACAGTCTTCCTGCCCTGCAGTGGTACATTGATGACGTTGGTGGCCGCCTTACAGCCTTTGACGTACCACTTCATTTCAATTTCTATAATGCCGGACGCTTAGGCAGCAACTACGACTTACGCTGTATTCTTGACGGTACACTTGTGAAAGAGCGCCCGACACATGCTGTAACTTTTGTAGACAACCACGACTCACAGCCTCTGCAAGCATTGGAATCATCTATTGACCCTTGGTTCAAACCGCTTGCATACGCCATAATTCTTTTACGGCAGGGAGGGTATCCCTGCATCTTCCACCCTGACTATTACGGAGCTGAGTACGATGACAAAGGGAAAGACGGAAATTCTTACCATATCTCGATGCCGTCACACCGGTTCCTGATCGACAAGTTTCTCCATGCCCGCCAATACTACGCCTATGGTTCCCAGTGTGATTACTTTGATCACCCAAACACCATCGGCTGGGCTCGCTTCGGAGATGAAGAACATCCTGGCGGTATGGCAGTATTGATGAGCAACAGCGGTGATGGTTGGAAATGGATGGAAACAGGACATCCCGACACAATATATTCAGATATAACCAACCACATTACGACCCCTGTTGTCACCAATAACGACGGGTGGGGAGAATTTATGTGTGTAGGTGGAAAAGTTTCGGTATGGTTGCCGAAGTAGTTAATAGACTCGAAACAAAATTGGGTGCGGCGTGATCCGATGCCGATAGATATTATGCTCAGCAACCTGCTGGATAATGCGGTGAAATATTCTCCCGATGGCGGCGATATCACCCACCACTGTTGGACTCCTATTGAAAGAAAGTGTACGAAAATTATTTATCCTTTCATGGTATAGGCACACAGAGAAGTGTTTCGAATTCCCTCCCCTGAAAATAGTTTTCCGTTTTAATCCTCCCTTAATAATTGAATTGCTAGACTCCCTTCAAAAGATGGTAATCCATCAAAGACAAAGGAGAATTAAAACATGAAAAAAATATCCAGCTTAATGATTTGTTTTTCTGCAGCGCTCGCAATGACCGGTTGTGGCGGTGGCAGCAGTTCACCTGCCGACAGCTCAAATAAACCGTCAGGCTCATCCGTCATCGTAAGTAAAGGGACAGTCGCAAAAAGCGTGGCAGGAGTATCCGGACAGGTGGTCACGGTTAACAACGTCACCTACACCACCGGCACCGCATCAGTAACTCACAATGGCGCATCAGCTCTCCATACAGACCTTAAGCCGGGAATGCAGGTAAATATTACCGGTTCCCATGACGGTTCAACCGGCTCGGCTACCAGGATAGAGATAGAGGGGCAACTGGAGGGAAACGTGGGTCAGATCACCGCTGATACGTTTGTCCTTCTCGGTCAGACGGTGGTAGTAAACAACCAGACTGTTTATGAGGGGATCAGCGGGTTCTCCGCTCTGACTTCTGGGCAAAGTGTTGAAGTATACGGACTTCCAAACTCGAACGGTGCGGTTGTTGCCACCCGCCTGGAGGTGAAACACTCTAATTCGAAAGATTCATCAACTCAGTATATCTCCGGTTCGATCACCAGCCTAAACAGTGTAGAAAAAACCTTCATCATCGGCTCGATCACAGTTAACTACTCATCTGCCATGTTACCTGTTCAAACGCTGGCTGACGGCCTGACAGTCATTGTTCAGGGAAACCTTGTAAATGGAGTTCTCAAAGCAACTAAAATCATATCGCGAGATGATCATGTAGAGCAGGGCAAAGCGGAGCTGGAAGGGCTGGTGGCCAGTTATGATGCTGCGACCGGTTCTTTTACGCTGAATTCCCAACAGGTGAGGATTACTGCAGGCACTGTCTACAGTAAAGGTTCGCTCAGTGATATCGCAAACGGGGCAAAAGTAGAGGTAAAAGGAACTGTTACAAATGGAATACTGACCGCAAGCAAGGTGGGGATAGATCGGGAACATGGCTATATTGCAACTCCCCCGGCAACTCCTCCGGTGACTCCCCCGGTGACTCCCCCGGTGACTCCTCCGGTGACTCCGGCGCTTGATGGGGCTGCTCTCTACGCCCAGTATTGCACCGGATGTCATGGTTCTGGTAAACGTGGCAAATCTGTCTCGGCAACCCAGAACGCCATCAATTCAGACCGGGGCGGTATGGGTTC
>CAIMXI010000147.1 GCA_903845365.1 uncultured Geobacteraceae bacterium | reverse complement strand
TGATCGTAATAGTGGTGCTGCAACTTTTGACCGGCTGTTATGCAACCCTTCCGGAAACAGCGGAGCCACTTGCAGGTTCCTATCGTGTATCCACAGGCATAACCTACAAACTGTCTGACCGCACATTTCTCTTGCACATTCCTCCCAATTATACTTCAAAAACTCCGTTGCCGCTGGTTGTGGTCCTTCACGGTGCTTTCAACACAGGGAGTCAAACCGAGAGCGAAACCGGCTTCAGCGCATTAGCAGATAGTGAACGTTTTCTGGTTGCGTATCCCGAAGGAATCGGATTATTCGGCTTTCTTCAACACTGGAATGCAGGGCACTGCTGTGGTAAGGCAGCTGACAGCAATGTCGATGACGTCGGTTTTGTCGCAGAAGTAATTAACACAGTCCGACAGAAGTTTGCGGTTGATTCCACCCGGTTATACATGGCCGGGATGTCTAACGGCGGGATGCTGACCTATCGCTTCGCCACGGAACGAACCGGTGAACTGGCTGCCGCAGCTGTTGTCAGTGCTGCTATCGGCAGTACCATAGACAATGGAGTCGGATCGTGGCGTCTGCATAAGCCGATCAGAGCCTTCCCAATCATCGGTTTTCACGGTCTTGCCGATGAAACTATCCCGTTCAATGCGGTTCCTGTTCTCCGCACCAATGGAAAACGTGTGTTTCTGCCGGTAACTGATGCAATCGACTTCTGGCAAAAGTCGAATGGCTGTGAAACAACTCCATCGTCATCAATCTCCAACAATGGATCAGAAAAACACCTTGTATGGGAAAAGTGTCAGGGGGGGAGTTCATTGGAGTTCGTTCTGCTTGAGGGGTGGGGACATCAATGGCCCACGCCGTTTTTTACCAACCAGCTTGCTGCGGATCATCCACTACGGGGGTTCGATGCTACGAAGCAGATATGGGAGTTTTTCTCGCGATTCCAACGTTCCGGATTTTAACTACTATCATACGCACGGCACCGATGTAACACCAAGGTCATTCGTAGTCGAAGAAAACCTCCATAACTGGCATTTTGATCATATCATCTCCTTTTCAGTTGACCACACCGGCAGCAGCAACCGATGTCAGCATGTTTACCATAACCGTGAGCATAGTTGGTTGTACCGTCAACCGGGTCAATAACCCAGCGGTAGGGAGAACCGGCCTGAAGGTAGTCGCCTTCCTCTGCAATAATGTCATGGTCAGGAAAGCGAGAGAGCAGGTGTTCGACAATCAACCGCTCCGATTGCTTGTCTACACCGGTCACCAAATCCTTTTCGCCTTTCATCTCTATATCCAGAGTGAGGCAAAACGTGACCTTTGATACTGCCCGGCAATTCTGGCCGCACTGACGGCCTCTTGTAAATAGTCACTGTAAGCTATCATTTCCGCTCCCTGCTTATTTTAATCATCCTGATGCGGTCTGCCCGATCCACGCAGCACCGAATACTCCGGCGGAGTCTCCTAACTGGTTCTTCAGGATGGGTGTGCGCAGTTTGTCATGAAAAGCATATTTTTTCACCTTCTCGATGCCTTCGGAGTACAGTTCGTCTATATTGGAGAGTCCACCACCCAGTACAATCGCATCCGGATCAAGAATGGAAATCAGACCGCCAAGACAGCGACCAAAGTCGTCCAGGAAGTGGTCAAATGTATTCTTGCACCGCTCGTCACCATATCTTGCCTGCGTTACGATTTCTTCCATAGTCAAGTGCTGTCCGTATTCGTTGAAAAAGACATTTTCGACTCCTGAACCGCTAATCAGTGTTTCAACGCAACCACGGTTGCCGCAGTAACATTCTGCACCGTCAGGAATCATTGACTGATGTCCCCACTCGCCGGCAATCCGGTGTGGTCCTTCTCGTACTTCGCCGTTGATGCAGATTCCACCACCACATCCAGTCCCCATAATGACACCGAAGACCAGTCCGTAGCCCCGACCTGCTCCTGAGTGGCACTCAGCAAGGGTAAAACAGTCTGCATCGTTGCGAATACGTACAGGGTGGTCTATTAGTCGTTCAATGTCACTTTGAAGTGGATGTCCAATCAGGCAGGTCGAGTTGGCGTTACGTACGAGGTTGGTAGATGAGTCGATGGACCCCGGAATGCCGACTCCTACTGTAAAAGGATTGCCAGTCGGTAGCTTGACCACCGCTTCAAGGATCATCTGCGAAACTAAGGTAAGAATGGCATTGTATCCATCAACGCGGGGTGTAGTTGTTCGCTGTCGCCACAGAACCGTGCTATCCGGGTTAAGGATAATAGCTTCCGTCTTGGTGCCGCCGAGATCGATGCCGATGGCTGCTGGAGATGAATCGTAGATGCTGTCAGTGCTCATAATCTCTTATTATAGCTCGTTTCGGAACTTGACTAGAAGATAAATCTCATGGAACCGTTTGCAGACAACCTTGATCACATCAAGTCGCTGGAACGTGAAGCCAGCCTTATTCTGGCAGTCACCTATCTGCGGCGTAACAAGCATGGCCTGAAAGAGGACGAAGATTACTTCTTCCCCAGTTTTCCACTAATCAAGCCTGATGCTACCATTGATGATGTGCAGGTGGTGTTGAATCTGGTAACGCCGAATGGAATAATGCTCGCTGCAGACAGCTTCCACGGGGGGTGGAAACAGCAATGCCCGCAGTCGGAACTGCGGGCACTATTCGAAACAAAACGCCTTAAAACGTTTGAGGCTGGAGAGGGGATCGGAGGGTTAAAATCTGATCAGTAATCCACCCCAAGTCAGGCCTCCGCCAAAGCCCATGGCAAGAATAAGATGTCCCGGCCTGATCGTGCCGTTACGCAGGTTTTCATCCAGCACCAACGCCACAGACGCTGCCGAGGTATTGCCACAGCGGTCAAGATTGAGCAGAAAGCGTTCTTTGGGGAAACTACTCTTTTTTGAGATGAAGTCGATCATACGCACATTGGCCTGATGAGGAATAATGAAATCGAGATCAGCCGGAGTTATCCCGGCTTTTGCGCAGAGCTTGTTGATAATATCGGGTATAACGTCGGTTGCAAAAATGTAGACCTGTTTACCGGCCATCTGAAAATAAATTTCACGAGCCTCTATCGTCTGAGCTGTCACGGGACTTCGAGACCCCGAAGATGGAACCTGAATCAGCGGCCACCCCTTGCCGTCACTACGCATGTAGGTATGCTGTACACCAGTCGAAGCATCACCGCCACTGGTCAAAATAGCCGCGCCGGCACCGTCACCAAAAAGTGGGCAACTGTTTTTGTCGTTAAAATCTAGAATTTTAGAGTAGGTGTCGGCACCGATAGCCATGACGGTCTTGTATTTTCCGCATTTGATGAAGTTATCGGCAATTTCCAGCGCATAGACAAAGCTGGAACAGACGGCGTTGATATCAAAGGAGAAAGCGTTTTTTGCACCGATATTCTCCTGAACTATGCAGCCGGTCGAGGGAAGGCTCATGTCAGGAGTCGATGTGCCGACAACAATGCAGTCGATTTCAGAGGCATCAATCCCGGCGGCCTCCAGTGCATTTTTAGCGGCAATCGTAGCGAGATCAGAGGTTGCCTGATCGGCGTGTGCAAAACGCCTTTCGCGGATGCCGGTGCGGCTGTAAATCCATTCGTCCGCATTTTCTACCAGATAGTCAAAATGACTGTTGGGTATGACTCGATCTGGCAGGCATGAGCCGCTTCCGATGATTTTTGAAACTATCATTATTCCCCCGATTCCTTTCGAACTGACTGCGCGATTTCATTTAATTAACGTGCGCACCATTGCACAAAATAACGACGTTTGTCAAGAATGGCCTTCCATATCAGACTGCGGTTCCACTTTGACTCGTAATATATCGACAACAGAAAACGTCCATACCAGAAAAAATGATGCTAAAACCGCTTTGCCGAAACCGGTTGTATCATCAAGTGACTTCATTACCTCTGTCGGCGATATTTTGATTGCGCCGCCGGCAATCTGTGAAGCGATCAACGGTGAAAGTCCCCGCAACAGGACAAAAAGTCCCAGTAACAGTATCAGGTTGACGAGAACTATTAAAATCCCGCCGATCACCTTACGTCCAAGATAGAACTGCCCAAGTCCAGGCAGTACCAGGGCGGAAAGCAGCAGAGCTGATATTTTTTTGTTCACGATCAGTTTCCCCTCTATTTTACGATTAGCGCCAAGTTTCTGTTTTGACTTTGCTGGATCATTAGGGCATAGTGTGACCAACTTCACCCTGCACTTATTGGAGCGTATCAATGGTTTTATTAGCAAACATACTGTTGGCTTTTGCCAAGCTGATTGAGCTGGCAAGCGGGTTGCTGACACTTTACAAATATATTTTACTGGCAAGTGTTATCGTGTCATGGGTTAACGCCGACCCTTATAACCCTCTTGTCAGTTTTATTCATCGAGTAACGGAACCGGTACTGCGCAGGATCCGGCGACATATGCCAGATACCGGAATGCTGGATTTATCGCCGATAGTCGCATTTGCTGCAATATATGTACTGCAGATCATCGTGTTTGACACCGTTTACCATTACCTGATGAGCATCAGCATGTCCCTCAAAATCGGGGGGTAGCGGGGTAAATTTCGCTGCTGCTCTTTCCGGTCAGAATAGAGATAAAGCCAAAAAAAAACCCCGGAGAGTATCCGGGGTTTTTCGGTTTTTTTCGAAGCCGACCTTAAATTCTCGTTACGTTCGCGGCCTGAAGCCCTTTCGGACCCTTTGTTACTTCGAAAGTCACTCTATCGCCTTCTGCAAGGGATTTAAAACCTTCGCCTGCGATTGCGGAGAAATGGCAGAATACATCCTCGCCACCTTCCTGCTCAAGAAATCCAAAACCCTTGCTGTCGTTAAACCATTTCACTGTTCCGTTTACCATGTGCTTACTTCTCCTGATTCTTCATAATGATTTATCCGGATATATCCGAATTTTTGCCAACCTATCAGTATCGATTACGCAATGTCAAGCTAATTAAATGACAATCAAACTTTTTTTGATAATTTCTTGCGCCTGAGACAATTGGGCGCCGCTTCCATCAATCCAGTTGATGTCAATACCATGCCGCTCCATCCTGCGAAACCAGTTTTCCTGTTTTTTTGCAAAATCATGGATTGCACTGTTCAGCCTCTGAAACAGATCATTTTTCTGCATAGCACCTCTGAGGTATGCGCCGATGTAGCGATATTCAAGTCCGTAATAGTCAAGGCGTTCCCAGGGTATTCCTCCAACATGGAGAAATTCAACCTCTTCAATCAAGCCATTCTCAAGTCGATCTTTCAGGCGAGAGGTTATCCTCTGCCGCAATGCTTCGCGCTCCCACCGGATACCGATTACGACTGAATTAAAATGTGGTTGCGCTCTGCTTGCCACCACTTTTTTCAGTTCCCCCCGGGCAATTTCGATCGCCCGAACCGTCCGCTCCCGATCCAGTAAATCAGTGCTATTGTGCAGAGTCGGCTTGAGACGCCATAACTCCTCCGCCAGTTCCGCGTCACTCTTTAGTGCCAGTTCACCGCGCAGAGCTTCGTCCTTGGGCACTTCAATCATCTGGTAGCCACGCAGCACTGCATCCAGATACATCCCACTCCCACCGCAAAGAATCGGAAGAGTCCGGCGCTTGGTAATATCTGCGACGGTAGCCAGAAATCTGCGCTGAAACTCAAAAACGCTGAACTCCTCACCGGCATCCAGAATATCGATCAGATGATACGGGATCGCACCATATTCATGAAGATCCTTACCGCTACCGATGTCCATCCCCCGAAAAACCTGACGGGAATCGGCAGAAATAATTTCCCCGCCATATATTTCGGCCAAAGCGACAGCCAGGCGTGTCTTGCCGGACGCTGTCGGACCTAGAACGGTGATCATATCGAACCATATTTCTGCTTCACCCATCATGCAGTTCTTTGTATACCGTTTCAGCGGTTGCCGGACTGAATCCGGGGATGGCGATGATTTCTTCCATGGTAGCTTCCTTTAACCCCTTAAGGCTGCCAAAATGCGTCAATAGTGCGTTACGACGTTTTGGGCCAATTCCGGGAACGCGATCAATCTCGGATGCGATACTCTCTTTACTGCGCAGTTTCCGATGATATCCGATAGCAAAGCGGTGTGCCTCATCGCGGACAGATGCCAACAGTAAGAGCGGTTTTGAATTCTGACGGAGCACGACCGGGTTCTTTCTGCCTGGAAGAAAAACCCGTTCATCACTTTTCCATGCCGTCTCTGCAGCGGCATTATGGGTAATGCGGCTCTTGGCCAGTGATACCAGGTCAAAACTGCCTGACAGCCCCAGTTCGGCAACGATCTCCTGCACAGCATTCAACTGTCCTATCCCTCCATCAACAACTACGAGATCCGGCCCGCTCTTATCGTCATAACTGTCGACACGAAAACGCCGCAGGAAAACCTCCCGCAACATGGCAAAATCATCCTGGCCGTCAACGGTTTTGATGCGGTAATGGCGATAACTGCTCCGGTCAGCCTTGCCCGCAGTGAACACAGCGCAACTCCCGACCGAAAAACGGCCCTGAATGGTGGAGATGTCATAGCACTCAATCCTCTCCGGCAGGCGGCTCAAATGGAGCAACCTGGCGAGTTCAGCCAGCACCGCTGCTGCGGCACTCCCCTCGTCATCGCGCTCGCGATATGCAGACATGGCATTTCTGTCAGCAAGGGCAACCAGTTCCCGCTTGGTTCCTCGCATCGGGAGAGTGAGGGAAACCTTGCTACCCTTCAGCTCTCCAAGCAGATCGGCCAGAGTACCACCTTCTTCAATGGCAAGCGGGAGGAGTATTTCTTCAGGGATAAAAACAGCGCCCGTATAATACTGCAGTAAAAACGCTGAAATGGCGGCGGCATCGTCCAGCTCCCATGAGAGAGAGAATTGATGGCTTCCAGAGAGGACGCCAGCACGAATATAAAGTAGGGCGATTTCGATTTTTTCGGCGTTACGGTAGAAACCGATCACGTCCCTATCCCCACCGCTCATGATGACTTTCTGCTTTTCAACTGTAATTTCAATCGAATGGAGCAGATTCCGCCAGCGGGCGGCCTCCTCATACAGCAAGCGCCTGGAGGCATCGTTCATTTTTTGCTTGAACTCGGCAATAAGAAGCCGCCCTTTGCCCTCAAGAAAAAGCATCGCGCCACCAACCAGCACAGCATATCCCTCCCTGGTTATCAGGCCATGGCAGGGGGCACTACAGTGGCCTATCTGGTGGTACAGACAAGGGCGCTTACGGGACATGCACGCAGCAAGCTGGTAGTGACGAAGCGGAAACATTCTGTTCATCTGGCGAAGCATATCGCGTGCGGCAGAACCGGAGGAGTAAGGACCAAAATAGCGTGCCTCGTCACGGGGGCGCTTACGAACTACCGTAAAACGCGGAAACTCCTCTTTCGGATCAATACGGAGAGAAAAGTAGGTTTTGTCGTCCTTGAGATTTAGGTTATAGCGGGGATGGTGTTGTTTGATAAGCGTGTTCTCGAGCAGCAGCGCCTCTTTTTCCGTATCTGTCAGTACGACCTCAATATCAACAACCTTGGCCATCAGAAATTTGATCTGATAGCGCCCATCACCTGATTGTTTGAAATAAGAGCGTACCCGCTGCCGGAGGCTACGAGCCTTGCCAACATAAATAATTTCTCCGGCGGCATTTAGCATCAGGTAGACACCGGAAGAGGCCGGAAACAGCCGTATCTTTTCTTCAAGACTCATAGGAGCCACTCTACAACCCACTATTACTGCGCAGTCCAGCCACCATCGATCGGAATCGCCGTACCTGTGATCTGGTCTGCGCCTGGTGAGCAGAGAAACAGCGCCAGTTGACCTAGCTGTTCGATTGATACAAACTGCCGGGATGGCTGTTTCTCAGCCAGCATGCTGCGTCCACCCGCTTCGATATCAACTCCGAGAGCTTCGGCGCGTGCCGCTATCTGCGGTTCGATCAACTCCGTTCTGGTCCAGCCGGGGCAGATGGCGTTGCTGGTGATACCGGAACCGGCTGTTTCCAGGGCGACAACCTTGGTCAGGCCGACCAGTCCATGTTTGGCCGAAACATATGCTGCTTTATTGGCTGATGCAACCAGGCCATGTACCGAGGCGATATTTATGATCCTCCCCCAGCCGTTTCGCCGCATCTGCGGCACCGCATGGTGTATCGTATAGAAGCTGGAAGAGAGATTTATCGCAATTATCGCCTGCCACCGATCGGGAGAGAATTCCTCGATCGGCGCAGTATGCTGGATTCCGGCGCTATTCACCAGGATATCTACGCCACCGAACTCATTCGCTGCTGATTCCATCAGAGCAGAAATTTCATCCGGCCGAGTCATATCGGCGCCGTGGAATATGACGGTTATGCCGAACTCTGCTGTCAACGCCATTCGGGTCGCTTCAATTTTTTCCGGGTCGCCCAGTCCATTCAGCATTACGTTACAACCCTGAGCGGCCAAGGCTCGCGCGATGCCAAGCCCTATACCGCTGGTAGAGCCGGTTATAACCGCATTTTTCCCTTTGAGCATTGCCAGTTCCTCCGTTACAGGATAATCAACCGCGGTTCCGTACATGCCTGAATATCTGCCGCTGTATAGCCGGGCGCCGTCTCGACCAGACGCAGACCCTCCGAGGTGACATCAAGCACGGCGCGGTCGGTGATAATCCGGTTGATAACTCCCTTGCCGGTCAAAGGGAGCGTGCAACTGTTCAGGATTTTGGTTTCCCCCAGCTTGTTGCAATGCTCCATCAGCACTACAATCCGTTTGGCGCCATGCACCAGATCCATCGCCCCACCCATCCCCTTGACCATTTTGCCCGGAATCACCCAATTGGCCAGATCGCCGGAGGCGGAGGCTTCCATTCCCCCCAGAATTGCCAGATCAATATGCCCGCCACGAATCATGGCGAACGACTCGGCGCTGCTGAAGGTGCTGGAACCGGGAATCATGGTAATAGTTTCCTTACCGGCGTTGATCAGATCAGGATCAAGCTCCTCCTCGGCCGGATATGGGCCGATGCCGAGCAGGCCGTTCTCTGACTGGAGCACCACCGTTTTCCCCTTGGGGATGTAGTTTGCCACAAGGGTCGGCATACCGATCCCAAGATTGACATAAAAACCGTCCTCTATCTCCTGAGCAGCCCTTTGAGCCATCTCTTCCCGTGTCAATGCCATCTGTGTTCCCCTTTCTATTTCCTTACCGTACGGCGTTCAATCCGTTTCTCGTGGCCTGTGCAGGCGATGATGCGCTGCACGTAGACGCTGGGAGTGTGAATCTGATCCGGGTCAAGTTCGCCGGTGTCCACAAGTTCCTCAACTTCGGCAATGGTGATCCGCCCTGCGGCAGCCATCATCGGATTAAAGTTGCGCGCAGTCTTGCGATAGACCAGATTGCCGAAACGATCACCTTTCCACGCCTTGACAATGGCAAAATCAGCTCTCAAGCCGGTTTCGAGCAGATACTCCTTTGAGCCGAAAATCCTGGTTTCGCGCCCCTCAGCAATCGGCGTACCGACCCCGGCCGGAGTGTAGAAAGCGGGGATGCCGGCGCCACCCGCCCTGATCCGCTCCGCCAGCGTCCCTTGCGGCACCAGCTCGACTTCCAGTTCGCCTGCCAGGTACTGGCGTTCAAACTCCTTATTTTCGCCAACATATGAGGAAACCATTTTCCAGATCTGCTTATTTTGCAGAAGGATGCCAAGTCCCCACTCATCGACGCCGCAGTTATTGGAAATTACGGTAAGGTCACGAACCCCTTTTTCACGCAATCCCTGAATCAGCTTTTCTGGAATACCTACCAGCCCGAAACCGCCGGCCATGATGCTGGCGCCGTCACTGATCCCTTCCAAAGCCTCTTGAATAGTTGTGCAGACGATTGCCATAAATTTTCTCCTCGATAGGTACTTCTCAAATCAAATCCCCCTCAATCCCCCTTTAAAAAGGGGGAGGTTTTAATCCCCCACTTTTTAAAGGGGGGTTAGGGGGGATTTGCCGTTAAGAGCGTAATCAAATTACAGCGACTTCTTCAACAACCTGCCAAGCTCCCCGACAAACCCGCGACGGAACAGCAGTACGCAGACCACGAAAGTTACACCGATGATGACCGTTATCCATGAACCGACCGAACTCAGTTCAGACTGGAGTGTTATCACAGTAAATGCTCCGACCAGTGGGCCCAGTACAGTGCCGACTCCACCCAGGAGTGTCATCAGGACGACCTCCCCGGAAGTGTGCCAACTGACGTCAGTCAACGAGGCGAGCTGGAATACCAGTGACTTCATCGACCCTGCCATTCCTGCAAGCGCCGCCGAGATAACAAACGCCATCAACTTGAAGCGTTCAACCTTATAGCCGAGTGAAACCGCTCGCGGCTCATTCTCCCGAATCGCCTTAAGTACCTGGCCGAAGGGTGAATTGATCGTCCGGTAGATGACCCAGAAACCGAGGCAGAAGAGGGCAAAAATAAAGTAGTAGAGGTTAAGCGCAACCGGACTGCCGCCGATGGAATACGTCTGTCCCAAATCGATCATCCCGAAAAGCTTGCCGCGAGGAATGCCTTGCAGACCATCTTCACCACCGGTGAAGGGAGCTTTCAGGGCGATGAAATAGACAATCTGTGCCAGTGCCAGGGTTATCATGGCAAAGTAGATCCCCTGACGCCGGATCGCCAGACTGCCGACAAGATAGCCGAGCAGAGCGGCAAAGAGCGTTCCGCCAAGAATCCCAAGTTCAGGCGTCAATCCGCCGGTTTTAACCAGATACCCGGTAACATATGATGCCCCGCCGAAAAACGCGGCATGCCCGAATGAGAGGAGTCCGGTATAGCCGAGCAGCAGATTGAAAGCACAGGCGAACAGTGCAAAGCAGAGCAGCTTCATCATGAACACCGGATAGACAATAAACGGAGCCACCAGGCCAACAACGACAAGAATTATCCAGAGACTCTTGCTCATTCAGGACTCCCTGCCAAATAGTCCCGCCGGCTTGACCAGGAGCACAACAACCATGATAAGGAAGATAACCGTGCTGGATGCGGGGGCGTACACCACCTTGGTGAACCCCTCCACCATGCCGAGCAGCAGGCCGGTAATTATGGAGCCCATGATCGACCCCATGCCGCCGATAACGACCACGGCAAAGACTGTGATAATCATCTCCGATCCCATAACCGGACTGACCGAATAGATCGGTGCGGCCAACACCCCGGCAAAGGCGGCCAGAGCAACGCCGTAGCCGTAGGTCAGGGTGATCATCAACGGCACATTGACGCCGAACGCCTTGACCAGTTCCGGATTCTCCGTGCCGGCTCGAAGGAAAGAGCCGAGTTTTGTCCGTTCAATCACGTACCAGGTTCCGAAACAGACCAGCAAGGAGATACAAATCACCCAGAGGCGGTATTTCGGAAACATCATAAACCCGAGATTGACCGCGCCATTGAGAATTTCCGGCTTTGCCTCATACGGGTCACCGGACACATTGAAAAAATTGGTGAAAACCCCTTGGATGATGAGAGCCAGCCCGAAGGTAAGCAGGAGGCCGTACAAATGGTCAAATTTGTACAGCCTGCTAAGCATGGTTTTCTCAATCACAATCCCCACGGCACCGACCACCAGCGGCGCAACGATCAGCGCCGCCCAGTAATTGAGGTGAAAATCCGGCATACCGATCAGCGGCCCGAGGGAGGTGAAGCCGAGCAGCGCCACGTAGGCACCCAGCATGTAAAGCGCCCCGTGGGCAAAGTTGACAATATTCAGGAGGCCGAAAATTACCGCCAGACCGAGGCTCAATATGGCGTAAAACACGCCGTTGTTGAGCCCCAGCATAACCTGTGACATGACCGTCTGAAATGATAGTTCCATGACCCCAGCTCCTTACTTCTTAACCTGTGAGCATGTGCTCTCGGAGAGCGGCATGAATGCATCGGCAGCCGGAACGGTCTTTACTATCTTGAGGATATCCCACTCTCCCTTTGATTCCGCAGGCTTCTTCACTTCCATCAGGTACATGTCGTGCACCATCCGTCCGTCAGCCCTGATTTTGCCGTTGACAGCGAAAAAGTCGCTGACATCCATGGACTTCAGTTTTGCCATGACTGCATCCGGATCATCGGTACCGGCGGCTTTAATTGCTTTAAGGTAATTCATGGTTGCCGAATAGGCACCGGCCTGATCCATGGTCGGCATAGCCTTGTGAATGGCATAGTAACGTTTGGCGAAATCTCTTGTGGCTTTGTCCCGATCCCAGTAGAAGCCGGAAGTGAACTGCATTCCCTGCGCAACGTTCAGGCCGAGGCTTTTAATATCGGTGTCAAATATCAGCAGTCCGACCAGCTTCTGACCTTTTTTATCTATGCCGAACTCACGCGCCTGCTTGATAGCGTTGGTGGTATCGCCGCCGGCATTAGCCAGGCCGATTATCTGGGATCCGGAAGATTGCGCCTGTAGTAGATATGATGAAAAGTCGGCTGTAGAGAGTGGGTGACGCACAGATCCGAGTATTTTCCCGCCAAGCTTTGTCACGAATTTGGAGGTATTCGCCTCCAGAGAGTGGCCAAAGGCGTAGTCTGCGGTTAAAAAGTACCAGCTTTTGCCACCTGCAGGAACAACAGCCTCTGCAGTAACCTTACCCAGAGCGTAGGTATCGTATACGTAGTGAATACTGTACGGAGTACAGGCCTCGTTGGTCAGGGCGGTACTGGCCGCACCGGTATTCATGGTAATTTTCTTCTTCTCTCCTCCCAGTTTCTGCACCGCCAGGGCGCAACCGGAGTTCAGCAGACCGGTGATCATGTCCACTTTTTCGTTGTCAAACCACTCTCTGGCCTTGGCTGAGGCGATGTCCGCCTTGTTCTGGTGATCAGCTCCTATGACCTGAATCGGTTTGCCTAGTACTTTGCCGCCAAAATCTTTAACCGCCATCTCTACGCCAACCTGCGTACCTTTGCCCCCAAGGGTGGAGTATACACCGGACATATCGGTGAGAACCCCTATTTTTACAACATTGTCAGAAACTCCCTTGGCTTCCGCGCCAGCCATACCACTCGTTAATGCTACTACGGCAACAGACAGTGCTACTTTTGAAAACAGATTTTTCATGCTTATACTCCTTTCAGTTTGTATACCTGTCAAACGCCCAGGTATCGGTTAAGTTTCTCTCTGCTGGCATCAAGTTCATTTCTCGGAATCATTTCAGCTATTGTGCCGTGATCGATCACATAATGGCGATCGGCAAGGTCTGCGGCAAAATGAAAATTCTGCTCGACCAGTATGATAGTGAAGCCCTTTTCCTTCAACTGCCCGATCAGCTGCCCAAGCGTCTGGACAATAATCGGCGCCAAACCTTCGGTGATTTCATCCAGCAACAGCAGCTTCGCCCCGGTGCGCAGGATCCGAGCCATCGCCAGCATCTGCTGCTCGCCCCCCGAAAGCCGTGTTCCCATGCTTCCCCGCCGCTCCAGCAGATTGGGAAACATTGTGTAAATTTCCGGCAGGGACATGCCACCCTCTTTTACTACCGGCGGCAGGAGCAGATTCTCTTCAACCGTCAGACTGGAAAATATCCCCCGCTCCTCCGGGCAGTAGCCGAGGCCTAGATGGGCTATCTTGTGGGTCGCCATCTTGATGGTTTCTATGCCATTAACCGTGATGGAACCGCTGCGCCGTCCAACCAGGCCGATGATCGACTTGAGGATCGTAGTGCGGCCGGCGCCGTTGCGCCCCAACAGTGTGACAACCTCACCCTCTCCGACGGTCAAATTGATGCCGTGAAGAATATGTGATTCACCATAATATGCGTGCAGATCGCTTATCCGCAGCATCTCTCTCACTTCTGTTTCAGGCATGAGCACTCCCCATGTACGCCTCCAGCACCAGCGGGTCTTGAGAAACCTCCGCGTACGGCCCTTCCGCAAGAATTGCGCCCCGCTGCAGCACTGTAATCCGATCCGCCAGAGTCGCTACAACTTTAAGGTTATGCTCAACCATCAAAATTGTACGCCTGGTGGAGACTTTCCTTACCAGCGCGGTTATTTTGTCAACATCCTCGACCCCCATACCCTGCGTCGGCTCATCCAGAAGCATCAGTTCGGGATCCAGTGCCAGCGTAGTGGCTATTTCCAATGCCCGCTTGCGCCCGTACGCGAGTTCGCCGGTAATCTCATCGGCATAGTCAACCAGACCGACATCCTCCAGCAGCTCCATTACTCGACCATCAAGCTGCAGCAGGATGGCGTCCGATTTCCAGAAGTGATATGAAACCCCCAGTTTGCGCTGCAGCGCCAATCGCACGTTCTCCCGTGGGGTCAGGCCGGGGAAGACCGCAGAGATTTGAAAAGAGCGCACAATTCCGCGCAGGGCGATATCCGCTGATTTTTCACTGGTAATATCGTCTCCGTTAAAATGTATGCTGCCTGAAGTCGGGGTAAGAAACTTGGTGAGAAGGTTGAAAACCGTGGTTTTTCCTGCACCGTTCGGCCCTATCAGGGCATGGATATGACCGCGCTGAATCTGCAGGTTAACACCAGAAACAGCCGTAAATCCCCTGAATTCCTTGAATAGATTTTTCGTTTCGAGAATGTAGTCCGCCATCAGCTTCCATCCTGAATAAAACAGATTTATATATCTATGAGCAATAGTCGTGCCGCAAGTGAGTATGTTTCAAAAATAATTTGTAACTTACTAATCTTATTGTTATTTATATACATACTCAAAAAATAACGTGGTAATTTTAAACGCATAGCATTCCACATATTCCAATAATTTGGAATACCACTCCGGTCAATCACCAGATGGACTGAGGATGTGGAAGTTAAAGGCAGCCCTAACATGCTAATTTAAAGAGCTATTATGGCAGGGCTGGAATTAATTCCACAATCATGGAATTAATTCCAGATATCAGGAATAATTTTGTGTCAACCGGCTGGCTTGCGGGCTGCAGCAGCTCCAAGATAATCGCTCATGCCGCCGCAACTGTTCTGGGACCAGCCGCCATCTACCGGAAGAATAGTTCCGGTTACAAAGCTTCCGAGATCAGAGGCCAGAAACAGACAGACCTTGCCGACGTCCTCGGGGGTGCCAAGTCTTCCGAGCGGTACGCTCCGTGCCACCATCTTTCTGATGTTCTCATCAGGGGCAAGGCGAGCCATTCCCTCCGTGCCGTCTATCGGACCTGGTACGACAGAGTTGACGCGGACACCCGCTGCTCCCCATTCAAGCGCCAACGTCCGCGTGATCATGTCAACTCCGGCTTTGGCTGCGCAGACGTGAAGCTGTGCCTTCATCGGAATGAAAGCCTGTGGTGCAGAGATATTGATCACGCTCGCTCCCGGTTTTTTGAGATGCGGGTAGATGGCTTTCATCACATGAAAGGTACCGCGAAGATCTATATCTACCACCGATTTGAAAGCATTCCCGCTCAGATCGTTGGCAAGGGCAGGGAAATTGCCGGCGGCACCGGAGACGACAATATCAAAATCGCCGAATCGCTCATGCACAGTCTGTAAACCGGCCTCCAGAGCTTCAAGCTCGCGAACGTCAGCAACGAATCCCATGGCATCCGCCCCAAGCTGTTGGAGCCGCGCAACCGTATCGTCAACCTTTTCCTGTTTTCGGCTGGCAACCGCCACCTTTGCGCCATGAATGGCGAACAGCTCCGCTATGCCCCGGTTAATGCCGCTCGTTCCGCCGATTACAACTGCCACTTTCCCGCTAAAATCCAGAGATATCGCCATGTCTGCCTCCCGTCTATTTAATATTGGTGTTGCATAAATATCATACCGTGATGTCATATTGAATTACTTTGGCATACAGAGATGATTTACTGATGTCAAGCCTGGCAGCCGCCGCCTGCTTATCCCCCTTTTCCTCACGAATGGCCGACCGGATCGCCTCTTCTTCAGCCTGGCGGGCGATAAACTTAAGGCTGCGCCTGTTTTCCTGAGAATACGAAGCGCCGATCCCTTTGACCAGAGCTCCGGGGATATCATTGCGTGAAATAGTCGGACCGACTTTTACATAGAGAGCCTGCTCCAAAACATTGCGCAGTTCGCGCACATTGCCCGGCCATTCATATTGCCTCAGTATTTCTGCAACATCAGGCTCGACACCTTCGACAGGGATCCCTGTCTCCCGCTCCAATTGGCGCAGATGAAACTGAATCAGCAGCGGAATATCATCCCGACGGCTCCTAAGTGGCGGGATATCGAGCATAACAACATTGAGGCGATAATAGAGATCGTGACGAAACGTGCCGCTCTTGACCAATGTTTCCAGATCGCGGTTGGATGCGGCAATAATCCGTACATCCACCGCTTCGGTGGTCTCTGATCCAACCGGCTCAATCTCCTTTTCCTGCAGCACCCGAAGTAGCTTGACCTGCATCGTCAGCGGCAGCTCGCTGATCTCGTCGAGAAATATCGTACCTTTGTCGGCCAGGGCAAACTTCCCCTTTTTCCCCTTTTTATGCGCTCCGGTAAAGGCTCCTTCACGATAGCCGAACAGCTCCGATTCGAAGAGTGTTTCGGGAATCGCCGCGCAGTTAACCTTGATGAAGGGACCAAGTTTCCGGGCGCTCTCGTTATGGATGGCATGGGCAAAAAGTTCCTTTCCTGTGCCGCTCTCCCCCTTCAACAGCACTGTTGTGGCACTCTTTGCAACCTTCCTGCCGAGCTCTTTCACCCATTCCAGCTCTTTGCTGATGCCAACAATATGGTCGAAGGAATATTTGGCGCTCAGATGATTGCTTAGCTCGTTTTTGTAGAACTCCAATTCGTTCTTGAGCTTCTTGAAGTTTTCGGTAATGGAAAAGAGGTCTTCGATGTTCTGAAACATCACCTTGCCCAGAACCGACACAACTTTACCGTTTTCAAAGATCGGAATTCGGCTGCAGATCATCTCATGCCCCTTGATCTTCTGCAACTGGGCAATTTCGGCAACACCGGTTTTTGCCACCAGGTGCATGCGGGTATTCTCAATCACCTCTGTGACATGTTTCCCGATCAGTTTGTCGATGGTTGTCTCGAGAAAAGCTGCATATGCGCTGTTGATCTTCAGAATGTATCCGTCGGCGTCAGTTATAAGCAGCCCTTCGTAGGCATGCCCAAGGGCATCCTCCAGCATGGTCTGCCCCTTTTCGGCCAACTCGGCACGCTTTTCGAGCGCCAACAGCAGTGAATGGACCCATCCACCTTTATGAATGATCATCGGCTCCTCCATCTTAAAAAAATCCGACTGTAACTCATTTATCCCGGTATATGTGCGGTTATACTTGATATGAGCTATGAATGGGTATAAATTTCCCACCATGAGCCTTCTTTCCAACCTCAACCCCCCACAAAGAGAAGCCGTACTGCACGGTGATGGACCAATGCTGATCCTGGCCGGTGCCGGTTCGGGCAAGACCCGCGTCATTACCAACCGGATAGCCTACCTGATTCGCGAGAGGGGGGTACGCCCCTGGAATATCCTGGCGGTAACCTTCACCAACAAGGCCGCCAGAGAAATGGCCGAGCGTGTCGCAAAACTGCTTGGCGGCAGCGATGTACCACAGATATCGACCTTCCACGCCGCCTGCGGTCGCATCCTCCGCCGCGATATCCATCATCTCGGTTTTCAATCATCTTTTGCCATTTATGACGATCGTGACAGCGACCGGCTTTTGAAGGACGTTATCGCCGAGATGGATCTGGATGAAAAACGCTTTGCCGTCAAAACGGTCTCCGGAAGGATTGACGACTTCAAAAACCGGGGGCTCTTTCCGGAGGATATCGGTTCCATTTCGCCTGGCGATGTCTTTAACCGTAAGGTCGTAGAAATATATGCAGCCTATCAGGAACGCCTGAAAAAATGTAACGCCCTCGATTTTGGCGACATGATGATTCAGGTTGTGCGTCTTCTGAGCAGGTTTCCTGATGTCTGCAGTTTCTATCAGGAACGGTTTCAGTGGCTGCTGGTGGACGAATATCAGGATACCAACCCGGTGCAGTACAACCTGATCCGCCTGCTGGCCGGAGAGCGCAAAAACCTCTGTGTGGTCGGTGACGACGACCAGTCTATCTACTCCTGGCGAGGAGCCGATATCCGCAATATCCTTGAATTTGAGAAGGATTTTCCCGGGGTCAAAATCATCCGCCTGGAGCAGAACTACCGCTCTAGCTCCACCATCCTGGCTGCAGCCGGTGCGATTGTCAAACAGAACTTCGGTCGCAAGCGAAAGGCCCTCTGGACTGAGAATCCGGCAGGTGAGAAAATCCGCTACGTGCAGGCAGAATCGGATCGTGAGGAAGCCCGCTTCGTCAGCCGTGAGATCAGTCAACTGATAAACTGCGGAATTCCGCTGGATGAGGTGGCCGTTTTCTATCGCACCAATGCCCAGTCACGCCTGATTGAGGAGGCGCTCGTCGGGAGCGCCCTACCCTACCACATTGTCGGCGGCGTTCGCTTCTACTCCCGCCTTGAGGTCAAGGACATTCTCGCATATCTGCGGGTGCTGGATAATCCGGCTGACGAGGTTTCACTTAAGCGGATCATCAATGTCCCGGCTCGTGGCATTGGTAATACGACGGTTGACAAGATATCGCTCCAGGCTTTTCGGCAGGGGGGCACTTTTTTTGACGCTCTGCAGGATGCCACCCGTGACCGGCTGTTGAGCGCCGCGCCACGCGTTAAGGTCGCTGCCTTTATGGCTCTGCTGGATGGTTTTCGCAATATTGCCGCCTCCAGTAGCCTTGAGGAGCTGGCCCGGGCGGTTATGGAGGGGAGCGGCTATCTGGATCGGCTGGAGAACAGCAACGACAAGGACGATGCCGAGCGGATGGAGAACCTTGAACAGCTTCTGGCCGCGATCAGGGAGTTCAGCGAGAAGAACCCCGGAGCAGGACTGTCCGAATTTCTCGAACAGGTGTCATTGGTTTCGGATCTTGAACAGGGTGAGACAGGCCAACCATCGGTAACCCTGATGACGCTCCACGCCGCCAAGGGGCTTGAATTCAAAGCCGTTTTCATGATCGGCATGGAAGAGCGCCTTTTCCCGCACGTTCGCACTCTGGATGATCGAGGCGGCATGGAAGAGGAGCGGCGCCTCTGTTACGTCGGCATGACCCGGGCGCGCGAGCGGCTCTATCTGCTTAATGCCCGTCGGAGATACATGTTCGGCCAGGAGCAAAATAATAATGTATCTCGGTTTTTAAAGGACATTCCCCATGAATTGCTGGATAATGGCCTTCGACTCCTCTCAGCCACAGGACAATCTCCTTACTGCGACCCTTATCCGACAAACAGGCCATTCCCTGAACAGGGCGATGGAGTGAGTCGGTCGCAATCTCGAAGGGATTTCGCCACTCACGAATCCCCTCACAACCTGTCGGCGATTGCTGATGCTTATGCTGACACTATCGAAACCATCCCGGAACCATTCGAAGAACGCGAAGGCATCTACATTGGTATGAAAGTGCGTCACCCCAAATTCGGCGTTGGCACCATCCGCAAAGTTGAAGGGGAGGACGAGGGGCAGAAAGTGATTGTCTGGTTCAATTCCGCAGGCCCGAAAAAACTCATGGTACGCTTTGCTGGATTAGAGCGGGCATAATACGACATCTATCGACCAAAATAATTTCTTCCTTTAAGGCGTGTATTGCTGTACATTTGCACACCTGTGACCTCAGGCGATCGTTTTTTTAGGCGGGCTTATAAGGGGTGTTTGGTCAGGTTACGTCTTAATTAGAAATTAGAGGGAGCAATCATGAATTCTGTTGCAATGCAGACAATCCAAACAATTTCGACTGAATTCCATCTTTCTCAAGAAACAATTATTCAAGAAAGCCTTAAGGTTTATCTGGAAAAAAAACTTCGGGAAATTAAAATGGAGATTTTTAAAATATATGGAATATATCATGTAACCTCAGTAGAAGCACTCGAATCACTTTTCGAGAACGGTACGATTGAAGAGAAAGACGCCCTGGATGATTATCACAATCTAGATCATCTAGAATTCAAGCGTGATGAACTTATTAAAATTCTTCGGGAATTACAATGATCGTCCAGGTTGATATTCTCAAAGAAATCGCAGAAGTTGAATTTTCAGATATTGTTGTTGACGTGCTGACAGACCTTAACACCCTTCGCGTTATTATTACTGATGAAAGTTATTGCGATATATGGTTTTCTTTGAAGCTTGCTGGAAGGTACAGTTTTCATTGGGAACGAACCTTCCTTGATGGAAAGATATATCGCCATGACAACGCGCCACATGTGAGATGGAAAAACGTCAAGACGTTTCCGCAGCACTTTCACAATAGTTCTGAAGATTGTGTGGAAGAGAGCTTTTTGCCGGAAGATCCATCCGGAGCAATAAGAGACTTCCTTTCTTTCATATCAGATAAAATGATTATTTTGGTATGACAGCAGCCTTTTAATGAGTGGGTGAGCCTATTGGAACCCAGTGTAAAGTCGAGGTCATTCTAAATGGCAACCAGTTTAGAAAAAGTCCTTCATGGAGGCAATAGCCGATCCAGACATCTCTTTTGGGATGTCGATCCACTGACACTCGATGCAGATAAGCACAGCAGTTTTATCATAGAGCGCATACTTCGCTTTGGCTTACCGGAAGATGTAAATGCTATGCTGGAACGCTACAATGATGAAACAATTCGTAGCGTGGTGTGCCATTCTCGAAACATAGATCGTAAGACTGCGTCCTTTTGGTCTCTGCATCTGAATATCCCGCGTGAGGAGATCGCATGTTTCTCAACTCAGTTGATCAACAGTTGCTTCTACTGATTGATTCACTCTCAGCAAGTTCGGACATTGCAACACATTTCTATCTTGCAGGTGGTACAGGACTTGCGTCACAACTTGGACATCGCACGAGCGTTGATATTTACCTTTTCACACCAGACCCCTTCAACGTTGAGCTCTATACAACTGCAATTACTGAGCGGGGTGGGCGAGTGATTCAGGCAGATGAAGGCGGTGTGCATGGTATAGTCAGCGGGGTCAAAGTTTCTTTTTTGTTGTATCCATACAAAATGCTTCAACCGTTTCAGATATTCCATGGAATTAGTATCGCTTCTATTGAAGACATTGCCGCTATGAAAGCGGTAGCCATTTCGCAACGCGGAGATAAGAAGGACTTCTATGATATGTATGAAATCCTTAAGGCAATGCCACCTCAAAAGCTGAAGAGTCTATTTCTTGAAAAATTTAGTGAAGCGCGAATTAACTGCTACCACATACTCAAGTCTTTTTTCTATTTTGATGACGCCGACCGGCAACCTGACCCGATATCTTTGAATGACACCACCTGGGATCAAGTAAAAACTTTTTTTGTGGACAATGAAAAAATGCTTATGCGCGAATTGGTGTGCTGATTTCAATAGCAGATTCGAACAAGTAATTTGTGTCCACGGAAAATTCGCTGCAAAGAAAGGAAGATAACCATGAACGATGAAGCGAATGCAAGCCATGGTTTGCTGCTTGATCAAAAAACTATTGATGTGCTGGTTGCGAACATAATACCTACATCCAAGTATTTTGAAACTCGTTTTGATCATTTACAGTATCAGGTGAACGAGATCAAGACAGATATAAAAGAGCTGGACAAAAAAATAGATTCCCGTTTCTCAGCATTTCAAATTAATGTGGACAAGCGCTTTGAGCAGGTGGACAAGCGGTTTGAGCAGGTGGACAAGCGGTTTGAACAGGTGGATAAGCGATTTCAGCAGATTGATGACAAGCTAGACAAGATACTTGAAAGGATTGATCGGCGTATAGATGAGGGTCTGCGTGAAAACCGCTCCCAAATTATGAGGATGTTTATCTTTGCGTTGACTTTTTCTGCCATTTCGATGATCGGTTTAGTGGGGAAGATGCTTAAACTGTTTTGAAGCGTTGTGGATGATGTCAAACTTTCGAGAATTTGTATCATGCCCCCGGAATATTTCGATAACCTGTATTATGTCTGGTCGCATGATCGAAATTGTGCGGACCATCAAGAAAAGATTAAAAGGATTGGAGCGCATGAAGGAACAATAAAATGCTGCCGGTGGCAGTCCGTGAAGTCGCGGGAAATCTCCGTTTTCCCCTTGACAAAACTTATCATGGATGTCCCCGGAGTATTAAGCATAGGGGGTGGTCGGTTAGCTCCACCCAACGCTATGTTACAAGCGCATTTTTACTCCGCAAAGTCTTGCAACAAGCTGATATTAAACGTTTTATATGTTTTCTAAGAGATTTTAGTCGGTTTGTTTAAAGCCATATAACCTGCTGAAATAGCACGATTAATCAAATAGGTGAAGCTAACCGACTACCCCCCTTTAAGCATATAGGCATGCCTGACACTGCTCATTTTTTGGGTGGGTGTCTATCCGGGGATGACGGAATAGATGCTGGGTTATATGGTGGAGACAATAAAGAAGAGTGTCGGTAAAATTTCTTAAATATGCCTGAGCGATATTATGTCATAGACTTGGAGCAAGGCGTTCAAATCCATGTCTTTTTTGAAACATCGCAAGGTGTGTTAATAAACTATGTTGTAAAACTTGTTGTTAAACTGGCTGATGGTTACCATGAAATAATCCGATTCGACACGGCTCATGATTGTCCACACAAAGATATTCTGGGAATTGATGGAAAGGTACAACGCAAGGTCTGGTTTGAAATGCTGGAAAACAAACAGGGACTTGATATTGCTGTCAAGGACTTGAAAGATAATTACGAAATGTACGTAGAGAGGTATCTGAAATGGCAAAAAAAGTCAAACTGACACAAGAAGAAGAAGTTATCCGCTTACTCACAAGAGAGGGTTTCAGGGAGGTATCTCCTGAAGAACTCAATAAGGAACCGTTTAAATCAATGGCAAGAAAACCAGAATGTTTTGCCAAAAAGTCCGTTGACAGAAACTATTTGCCGGCGACCTGATCAAACACCCCTGTTTTGATGAGATTCGTCGAGAAAAGAAAGGCTACCGGGTTATCGAAGAGCTTGCAAAGAAATGAGAAAAATAAATCTGACCCTTTTTCTTTACCAGAAATTGGATAGAAATTGGATTGTTCCATGGCACACGTTCGTATGGGGTGGCGCCCGCAATGGAACCTTGAAAAGGCTTTGCTTAGTATCATAGAATGGAATAATGTGCTCTCCACAGGTGGTGATGTGAGAAATTGTTGCACAGAACAGATATATAGCTATGAATCCGTCGTCTGGAGTCAAAAAGGATGACACAAGAATTCTACGAATTGAAATACCTTGATCTTGTACGCGAGATAGTTCTTAAGGAAACTTCCAAGCTGAATTGTAACATATTCTTGTTTGGTTCCAGGGCTCGTGGCGAACATAGAAGAAGTTCTGATATAGATATAGGCTTTAGTGGTTTAAGTGAGTCCGCATTCGCTAAAACAAGAGATCACCTGCTATCAGAGCTGGAAGAGAGCGTGATTCCGCACCATGTTGATCTGGTAAACATTGACGCCGCTCCCAACTGTTTTAGAGATGTCGCCATGAGAGAGGTTATCGTATGGAAACAAAATTCCCGCGTAAACTGAGGGATCTGGAGGCAGCGCTATCAAATTTTCGGGATTCACTGACGCTTGAACCGGCACTTTTCCCAGAGCTTGTTGCGGACAATATAAAATCCGGGCAGATTCAAAAATTCGAGTTCACGGCAGAACTCCTTTGGAAAACAGTCCAGGCATTCCTTTATGAGGTAGATGGGGTTGATGTAGTTACTCCGAAATCAGTTGCGAAAGAGTTTGTGGAAGCTGGATACTGTGATTATGAGGTGTACGAACTGTTTATTCGCGCAATAAATGACAGAAATCAGCTAAGCCATATATATCGCCAGGAAATGGCAGAGTCAATATGGCAGCGCCTGCCTGAATATTTATCTCTTTTAGAGAAAATAGTTTGTGTCATTGAAAATACAAAAAACGTTGATGGAGCTCAGCCTTGAAGATTATGGCTACTGCCATTGATGGTGTTTTACTTGTCGAAACAGTAAAACACGTTGACTATCGTGGTGAATTTTTCCGCGCATACTGCAGAAATGACTTAAATTCTGTTATCAGTGACCGGCAGATCGTACAGATTAATACGTCAAAAACCCATGCTGTTGGAGCAGTTAGTGGTTTGTACTTCCAGCGTCCACCACAGGCGGAAATGAAACTGATACGTTGTATAAAAGGGAAAATATGGAATGTAGCGGTTGATCTGCGTCCAGATTTAAAGACCTATCTGCAATGAAGTGGCTGTGTTGTATAGTTTTTGCAATTCAATGGCCGTTGCCAGTAACAGACATTTCTGATAAAGATAATTCACATTCGCTACTAAAGGACGATACTTATGGCATAATGTTCACATAGGTGGACGTTTTGGCCTCAATGCCAGCTCCCATGTAGTAGAAATCGTAGCAAATAATGGATATCTACTGTATTTTTTGCTTATAATCCCATTTTGGCTCGCTAAAACGTAGCTGTAGATCTGAAATATATAGGCACCGCTGGGATTCTTTTTGTTGGAGGCAACAATGTCAAAGAGATTGGTAAGATTTGACTGGGCAATGAAAAAATTGCTCCGCAACAAGGCTAACTTTTCAATACTGGAAGGGTTTTTCTCAGAATTACTTTTACGTGACATAACCATTCAAAACCTTCTTGAGAGTGAAAGTAACAAACAAACAAATGACGACAAATATAATAGGGTTGACTTGTTGGCGTTAGCGGAAGATGGCGAACTTTTGCTGATTGAGCTTCAGGTTGAGGGTCAGTTTGATTATTTTCACCGGATGCTTTTCGGCACTAGCAAACTGATAACCGATTACATGGTATCCGGAACAAAATACCGTGAAGTTAGCAAGGTAGTATCAATCAATATTGTCTATTTTGATCTTGGTCAGGGTGTTGACTATATCTATAAAGGGCAGACTGAATTTAAAGGCATACATAAGAATGATCTTTTAAAGCTATCGGCGATGCAACAGAAGAATCTTCCGAAGCTTGACCATGTGGCAGAAATATTTCCAGAATATTATATTCTGAAGGTAAACGATTTTGACAATCATGCTGTAGATACGCTTGATGAGTGGATTTACGTTCTTAAGAACTCTGAAGTACCTGATGGCTTCAGTGCCAAGGGATTAGAAAAGGCTTCAAAGGAACTGGATCTGATGAAGCTTTCAGACGCTGATCGCAAGTCGTATGAACGCTATATTGATGACTGTCGTTCTGCTGAGAGTTCAATGGAAACCTCCTGGTTAGAGGGTCACGAGAAGGGGTTAGAGAAGGGAATTGAGAAGGTTGCCCTTGAGATGATAAAAGAAGGTGAATCAAGTGATAAGATCAGAAAGTATACCGGTTTAACGGATGTTGAGATTGAAAGGCTTCGTGGTGGTGTTTAGAAGGGTTGTGCAGTTAAACAGGGGAATGTCCCTAATTTCTATGATTATAGTATGTTGACTTGGTCTGACCCCAGAAAACGTACTATTTCGATGATTGGTTTAGTGGGGAAGATGCTTAAACTGTTTTGAAGCGTTGTGGAGGATGTCAAACTTTCAGGAATTGGCATTATGTCCCAGGAATATTAGATGCTGCCAAAAATAGACAACCAAAATCCATTGTCCGTGATCTCTGAAACAACCGCTATAATCCTTGCAGGGGGTATGGGGACAAGGCTTAAGTCTGTTGTTGCGGACAGGCCAAAGCCTTTAGCGTTAGTAGCCGGACGCCCGTTCATCGAATACCTGCTTCTCCAGCTTAGTAATTCTGGTATTCAGCAAGTCATCATTTCCACAGGATATCTCGGAGATCAAATTCGCGAGCAGTTTGGGGCGACATACTGTTCGTTATCCTTGCTCTACTCTCAAGAGTCCAAACCGTTGGGGACTGCCGGGGCTTTACGACACGCATTGCATCTCGTTTCCTCTCAAGAAGTTCTAGTCTTGAATGGAGACTCTTATTGTGATATTGATTTTGCCAAACTCCTCGAATATCACAAAGCAAAAGGCGCTCTGGTTACCATTGCAACTGTTTCAGTGCCTGATGTAAGCCGGTATGGTTCTGTTACAACAACACCTGGAGGGCTTGTAACAAATTTTGAGGAGAAGGGTATTCATGCAGGTGTGGGATTCATAAATGCTGGCGTCTATGCTATCGACAAGTCCCTCTTGGATAAACTTGATCCGGATAAGATGATTTCGCTTGAAAAGGAAGTTTTTCCCATGTATGTTGCGCAGCCTATTTATGCCTACGCCGCGACCGGAACGTTTATAGATATTGGAGTACCGGAAGATTATCAGCGCGCTCAAAATCTTTTTCAATGTACAGCGAGAGAACAACTGGGGGATGAGTGAAGGTAATGATTACTGGAATCACCGGCATGGTTGGTTCCCACCTGGCAGATTTCCTTTTGGAACATACTGACTGGGAAATTTTCGGCATGTGCCGCTGGCGCAGCCCGCTAGATAACGTCGGCCACCTGCTGGACAGGGCAAATCGTAAGGATCGGCTTCATTTTATCAACGGCGATCTATGCGATTATATTTCACTGGTCAATGCTGTAGAAGAATCCCGTCCTGACTTTGTATTTCATCTGGCAGCACAAAGCTATCCTTCAACCAGTTTTACAGCGCCCATTCAAACCCTGGACACGAACATATTAGGCACAGAACGTCTGTTGGAAGCACTACGTCGCTGTCCTGGTATAGACCCGGTAATCCACGTCTGCTCATCGTCAGAGGTTTTTGGACGTGTTCCGTCGGAGAAGCTCCCCATAGGCGAAGAATGTTCCTTCCACCCCGCCTCTCCTTATGCCATATCAAAAACCGGAACAGATCTGGTAGGGAGATTTCATGCCGAAGCGTATGGACAAAAAGTCCTTGTAACCCGTATGTTTACCCACACTGGGCCTCGGCGCGGGGATGTGTTTGCAGAATCAACATTTGCCAAACAGATTGCTATGATCGAACAGGGCTTGATTCCGCCAGTGGTCAAGACAGGGAACCTGCACTCCATGAGAACATGGGCTGATGTTCGTGATGCAGTGCGGGCGTACTATATGCTTGTGACTGTTAATCCGATTCCCGGTGCATATTACAATATTGGTGGTTCATTCTCATGTACTGTTGATGATATGCTTAAATATCTCGTATCTATATCAACCTGCCGGGGCAGCATCAGTATAGAAACAGAACAGGTGCGTTTGCGACCGCTTGATGCTGACTTGCAAGTTCCTGATACAACTAAATTCAGGAACCATACCGGTTGGCAACCTGAGATATCGTTCGAAGAGACAATGCAGGATTTACTTGATTATTGGCGGGAGCGGGTAAAATCCGGCAAGTTTTTTTTGACTCGATAGCTCAAATGGAAGCTTTACGTAATGGCTAATCAATTCACGAAAATCAAGGCAATTGTCTTTGATCTTGATGGCACTGTGTACGAAGGAGAAAATCTTGTAGACGGAGCGCTTGAGGCAATTAATAGCTTGCGTCATCAGGGATTTCAAATTTACTTCTGTACAAACAACTCAACTCGAACACGTCAGGAGATTGCCAATAAGCTTAATCACTTAGGTATTGTGACCACGAGTGACTCCATTTTTTCAGCGGGATATGCTGCAGCTTACTATCTGGCCAAAGCAGGCATTAAGCAAATCAGCTTGCTTGGTACACTCGGCTTGAGAAATGAGTTGAGTGCAGCCGGATTGACGATAGTAGATGAGTTGGACAAAGGTCAGGCCATTGTTGTTGGTCTTGATCCAGACATCAACTACGCGCGCATGTCCTTATTTTCCACTTTACTTGGCAAAAATATGCCAGTTATTGCGTGTAACCGCGACAGGTGGTTTCCTGGCAACAACGGGGAGTTAAAACCAGGCTGTGGTATCATGGTTGATTTGGTAGAAGCACTAATGGGAAGAAGTGTAGATCTTCTCGCCGGAAAACCAAATACACTGTTATTGGAAATGCTGTCACGGCAAACAGGTTTGAATAAGAATGAGCTTATGATAGTAGGTGATTCCTTTGAAAGCGACGTGGCGCTAGCCAAGGCTTTTGGTTCCCTGTGGGTACTTTATGCACCTCATGGATGCAAGAACAGCTGTCAAAATTCAGTTACTACAATGAATGATCTACCTGAAATGCTCCTAAGATGAAGATTCAAGACTTGCATACCTCGGCAATTATTGTAGAAGCAGCCAAAGATAATGTCGCTGTTGCAAAGCGGCTAATTCAGAAGGAAAGCTCTTTCAGTTATGATAATTCGACGATTGTACTTCTGGAGAATATTGGCATAGGCGAAAGGTTCGCGATTGACACAATTCCTGCTGGAAGTGCCGTAGTCCAGTTTGGTTACCCATTTGGAACTTCAACCGGAATAAAACTTGGAGAACGGATTTCATCCGCCAATGTTGTTTCACAGCTTCCAAGTCACACACGCAAACGTACTAAACCGCCTGTTTTGCAGTTACAACCTGAGTATGAGAAACTGACATTCAATGGATATCTTCGCTCCAACGGAAGTTGTGGTACACGCAATTACTACCTAATCATTCCTACATCAATGTGTGCAAGCGCAACAGCTGCACTCATAGCTGAGAAATTCTCAGGAGATTTTCCAGGAGTAGACGGTGTTTTAGCGCTGCCAACAACGGAAGGGTGCGGATGTGCCGGGGGGCTGCAGATAGAGCGATACCTTACGGTGATCCGCAATTTTGTACTCCACCCAAATGTTGCCGGCGTACTCCTGGTGGACTTGGGTTGTGAGCAAACGAATGCGGCATCAGTCAGGTGTTTTTTTGATAACACCGGTCTAGGAGCACGTACTGATCTGCTGATTGATTGGTTGACAATTCAGCGTGAGGGTGGCGTTTCAAAAACGGTTCACGCAGCCAAGTTGCTTATTGCGGAGCGTCTCGTTTCTCTTTCTTCAATGAAACGTAGTGAATGTCCGATTAGTCAGCTGATTATTGGGACTGAGTGTGGAGCGTCGGATGCGTTTTCTGGAATATCTGCAAATCGCGTGATTGGAAATGCGGTTGATAAGGTGATTTATGGTGGCGGCTCAGCTATCATGTCAGAAATTCCGGAGATGCGTGGTGCCGAACCTTTTCTTTTGCCCAGGATGAGAGATCGAAAAACCATCGATAAATTTATGCATATCATGCGCTGGTATGAACGATTGACACATAGGCTTGGCTATGTCATGGATGACAATCTGGTACCGGAAAACAGGGCTGGTGGATTATTTAACCCCTATATAAAAAGTCTTGGTGCAGTGATGAAAGGTGGGACTACTCCTATCGAGGGTGTTGTCGAATACGGGGAGGCCATTTGCGGCAAAGGTCTTCACGTAATGCAAGGTCCCGGCAATGATCTTGAGTCTGTTACCGGACTGTCAGCATCAGGGAGCAACATAATCTGCTTTTCGACGGGACGCGGAACCGTTACCGGCAGTGCCATTGTGCCGGTCATAAAAATCTCATCTACTTCAGAGCTGTTTGAGCGTATGTCGAAAGATATTGATTTTGATGCGGGTATGGTGCTATGCAGCCAAGATGTCAAAATGGTGGTACAAAATCTTGGCTCATTGATGCTTGAAAAAATCATCGCCGTCGCATCAGGTGAAAGGACGTGCGCTGAACAAAACCATCAGCGGCAGTTTCAAGTATGGACAGCTGGCAAACTGTCTCTATGACCGTTTTCTATAAAGGAGATCATTGTATGCAGAAAAGATCTGTCATAATTACCGCTCAGGGATTTCAGGATGAAGAATTTGTATACCCATATTATCGGCTTCTTGAGGCCGGCTTCTGTGTCGATGTTGCAACCAAGGACAAGGCGCCGGTATTCGGCAAATTTGGCGTACCGGCCAGGCCGAATATCAGTACTGATGAGTTGAAACCGGAGAACTACGAGCTTGTTTTGCTTCCCGGCGGTTTTGAGGCACCTGATCGAGTCCGTTTGTTACCTGAAGTGCTGGAATTTGTCCGGCAGATGGACCAACAGAAAAAATTGATTGCAGCCATCTGCCATGGCCCATGGATTTTGATTTCAGCAGGGGTCACCAAAGGGCGAAAGATGACAGCATACTGGAGTATTGAGGCTGATGTCCGTAACTCGGGAGCAGACTATCAACACAAGATTCCTGTAGTCATTGACGACAATCTGATTACTTCTCCGCACTACAACAATAACGGCGACTTTATGAAGGCTGTTGTTGAATATTTTGAACCGGGAAATTAAGCCATTTATGAGATCAGCAGAATTTGGCAAACGAAAAGACCGTGCAGTGGTAACTGATAAAAAAACGACCCTGGCAATTTACAGAAATATCTGTCGGAGCCGTTTTTTTGACCAGCAAGTTGTCAAGGCTGTCCAAGACAAGCGTATCAACTATCAGGTCTATCTTTCTCTAGGGCAGGAAGCGGTATCTGCAGCGCTTGCGCCGTTGGTATCCGGCTATATGCTGTTTACGCAACATCGCTGCCATGCATATTATCT
>CAIMXI010000146.1 GCA_903845365.1 uncultured Geobacteraceae bacterium | reverse complement strand
CGTATTATGACCCTGTTCCAAGATGAAAGCGCCAGCGACTATTGCCGCCAGCTTTCACAGAAGGTATGGGCGGGTCAATGCAACTTGGTGGCGAAAGGGTTCCGGCAGGGAGGCGTGGCGGGTTTTGGTCTGCGACGCATGCTGTTGGACGAGACCGGCAACCCCAAACAGGAATTAACAATGGGGCAGCGTAAAAGCCTGCTCACCGAGCGGGTGATTCTGATGCCAGGGCCATACGAAGAACGTCAAATTGTGCTCTGGATTTATGACCAGTTTATTGCCGGGAGTAGTGAATCTGAAATTGCAGCACAGTTGAATGCAAAAGGAATTGAAACCCATTTTGGCCGTCCATGGTCACGGGCGACTGTGTACGAAGTACTCACCAACGAAAAATATGTTGGCAACAATTTATTCAACCGCACATCGGGCAAGATGAAGAGCAAGGCCAAGCCCAATCCGGAAAGCGAGTGGGTTCGCAAAGAACGAGCTTTTGAGCCCATAGTGGACGTAGAGCGTTTCTATACAGTCCAGGGGATATACCGGGAACGGAACAAAATTATTTCTGATGAAGAACTATTGCAAGGTTTACGGGATCTATATGCCAGGCAAGGACGACTTTCCGCGTTAATCATTGACGAAGCTGATTTTTTACCGCCCAGCAGTCTGTTTCGTACGCGCTTCGGCGGACTTTTGCGGGCCTATCGGATGATTGGCTATTCCCCGGAGCACGACTATCAGTATGTAGCCATAAACCAACGGTTGCGTGCCCTCCATGCCGAAATTATCGCTGATGTTGTTCACAGCATAGAGTGCCTCAGCGGTAGACATATTTCCATAGATCCGAAAAGATGCCTGTTGGAATTGAATCACAATCTAAGCGTAACAGTTGTCATCAGCCGCTGCTTTACTACACCAACCGGAACACGGCGCTGGAAAATTCGTTTTGATAGCGGCCTTCATCCCGACATAACTGTAGCGGTTCGCATGAACACCAGCAATGAAGCGATCCATGATTACTATATACTGCCTGCGTTGGAGTTTTCGCACGAGCAGATAAAGCTCTCTGAGGACAACGTAGGGTTTCTGGACAGCTTTCGTACAGATACGTTGGATTATTTGTTTAATTTGAGCGTTAACATTTATCTCGACAAGGCGGTGGAAGATGGGACAAGAGGCAATAGTGCTTATTTACATTGAAGATATTCATATCTTAAATCCACGGGTCCGTAATCAGATTATTTTCGAAGAAATACGGCAAAACATTCGAAGCGTCGGTTTGAAAAGACCCATAACGGTAGCTCCCAGGAAAGATGCTAAAAACGGTAAGAAATATGATCTTGTGTGTGGGCAGGGCAGACTTGAAGCCTTTATTGCTGCCGGAGAAACGGAAGTTCCCGCTATCGTTCGTGAAGTAAGTGAAGAAGATGCCCATATTATGAGTCTGGTGGAGAATATAGCTCGGCGTAACTGTAATTCCCTGGAGCTCCTTCAAAGTATCAAATATCTGAAAATCCAGGGTTACGAGGATGATGCCATTGCTGCCAAGACCAATCTTGGTAAGGACTATATTCGAGGCATCATCCGCCTGCTTGAAGAGGGAGAGGAATACTTGGTAAACGCAGTGGAGAAGGGACGAATACCATTATATCAAGCACTGAATATCGCCACGGAAGACGATGGCGATGTACAGATGGCTTTGACAGAAGCCTATGAATCGGGGGCTTTGACCGGAAAAAAGCTTGTTGCTCTGCAAAAGATTATTTCCAGGCGTAAACATTTCGGCAAAAGACTTTCATCTCTACAACGTAAAAATGCCAAAGTTTCCGCAGAAGATTTGATTGCTGCCTATGAAAAGGAAGCTAAGAAGAAGAAACAGTTACTGGCCAAAGCTAACACTATAAAGGGTGCTTTGGACTACACGTCAAGCGTCCTTCGCCAGTTATTGAATGATGTCCATTTTACCAATCAACTCAAAGCCGTCGGCATGAATGATATTCCCCAGCATGTAACTGATATTTTGGAAAGGTAACGGTTATGGCAAACAGAATTAAACAGGGATTCCAGGAAAAACTAATAGAACTTGTCGTAGAGGAACTGCTCCCCACAAAAAACATTCCCGTTATCGTAAAAAAAGGAAGAAAGTATGCCCAGGTTCTTTCTTCCATACGGGAAGTGGGTCTTATTGAAGCCCCTGTGGTCGCTTCCCTTAAGAAAGAAAAAGGTTATCTCCTGCTTGATGGACATTTGCGTATAATGGCTCTGAAGGAATTAGGAGTGAAGCGCGTATCCTGCCTTATCTCTACTGATGACGAGACCTATACCTACAATAAATACATCAATCGACTATCAGCAATCCAGGAACATCGCATGATTGTGAAGGCCTTGCAATCAGGAGTTTCTGAAGAAAAACTCGCCAGTGCATTGAATCTTGAGCTCCGAACAATCAGGAACAAGAGATATCTGCTTTCAGGTATTTGTGCGGAGACTGTCGATTTGCTGAAGGATAAGGCTGTGCCAGAACCGGTTTTCAGGATTTTGAGAAAAATGAAAGCGTCTCGGCAAATTGCCGCCGCCATGCTGATGAATGATCAGAACAAATTCACCTACAACTTTGCCAAGGCTCTTTTGGAAGCAACGCCCACACATCAACTTGTCAATGAAGATAAACCCAGTAAGAAAAATCCAGCAATACTGGCACGCCAAGCTCGTCTTGAAGAGGAGAGTCTTGCCTTATCCAGTGATATAGGCTCATTGAAGGAGCAGTATGGTACAGCCATGATAGATATGACTGCTATACAGGCATACCTGAAAAGGTTGCTCGGTAACGAAGCGGTGGCAAAATATCTGCGCGATTTTAATGAGCCTATCTATGATAAATTTAAGGAAATTGTTGAACTTGACTTTTTAAAATTGAAAAATATTGGATGAAAATGTTAGTTGCGGACGCTTTAGCCATGAAGCGGCTCTGGCTCATAGTTTGGAAGCTCGGCATAATTGTGGGTATCTGGACACTCAAAACCAGACAGGATTAATTTGGGGAAACCTTCAGGGGGAACCGATTTTTATGTGAGGAATGAAGAAGATTGGCGTGACGCACGGTGGCCGGGAAGGAAGGAGGGGAGGAAGTAAGGTTGAATTTGAATCAAATGACTTATTTTGTCGTGTATTTGTGATAGTTGTATGTCACTACAAAAAAACTCTTTAATAAATGGTTAATTTTGTAGCAAATTACGGTGTATTTTGGTATGAATTATAGGTTATTTTTCAGTTTTTTTGCTGGAAGTAAGTTTGCTTGTAATCCAAAGGTTAAACTGTAATTTGATATGCTTGTTTTTTATTCTCTTTGGGGGCTTAATGAAAAAAAAGATCTTATCTGACTTCCTTATTATGAGGCTCTTGGTCGGATATCTTGGTGAAAAATCCCAGTTTAACTGGTGGCCAACGACATTCATAGGCTCGTCATCAAATCTCTTTCTCTCTCCAGTATTTCCAAGAACAATCCTTTTATCCCAATATCACGGCATTTTGGAGGCCGCTCGTAGGTTACATGACGAGCGAATCGGCGTAGGGAGCGTATTTCATCTTTTTCGCCTTCCAGAGACTCATGAGCATGATCTCCATGCCCTGATAAGCGATGGTGACTTTTCGTTGCCGCTGGACACTTTTGCAAATAAAGAATCAGCCTTTGCTGCACTTCAAAAGAGTGTCGATGGTGATACAGCTCCAAATGAAGGTCCAGTAAAAATCGGCAATGCCCAGGACATAATGACATCCGTCGCAATTCGTGACTTTTCTCGTTGCTATGTTGCGGCGTTCGGCCAGGGCGTAACTTCATATCCCTATTTTGTGTCATGACCAAAATGTACACGACACAGCTCCAGGCTGGCTTGGGACTTATAGAAGAAACCAGGATACTACTCGACCTCTGGGTGCCTGGCATGACTACGCCCACCCTCCAGCAGATAGCACTCGAATCAGGCAGATTTCCGAAAATAACGGCACGGCGGCTCCGAAACGTCATTAGTGAATGTTTTGCCCCACGCTATCTTACTGCCGCAGGAAACCCTGCTATCCATCTGAAGGCTTTGAACGCCGCAACCTCATCAGCAGAGATCAATCAGTTTTTACTGCTCTTTACTTGCCGGGCAAACGCAATTCTGGGTAATTTTATCAAGGAAGTCTATTGGGAACGCTATGCCAGTGGGCACTCTGAAGTATCCAATGACGACGCCGAACGTTTCGTTCTACGGGCACTGGATGATGGTAAAACCGTAAAACGTTGGTCGGAGTCAACTATACGCAGAGTGTCAGCCTATCTGACCGGTTGTTGTGCCGATTATGGCCTGCTGGACAGAGGGGCCAAGTCAATACGTCGCATCCTACCGTATCGGATCTTTCCCAAAATGGCCATTTATTTTGCATACGACCTGCATTGCGCCGGGCTTGGTGATAACGCCATGATGAATCATCAAGATTGGATGCTGTATGGTCTATCCAACGATGAAGTACGGGATGAATTGAAACGGCTGGCGATGAAAGGATATTTTATTCTGCAATCTGCCGGAGATGTAACCAGGATCAGTTGGAAACATAAGACCATGGAGGAACTGTGTGATGTCCTCGCTCAAGGCTGATTTTGACGAGTTAAGGGAGCGTATTCGCCATGGCCGGGAATTGGGTCATGCCAGCTTCGAACCGATCTACTATCTGATTTTCGATCCCTCCGACATTGTTGAGGTGAAACGGAATACACCCGCGTGGACTGCAAAGCTCCACAATGAAGGCTGGGACGTTTCCGTATTCTCCATTGCAGAAGAAATCGAGAAGATTCTAGGCAACGACCCGCGTCGTCCTCTTTGGCTCATGGCTGATAAAAAGGCGCCCCATGACTGGGCAAAGACCAATCAGTCGCTTGCCAATGCCCTGATCTCCAACGGAGCTTTGCAGCAGCGGCTCGAAGAGTCGCTTTCTGCCATGGATGAGAACAAAAACGGACTGCTCCTGGTGACAGATCTGGAAGCACTGCATCCATATATGCGCATTGGCGCCATAGAAAGCAATCTCCAGGGGAAATTTCAAGTGCCGACCATCTTTCTCTACCCGGGCACCCGCACCGGCAAGACCCGTCTCAAATTCCTGGGATTCTACCCGGAAGATGGAAACTATCGTTCCGTCCATGTCGGGGGGTAACAGGGGTAACAGGGGTCAGGGGTCAGGGGTCAGGGGTCAGGGGTCAGGGGTCAGGGGTCAGGGGTCAGGGGTTCAGGGAGGGTTACTGTGACGGCGATAAAGAGTTATCGGGATTTGGTTGTTTGGCAGAAGGCGATGGATTTGGTGGATGCTGTTTATCAGGTGGTAAAAAAGTTTCCCAAGGAGGAGATGTTTGGTTTGACTAGTCAACTCCGGCGAGCAATGGTGTCAGTGCCGTCCAACATTGCGGAGGGGCAGGGAAGAACTTCGACCAAGGAGTTTCTCAAACATCTATCGATAGCATACGGTTCTCTCATGGAGGCGGAAACCCAGATTCAGATTGCAGCCCGGCAAAAATATCTGGAGCAACAGGTAGAGGAGTCGCTGTTGAATCAATCAGCGGAGGTGGGTCGCTTGATCAACGGTCTATCGAAATCGCTCTATCACAAGCTGGATGGCAAATAACAACTGACCGCTAACCACTGACCACTGACCACAGAAAAAAAGGATCCGACATGGCCATCCGCACGCTGTTCGACCCGAGTAAAAATATCCACCGCACTATCGAAAAAGTCATTACCTACAGTGCATCGCAAGAGCATCGCCTGAAGTCAGAAATCAGCGAGTATGTAGTAACTGAAAGCATTGAAGCCCAGTTCCGCAAGCTTCTCGACAGGATGCAGCATGCCATGGAAGTGGGGGGTGAGAACGAGATCGGTGTCTGGGTATCTGGCTTTTACGGATCTGGGAAAAGCTCATTCACCAAATATCTGGGGTTGTCATTCGACGGCGCCACCATCATCGACGGCATCCCCTTCATCAAGCACCTCCAAGATCGCCTGCACAATGTAGAGGTGAAGGCGCTATTAACGTCCGTATCCAACCGGTTTCCGGCTGCCGTTGTTCTGCTCGATCTTGCCAGTGAGATGCTCGCCGGCGCCACCATGGAAGATGTCTCAACCGTACTTTACTATAAGGTGCTTCAGTGGGCCGGGTATTCCCGCAACCTGAAGGTTGCTGCCCTGGAGCGGAGGATTGAGTCAGACGGTCGCTGGGATGAATTCATCGGCAAGCTGGCTGTCATGCTGCCGGGAGTCCCCTGGAAAGACCTACAGAATGATCCGCTTGCCGTTGACGGACTTATCCCGCAGATTGCCCACGAAATGTATCCGGCGCTATTTCCCACTACCAACTCATTCACGTCCAGCACCGACGGCTTTTTCCAGTTCGAGGATCAGCGTGTCAAGGAGATGCTGGACATTGTTCGGCAGAAAAGCGGCAAGGAGCACATTCTCTTCATAGTTGACGAAGTGGGACAGTATGTGGCGTCGCGGGACAATTTGATCCTCAACCTCGACGGCTTGGCCAAGAACCTCAAGCGCATCGGTGACGGGAAGGCCTGGATCATTGCCACTGCCCAGCAGACCCTCACCGAGGACGACCCCCGTGCTTCGCTCAATTCACCGCAGCTCTTCAAACTCAAGGACCGCTTCCCGATTCAGGTTGATCTGGAATCCAGTGACATCCGGGAAATCTGCTATCGGCGCCTTCTTGGCAAATCACCAGCAGGTGCGGATGAACTGGGTAAACTCTTTGATGCCCATGGCCAGGGATTGCGTCACAACACCAAGCTGCAGGATGCAAAATACTACGACGCCGATTTCAGCAAAGAGACTTTCGTCAACCTCTACCCCTTCCTGCCAGCCCATTTTGACATTCTGCTGCACCTTCTGGGCGCTCTGGCAAAATCCACCGGTGGCATCGGCCTGCGCTCGGCAATCAAGGTCATTCAGGATATCCTCGTGGAAGGAGTCGATGGTAAAAACCCTGTGGCCGACCAACCGGTCGGCTGGCTGGCGACTACCGTTACCCTTTACGATACCCTTGATAAGGACATCCGCCGGGCCTTTCCTTCAATCCAGCAAGCTGCACAGAAGGCGTTTATCCGCTTCCCGGATTCTCCGATTCATCAGGACATCGCCAAGTCAGTCGCTATCCTGCAGATTCTAGGCAACATGCCGGTCACCTTGCAGAACCTGACCAGCCTGATCCACCCTGCTGTCAACGCTCCCTCCAGGGCGGAAGAAGTGAGAAAAGCGGTCGAAGAACTGCTGAATGATCCGATTGTCCCCTTGGGGAGCAAAGACGGCCATCTCTGCTTTCTGAGCGAAAAACTGCGTGACATCGAACAGGAGCGGGGAAATATTCCGGTCCGCTCTATAGAAGCCCGCCGCATTTTCAACGAGGCGCTACGGGAGACTTTCAATCCACTACCTTCGGCTCGGGTCATGACCACCCTGGCAGCCACCTCCGGACTTAAGGTGCGCAGTGGATCTCTGGAATCGACTCTGGCTGGAGAGCGCGAAACCATCCAAACTATGGTCGAGCTGGTTAATACCGCTGATTTTGACACCGCCAGCACCCGTCTCCTGGAAGAATCACGGCAACGACCGGGACAGAGTACCATCTTTCTGCTCGGCAGAACCAGTTATGATACCGATGCACTGGTCACCGAAATTTACCGCTGCCAGCGGATCGTCGAACTCCACCGCACCGATCCCGATCAGGAGGTAAAGGACTACTGTGCAAGCCAGATCGACCGTGCTGCCGCTTTAAGCCAGCAGTTACAGCAGCAAGTTAAACGAAATCTGGCGCCCGGTTCCTTTATCTTCCGGGGCCAGTCAACGGCAGTGTCCAGTCTCGACCAGGAGGTATTGGATGCCGCCAAGAAGATGATGGCGGATGTGGCATCTCAGGTGTTCGACCGCTATGGGGAAGCACCGGTCCGCGTAGAAACAGCCATTGCCGAGAAATTTCTTCGGGCTGCCGGAACCAACCTCAATAGCGTAACCGCCCAGATCGACCCACTCGGTCTGGTGCAGACAGTGTCGGGCTCGCTTACCATCAACACCTCGCACAAGGCTCTGGTCAGCATTCGTGACTACATCAACCATAACGGCTCTGTCGAAGGAAGACGGCTGCTGGATAAATTCAGCGAAGCACCGTTCGGCTGGTCCCAGGATACCCTGCGCTATGTCTGCGCGGCTATGCTGGTGGCTGGCGAAATCAAGCTCAAGGTCTCGGGTCGTGAAGTTACCACAGCCGGGCAGCACGCCATAGAGGCCCTCAAGACCAACAACAGCTTCAAGCCTATCGGCGTTTCGCTTCGTGATGGGCGGCCCCCGATCGAGATGCTCGCCAGAGCCGCTGAGCGCCTGACCGAACTGCTGGGCGAACCGATCATCCCCCTCGAACAGGAGATCAGTAAGGCAACGGTCAAACACTTCCCACGTTTCCAGAGCGACTACGCCCCCCTGGCTGAAAAACTGAGTGCCCTGGGAGTAGCTGGCGCCGACCGTCTGCGAAGCGTTACCAAGGATATTGCCGATCTCCTCTTCACCGATGCCTCTGATGCCCCGCAAAAACTGGGTGGCGAGGAATCCGTACTTTTCGACAACCTCAAATGGGCCGGTGAGGTAAAACGGGTCCTGGAGCAGGGGCTGGAAGAGACCATTCGCGATCTTCAGTATCACAACCGGGAGATTGGCAATCTGCCGGCCAACGGTATTCCCGGTGAACTGCGCAATGACCTGAAGGACGAACTGGAACAGGTCAGCCAGCGCCTGGGACGGGATGATTTCCATAAACATGCGGCTGATCTTGCCACCACCCTGACCGGAATCCGCGCACGGGTTGCCGATACTGCCGGTCAGATGGCAACTACCCAGCAAGAGCGCATTCGCAGCGGCGTTGCAGACTTGCAGCGCCTGCCGGAATGGTCCGAGTTCACCCTGGAAGAGCAACAGAATGTCATCGCTCAGGTTGAAAAGATGGCGCTGGCAACAACAGTGGACATGGCTGGCCTCAAGCAGCTCCTGAGTCGCGATTATGAAATCTCCACCACCCTGGGGAACCTGCGTGAGCGGATTCAGCGCGAAGGGCAGGAACGAAAACTGAAGCGCCTGGAAGGGGAAAAGCCGAAGGGGGCTACCAAGCTCCAGAAGGTGCTTACTGTTCCCACCACAGTAACAACCTCCGACCAATTGGATGATCTGATCTGCCAGTTCAAGGAGTTGAAGGAGCAGGCACCGCTGTATCAGGAGATCGAGGTCACCATCAGCTTGAGAGGCAAGTAGGCAGTGGTCAGGGGTCAGGGGTCAGTAGGCAGTGGGCAGTACATGAAAAGATTGCATGTTTTTTGCTGACCACTGGCCACGGACCACCGACCACCGACCACCGACCACTTTTGAAGGAAAACATCATGGCATTTGATCAATCCACCAGAAACCGCCTGCAGAAGTTTGTCAGTGATGCCCGTGGCCTGCTGAGCGAAGAATTTACCCGCCAGTTGCAGAACGACTATGGCCTCGACCCGCATTCAGGCACCATCACCCCCGTGGAAAGCCTGGGGCATCTGGATGACACCCGTCGCGAGACCGCGCGCATTCTGCGTGACACGTTGGCCCACTATCTGGCATCCAGCCCGTCAGGTGGTGCCAGGGAGGCGCTGGATCGGATCGTCCGCGAGCAGGCATTTACTGTGCTCAACCGACTGGCAGCTCTGCGGATGGCTGAATCGCGCGGTATCCTCATCGAATCGGTGGGCAGCGGCTACCAGTCCAAAGGATTCCAACTTTACGAACGTCTGGCCGGACCGGGTCTGGGTGAAACCGGGGACACCTATCGCTGTTACCTGTTCAGCATTTTCGACGAATTCGCTCTCGACCTGAAGGTGCTCTTCGATCGTTTCTCTCCCCAGGGACGGCTTTTCCCCCGCGCAACTGCTCTGCTTGATCTCCTGAAACTGCTCAATGACCCGGAATTGGCCCACCTCTGGGCCGAAGATGAGAGCATCGGCTGGGTTTATCAGTATTTTAATTCCAAGGAAGAGCGAAAGAAGATGCGGGACGAATCGGCTGCCCCGCGAAACAGCCGGGAACTGGCCGTCCGCAACCAGTTCTTCACCCCGCGGTATGTGGTGGAGTTCCTTACCGACAATACCCTGGGGCGGATCTGGTATGAGATGACCCAGGGGGAGACCTGTCTGAAGGAATCCTGTCGCTACCTGGTCCGCCGTCCCAACGAATTTTTCCTCAAACCTGGAGAGAAAGCTCCCGAGAAGCCTGATAGTGATGAAAACCTTTCTCAGGAAGATTTGCTCAAACAACCGGTCTATATACAAACTCGTCTGTTGAAAGATCCACGTACCCTGCGGATGCTTGACCCTGCCTGCGGTTCCATGCATTTCGGGCTGTATGCCTTCGACCTGTATGAGCAGATATACGATGAAGCATGGGAACTGGAACTGCGTCTGGGGTCAAAGGCTTTTGTCCGTGAAGATGAATTGATCCCGATTACAGAGTCTTACTCCGACAAAGGAGCTTTCCTCCGCGATGTTCCCCGTCTGATTATCGAGCACAACATCCACGGTATTGACATCGATCCCCGTGCCGCTCAGATCGCCGGCCTTTCTCTCTGGCTTCGTGCCCAGCGCAGTTGGCACAATCAAGGGGTAAAGCCTGTTGACCGGCCCCGTATTATCCGCTCCAATATTGTCTGTGCCGAACCGATGCCAGGGGAGAAGGAGTTGCTGCGGGAGTTTACTTCACGCCTGGAGCTTCCAGCTCTTGGTTACCTGGTGGAACAGGTATTCGACAAAATGCAATTGGCTGGAGAAGCAGGGTCGCTGCTGATGATTGAGGAGGAGATCCGCGACATTATTGCCGAGGCCAAGCGCTTGTGGAAAGCTGGGCCAAAGCTTACACAGATGGGGTTGTTTGGTGAGGCACCGGCAAAACCTGAGCAAATAGATCTACCGCTAGATTTTAGTGGTATAACTGATGAGCGTTTCTGGGAAAGTGCCGAGGATAAACTTTATCAGGCACTGCAAGATTATGCCGAGGCTGCCGGGGAGCATGGTTATCAACGGCGGTTGTTTGCAGAGGATTCAGCGAGGGGGTTTGCTTTTATAGACCTTTGTCGGAAACGCTACGACGCCATCGTAATGAATCCGCCGTTTGGCGAAGCTTCAGACGATCTTCTCGCTTACTTACTCGAGAACTACGAGGCTTTTAACCGGAACCTTTTGTGTGCATTTGTTGCCCGCACTCTCGGTCTTGGCAACGAGCAAGCTTCGATTGGTGCTATTTACGACCGAACGGCAATCGTAAAATCAACTTATGAGGAATTTCGCCTTACGCACTTGCTCTGCGGGGATCGATTACACAGTCAATGTGACTTAGGGTGGGAAGTCCTTGATGCTAATGTTGAAACAACTGCATCGGTAATTCGCGTTTCACCTCCCCCCGTGGCCGATGCTGTATTTATTGACGTGCGCTCGTTAAAGCCTGACATGAAGGGGAGCGCTTCCCTGGAGGCGCTCCGTGCATATTCTATGGGCATCACTAACGATAAGTTAGTCGTGGCAAGGGGAAGCACATTTCGGAAATTTCCCAATGCAGTCGTCGGATATGATTTCCCCGAACACGCCCGTCGCTCTTTTTTTAACATGCGCTCCATCAGTTCACAGTCCGTCACCCTGTATGAGGGGCATACTCTAAAGGCGGAAGTTTTTTTTCGGTATTGGTGGGAAGTGCCGCTTTCTGAGGCATTCATCCCAGACGCGCCATGGCAGCGCCTCTACAATGGCGGTGACTATCAACGGTTTGTTTCCCCCCTCTGTGATGCATGCCTTTACGGCTCAAATGGAAGCCTAACTGCTGCGCACTCATCAACTATCTTGCGAAATCTGCCGCTACAGCAGCAAGGCAAGCTTGGATTCGGTAAGCGTGGGGAATTCATGGATGCACATGTGGTTCCTCCTGGTTTCGTTTCAACTGTAGAAGGAAAACACGTCAATATAGGCAATATTTATGATCCATTTGCCATTCTTGCGCTTTTCAACAGTCAACTATTTCAATCGATAATTAACCTCTACTGTGGCCAACATAAGTACCCAGGCTACGTCGGAATTTTTCCTGCGCCTGAACTTGATTCAAGTAATTACTTAAATATAGCCGCAACGTTGTGCAAAAAAATTTACATCATTTTGAGATCCTTTGAGACAATGGATGAGATCTCACCGTTGTTCTTTGGAGCCAATACCAAGGCGCTTTTTGACCGGACGATCCATCAGCACGCAAGTAGCGCTATCAAAACAGTCTCTGTGCTTGAAGACCAAATGAACGATGCCGTTGCACAGGCCTACGACCTTTCATCGACAGAGCGAGTCATAGTTTCCGAGCAATGCGCTCGTATTCCTGATATTGGAGGGTGGGCGTCCAGAGCCACAAGTTATGAAGTATTTTCTCTAATTATTTCTTACATTATTGGCACAGCATTTGGCCGATGGAACATTTTCTATGCTACCGGAGAATTCCAGTCGTCAGATTTACCCGATCCTTTCGACCCATTGCCAGTTTGCCCTCCCGGTATGCTCCAGAACGCTGAGGGCCTGCCTGCCAAACAGAAGGACGTACCTGAAGATTACCCACTGCGCATTTCATGGTCTGGGATTCTAGTGGACGACGAGAACCACCGCGAGGACATTGCCGTCCGCGTTAACGAAGTAATCGAGATTATCTGGAAAGAGAAGGCCGGCGATATTGAACACGAGGCATGTGAGATCCTTGGTGTTCACTTACTTCGCGATTACTTCACCAAGTCATCTGGATTCTTTGCCGATCACCTGAAGCGCTATTCAAAGAGCCACCGCCAGGCGCCCATCTACTGGCCCCTTTCCACCCCGTCCGGCTCCTATACTCTCTGGCTCTACTACCATCGACTGACCGACCAGACCCTCTATACCTGCGTGATGGAATACATCGAACCCAAACTTCGTGATGTTGCCGCTGAGCTTACCAACCTGCGCCAGAAGGGGAGCGGCCGTAATCGTGATGATGAGAAAAAACTGGAGAAGCTACAGGACTTCGAGACAGATTTGCAGGAGTTCCGCGACGAATTACTCCGCCTCGCCCGCCTCCCCTGGAAACCGAATCTGAATGACGGCGTACAGATCACCGCCGCCCCGCTCTGGAAGCTGTTCCAGTTGCCCAAGTGGAAGAAAACCCTCAAGGAAACCTGGGAGAAGCTGGAAAAGGGCGAATATGACTGGGCGCACCTGGCCTACAGCATCTGGCCTGACCGAGTGAAGAAGAAGTGCGTTACCGACAAGTCCCTTGCCATTGCTCACGACCTGGAAGATCTATACGTGGAACCGCCCGCCTCGGCCAAGAAGAAACGGGGCAAGAAAGCTGCGGTGATTGAAGATGAAGAAGAGTAGGTTTATTATCCGAGTGGTTGGATAATAAACTTTTATATTGGAGAAATTAGCGCTATTACGGCGTGTTGCGATGATCGTTATTATCCGCACAGAGGGGATACTACTTGAGAACCAAGTTTAAAGGCATGTCTGCCGATTCGCAGAATCAGGCTATAGTCCAGAAAATATGCTCGATGGACGAGACCATCCGCTTTGAGTCAAAGAGGGTTTCCGGCAAGATGGTACATAAGGCACTGGAAACCGTTGTTGCTTTCGCAAATACTGAAGGCGGACTCCTGGTGCTTGGGCTGGAAGATTTCAAAAAAGCCCAGGGAGATGCACGCTTATTCGGGATTCAGGAAAACCCGGAAGCGATTGATGAACTTCGCCGGAAAGTCGAGCATGGCATCACCCCTCCGCTTGATGAAGTCAGTTGGCGTACGGTTCCCTGTATCCTTCGTGATGGCTCGGAGGGGGCGCTTGTTGTAGTGGGAGTGCCGAAAAGCAGCAAGGTTCATTCCGTAGTGGAAAATGGTACATGGAAGCGTTTGGAACGCGGCAACAGGGAAATGACCGCCAAAGAGGTGAATGATCTCTGTTTTGCCCGTGGGGTCATAAGCGCAGAGACCGAGACCGTGGCGGTGCCGTTTGAATTGCTTGAAACTGATTATTGGAAAACGTATTGCCAGACAAGGAAGCTGACATCAGGGGATATCGGCGATAGGATGTTCCGGATCGGTCTTGCAAAGAAGCAGGAAGAAACCCTGCAACCGACCCGTGCGGCAGTCCTGCTTTTTGCCGAAGACCCTTCTGGGGTTATGGCGGCAAAGACGGCGATCCGCATATTCCATTATACCGGAACGCGCATCGAGCATGGCCCGGTACCCAACCTCATCAAAAACCCAAAAACCATCTCCGGACCGCTCATTCGGCAAATCGAAGATGCCTATGATTATGTCATCAATGAGATCGTCGGCGGATTGAGGCTGGCTTCTTCCGGCTTTGAGACGGTTCATCGTTATCCTACCCGCGTCATCAAAGAGGCCATTACCAACGCAGTTATTCACCGTGACTACCATATCAACCGTGATATCCATATCCGCATTTTCGATAACCGGATTGAAGTTGAAAGCCCGGGGCTTTTCCCCGGAGCCATCAAACCGGATAATATGGAGTCGGCCGGTTCATTCAGTCGCAACGCCCTGATAGTAAACCATCTGCGTGAATTCCCCATTCCACCGAACATTGATGCCGGCGAGGGCGTCCGAATGATGTTCTCCACAATGCGTGCTGTCGGACTATATCCACCAATGTACTACACTCGCCCACATTTGCAGCAGGATGGGGTTATGGTTGTTCTTCTGAACGAAGAGCGACCACCAGTTTGGGAACAGGTAAGCGATTGGCTCGACCGCAACCGATTTATCACCAACACCGACCTCTGCAAAATTGCCAATATTGATACACTGACGGCATCGAAACTTTTTTCCAAATGGGTTGCCAAGGATATGCTGGTGCCTGATAAATCCAAGGGAAAGCGCGGAACACGATATTTTAAACCTGGACAGGCTTTTGAACAGGGATCGTTCTTTTTATTATCTGACCTGGAAGATAATAACGAGGATGAATGACAAAACAGCTAATAGTGACTGATAGTTACAAGATAGTTTATTATCCAGTGGCACCAAAACAAGCTTGTAACCGGACATGAACCGGACATTGATGCAGGTTCAGTCAGTTCACTATAAATTACATAACTCACTAGAAATACAAATAATTGCACAAGCTCCTTGTTGACTATCCGGACATAACCGGACATGAAGAGAGTAATCCATGAGTATTGCAGAGTTTATCAAATCACATATTTTCCTCCCCCGATTGCGGCAGAAGGGGTGCCTGGTTGTCTACGATCCTGATCTGCGCTACCGGGATATTTGCCTCGATATGGCGAAAGATACGCTCACCGTGGTTGACGCCACTGAAAGCGGATTGGAAAGCCGGAGTAATGCGCTGTTCGAGTTGCGGTCGTTTGGGCACCCGAACACGACCAAGGAGGGAGTGCTGGTATATGTCCCGGTGCATGCGCCAATTACCGACGAAGAAAAACAGCATGACCCTTTTGCTCTCTATTCCGCTTGTGGTGGCCTTTTTCCTGATGGCGCTGGTGACGAATATGAGCAGATTTGCCTGCGGGCAAAGCCGGACCACGCCACTGAAATACGGAAGGTATTCGCTGAAAATCCGACACCTGCATTTGCGGTCATAGACGCCATCGGCGGCGGGGCCAACTGGCCGAACCTGCGAGCGCTTCTGAAGGTGGAATCGGCCAATGATATTCTCTTTGCCCTGCTTACCCCCAACAGCCAGCAGGAAAGCTCACTGAAGGCGGGCGACACCTGGGTCCAGGAAGGACGTGATTTCCTGCGGGCGACCCTGGGGTTGGAGTTAAAGACCCGTGCCAAGGCATGGTCGGCCATTGCAGATGAAGTCTGGCGATTCTTGCTGTTCAGCGAGTTTGTTTTCGATCTGCCGGGTTCATTACCGGATTCCCTTGCACCGGTACCCCGTGCTGCTGTGGTAGCTGAACCGATGGTGGAATATCTCTGCGAGCGACTGCGGAGCGATCTGCGCACACAATCGCAGTATATCGACCGGGCGGAGCAAGTTGAGGCAGATCTGGCGTTGCCATCGGCCTGTGCGAGCATAGATGATCTTGGGGAGCGGGATACCTTTCCCTTTGAAGAGAGGACATTTCTCAAACATGCCATTGCTTCGCTGATGGCTGATGATATGGATCGCGTCCGTACCATACTTGCCCGCAGAAAGAATTCTGTCTGGCTGGGAAAGGGTGAGAGCCAGAGCCAATGGGGCCTGGTTGATGCCGCACTCAATCTGGTCGGGGTTTGCAGCGACTATGATCGACAATTGGGAGAGCATGTTCGGTCACAGAGTGACTTGTTGGATTTTTATGCCGGCAGCCTGCGTGATGCGGACCGCAAGCAGCGCGAATTTGAGCAAGCGATCAGTGCTTTTCACGACCTTGACGATACGCTGACGGAAATGATCCAGTACGCCCGGTCCTGCTATAGAAAGCTGAGCGAAAAAGTTCAGTCAGTATTTGTGAAATACTTGGAAACGCAAGGATGGCCGCCTGCCGGGCGCATAAGCAATGCTGAGGTGTTCGACCGCTTTGTTGCGCCTCGCCTGCAGGAACGAGGGAGAAGGATAGCATATCTGCTAGTGGACGCTCTGCGCTATGAGTTGGGCGTTGCCTTGGAAAAGCGATTATCAGAGGATGGGCCGGTTGAATTGCACACAGCATATGCGCAACTTCCGACCGTGACGATTGTCGGCATGGCTAGCCTTCTTCCGGGTGCAGCAGCTGGCCTTGCTCTTTGCCAGGAGGGGGACAACCTGACGCCAAAACTTGACGGAACAGCGGTTGGTACAGTTGCTCAACGCATGGGGCTGCTCCGCAGCAGGTTGGGAGACCGCTTTGCGGAAATGAGACTGGATGACTTTGTGCGGAGCAAGAAGGTTGATATTGCCTCCACAGTCGATCTGTTGGTGCTCCGTAGCGTGGAGATTGATGATTTTCTGGAGACAAATCCGGAGAATACGCTGAAACTGATCCCGGACACCATCAGCCGAATCAGGGCAACTCTGCATAAGCTTCGTGATAAAGGGTTCCATGAGGTGGTCATAGCCACGGATCATGGATTTTATCTGAATGCTCAAGCCGAAGCGGGAGATGTGTGTGCCAAACCGGCAGGGACATGGCCGGTAAGCAGTTGCAGATCTATGCTGGGACAAGGAGGAAGTGACAGCAATAGTGCGATTCTTCCCTGCGAGAAGGTTGGCATTCGGGGTGATTATGCAAATTTTGCTACACCTCGGAGTATGGCACCCTATCGGAGTGGTCTATTGTACTTCCATGGCGGAGCCTCATTGCCGGAAGCTGTTGTGCCGGTGTTGGTGGTGAAATTGGAAAGCTCATCGCAGCCAGATGTCCGCCAGTTTAGCGTCGAGCTCTCGTATAAAGCGGGGGCAAAAAGAATTACGACACTTCGGCCCGTTGTTGAAGTTATCCCGCAGGCGGAAGGCCTTTTCTCGCTGGACGTTGATTTTGAAATTATGCTGGAAGCACAAGATGCCAAAGGGAATGTCGTGGGTGAGGCAAAACCAGGTGGGGCTGTGAACCCGGCAACTCGGACCATTACCCTGAAACCGGGCAAGCGCGAGTCCATTACCCTCTGCATGCTTGAAGATTTTGAAGGGAAGTTCACCATTAAAGCACTTGATCCCTCAACCCTCAAGTCGTTCTGCGACTTGAAACTCGAAACTGACTATACGGTGTGACGACATGGATACTCTTGATCAGAAAATAAACGCCACATTCGATGGCAAGGCGGTTCGCAAAGATCTCCTGCATCGGATAAAAAAAGGGACGAATGTCCCAACGTTCGTGCTGGAGTTTTTGCTTGCTCGCTACTGTGCGAGTAATGATCAGGCAGAGATTGACGCTGGTATGGATGCCGTCCTGGTGACCCTCCAAGACAATTATGTCCGGCCAGACGAGGCGAATGCAGCCCAGTCAAAGGTCGCAACCAAGGGGAAGCACCGTTTTATCGACAAGGTACATGTCCGTTATGTCGAGAAAGAGAAACGTCATTGGGCATCCTTGGAGAATTTCAACTCCCAGCGGATCGCCATCAGTCAGCAGTATTACAAAGATAATGACCGGCTCCTTGAAGGCGGCATTTGGGCGGAAGTGGTCATCGCCCACAATGACATCGAAGATGATGATTATGCTTTTTATGTGGAGGAGCTGCGGCCGATCCAATTAAGTCGCTTTGACTATACTCGGTATGGTGAAGGGCGCAGCCAGTTCAGCCGTGACGAGTGGTTGGATCTCATAATGCGTTCCGTTGGTCTGGAGCCAAACAAAATCAGCAAGAGGGTCAAGTTCCATTTCATTGCCCGATTGGCCTCCCTGGTGGAGCCCAATTTCAATTTTATCGAGCTTGGGCCTCGTGGAACCGGCAAATCATACTTTTACAGCGAGTTTTCACCCTATTCGACCCTGATCAGTGGCGGACAGGCAACTAAATCGACACTGTTTTACAATAATGCCAGGGGCAAGGTCGGTTTGGTTGGATTCTGGGATACGGTGGCCTTCGATGAGGTCGGTGGAATAAAGGTTAAAGACCCCGACATCATTCAGATCATGAAAGATTTCATGGCAAACGGTCGCTTTTCCCGAGGTGTAGAAGTCATTGCCGATGCCAGCTTGGCTTTTGTCGGCAATATAGATCTTTCAATAGATCAGATTGTGAATTCATCCGTCTATGATCTGTTCCAACCACTGCCACCCGGATTTGACCTGGCAGTTATGGATCGTTTTGCCTGTTACCTTCCTGGCTGGGAGATGCCGAAAAACAGTAGTGAATTCCTTACCAGCAAATATGGTTTCATCACTGATTATCTTGCAGAGGCTTTTCATTACGTTTTCAAACACACGAACCGTTATGAGGAAGTCAACAAACGAATCCGCCTGGGGAGATCAGTTGAGGGGCGTGATGAGAAAGGAATCAAAAAGACGGTCTGTGCTTTTCTGAAAATACTGCATCCTTCTGGAACTCCTACCGACGAGGAATTTGAAGAGTATGTGGCGTATGCCGTAGAGTGTCGACGCCGTGTGAAAGAGCAGATGAACAAGCGCAAAACAGATGATGAGTTCGCGATGATCAACCTGTCCTATATCAACAGCAAGGGAGAGGAGGTCGTTGTATACTGTCCGGAATCGAAGAATGCGCCGGCGACACAACATCCTTCACGCAGGACAATTGACTCATCTGTCGATCTGCAGGAGCCAATTATCAAGGACTTGCCAGTCAAAGACTCCCCGTCTGTGATGGCCCCAGCTCAGACGACTGTACCGGTAACAGCAGAACCATCTGTTGTCCCTACAGATGCAGTGACCGTGTTGAAAGAACAACATTTCACCATTTTGTACGGCGATACCGGATACAGCTATGAATCCATTTTTGGGCCATATCTGCATGCGGTGAAAGAGGTCGTTGTAGAAGACCCCTATATCAGGGTAACGCATCAAATACTAAACTTTGTCCGCTTTTGCGAAACGATTTTGAAAGCTCCAACCATCAAGAAAATCACCCTGGTGACCACATCTGAAAGTAAATCGCAGCAGGACGAAACTCAGGATAAGCTGGGAGAATTACAGCAGAGCCTTCTGGAGATGGATGTTGTGTTGGAGGTCAAGTTCAATCCCAACTTACATGACCGTGAGATCCGCCTGGATAATGGATGGGTCATTAAAATCGGGCGGGGCCTCGATTTTTACCAGAAACCCGGGAGTTGGTATGAAATAGGGTCAAATGATTTGAGTTTGAGGAAGTGCCTTGAGACGAAGGTGGATATATACAAAGCATGACTAGTTAGCTTGTTTGCTGGTGGCACAATATAATCATTCGCTACTGTATTGGTTACTTGATCCGAATAAGTGGAAATCGCGGTTTTAGAGATTCTATAAATTTATTGAATAGTGACTTTTTGCAGCCGACTCTCTTAACAGTACAACCGACAAGATCAGAATAATATGCATTAAATGTCCTGATTAGTTCTAATTCGCCGCTTGACTTGCTTTTAATCCCTCCCCTTGAAGAGGAGGGGGCTTATATTCTGCTTGCGGCGAATTAGAACTAATCAGGTTAAATGTTGATCCATCAGATTTTATGAGTTTGGCATACTTTTCAGAAATTGCCCCAGGTCTTTTAAGAATACCAATTGCTCTTTTTTGGGTTGTGATTTTCAGCTCCGTACATTCATTGGCAACTAATGATAAATAATGTCTGCCAAGAGTGAGTCTTGCATCATTGCCCAATAAATGCTTGTAGCCAGACTTAACCAAAAAAACAAAGCCATATTCTGTAACCCATGTTTTATCAACGATCAAAGAAACTCTGGCTTTTTTAGCATCTTTTTCCAATTTTTTCCAAATACATTTACCAATACCATTTTGTCTGTAATCTTTTTTAACTTCCAGTCCCTTTACTAGCCAAGCTGTATAATCTGGTTTAGCGTCAAAGACGATTAAGCGGTCCTTCCGAGTAATCGCACCCTGCATTATCCCAACTGACAGGTATCTTTTTGAGGAGCTCGGCAAAGTCGTTCCGGTCGGCAACGGTATATGCAGTTACACTTTTATCGGATGTTCCCTTTTAATAAAATCGAGATTCTGCCTATATTATCCTTTATTATCAACATATTATCGGCTATCTGTCAGCTTTTTCTTAGTGGTTACAATTATCCCCTTGCTCGGCAGTGTGTCAGGTAAACGTACGTT
>CAIMXI010000145.1 GCA_903845365.1 uncultured Geobacteraceae bacterium | reverse complement strand
CACTGAAATCGGTCACCTCATACGGAACAGAATAATACGGAACAGAACAGGATGATCACCTACAAACAATTCTTGCCAAGCGCTATTATACGACTTAGGCTCATTTTATGAAGATCAAAAAACTTGAACATCGAGTGACATCTCCTGTTTAAAGGAATAATAAACCCTTCGTAAAACAATATTTAATGGAAGTTTTATCGATGTTAACACTGCACCGCCGATATTTTGCTGCATAGGCATAGCTGATTTCATAATATCCTGCTCTGATTCTCCTAAATTCATAGGAGGAGCAAGGGGATCGGAGAGCCACCTGTAGTTTGATGATGTGATAATTGAATTCATGCGCAGTTTTTCAATCATCAACCGCTGGGCAATTGCCAGCAACGATTCCTGAAACCTGGAGACATCTACAGGCTTGGTAACATATTTATAAACCGCGACATCTATCGCTTTCATAAAATATTCACTATGTTCAAAAGCGGTCAGGACAATGATCGGGACAGACTTGTTCAGTTCGCGAATTTGATTGGCCATGAGCAGGCCATCCATGATCGGCATCTCTATGTCTGTAATGATTATGTCAGGATTATGCTTGAGATAGGCATCAATCCCTTCAGCGCCGTTTGTTGCAGTTATCAACAATCTTGAACAGTGCTTTAGAAACGTGCTGAATTGTTCGCGGGCATCATCATCGTCTTCCACATATAAAAGCGTAAGGCTCTTCAGAAAATCCATTACCTGGTTGTTGCATTCACTGTTCCTACTCCATTCCGCAAAAGCCATAGGCGACTCTCCTCAAATTCCGGCATCTGATGATTTCCTGGGTATGATTTTACGCACAACTATGAGCAATGCAATAGTGCAACAATGATACATAGAAATAAACAATTTATCATAGAACAATCAATAATGCCGTACTGCAATGTTTAAGTTATATTTGCTGCCCAGATAAACACATTTTTTCAGTGTTGAATAGTTTTCATGAGCACTGGATTTTTTTTTCAAACGGAGCCAACCATGCCATCCAGGAAAAAGAAACCTGTCGTGATGCCGGAAACAGCCGCAGCCGAAGTGGAAGCTATTGACACTGAATCACCCCTCAAACCCAACTTCCCGATCGTCGGCATCGGCGCCTCTGCGGGCGGTCTGGCCGCTTTTGAAGCCTTCTTTTCTGGCATGCCGCTTGACAAAGAGCCGACCGCTCTGGAGACATCGGTCATCCCCGGCGCCATCGCTGAGTTGCTTGGGCATATCATGGAGAGTAAGCGGGCGGAAAAGGCGTTGCGCGAAAGCGAGGTGAATTACCGGACGCTTGCCGATTCTGGACAGGCGCTTATTTGGACGTCAAAAACCGATAAACTCTGCGATTATTTCAACAAAGTCTGGCTCAATTTTACCGGGCGAACCATGGAGGAGGAATTTGGAAATGGTTGGGGAGAAGGTGTCCATCCTGAAGACTTCCAACGCTGTCTCGACATCTACGTCACTGCTTTTGACAAACGTGAAACGTTCAGCATGGACTATCGCCTGCGCCGCCATGACGGCGAATACCGCTGGATTCAGGATGATGGCTGTCCCCGTTACAATTTGAACGGCAGCTTTATCGGTTATATCAGCTATTGCTTGGACGTCACCGAGCGCAAAGAGGCGGAAGAGAAGCTTGGAAAGTCGGAGCAACTCTTTCACTCACTGGTGGAGACCTCGCAGGATATCATCTGGAAATGCGATGTTGAGGGGCGGTGGACTTATCTCAACCTGGCTGCGGAACAGGTGTTTGGTTACGAACTTGATGAGATGATCGGAAAAAAGTTTTTTGAATTTCAGACTCCTGTACATGCTGAGCATGCCTTGACACAGTTCAACCGGCTGCTAGAAGGCGAAGCAATTTGGCATTTTGAAAGCACCTTTATTGCAAAGTCCGGGGATGAAATTCATCTGGTGATCAACGCCGTAATATGGACTGATGGAAATGATAACATAATTGGAGCAAGCGGTACGGCGCACGACATCACCGAGCGTAAGCGGTTGGAAGCTGAATTGCGCCAGGCCAGAGCCGATGCCGAAACCGCCAATCACGCCAAGTCAGGCTTTCTATCGACCATGAGCCACGAAATTCGGACGCCGCTCTCCGCCATGCTGGGGAATATCGAGCTGTTGGAGGGATCGCTGCTTACGCCGTCTCAGCAGGAGTGTCTGAAGGACTGCAAGTCTGCCTCGCATATTTTGTTGCGGGTAATCAACGATGTGCTGGATTTTTCCAAGATTGAGGCCGGAAAACTTGAGCTGGGCAACGAGACCTTCTCTGTCTCTTCGATGAGCAGGCAACTGGTGAGAATGTTTTCCACCACTGCGAAACAGAAGGGGCTTGATCTTACAATTTCACTGGCTGACGATCTGCCTGAATACATCCGTTGCGACCAGCAACGTTTGCGCCAGATTATCTCAAATCTGCTCAGTAACGCCATAAAATTTACCCGGCAGGGGAGGGTTTCGCTGGAAATCACTCATGAACAAGGGACGAAAAGCACAGCATTGCTGCGAATTGTGGTCAGTGATACCGGCGTGGGCATACCGGTCGACAAACATGAGTATATCTTCGACAGCTTTACCCAGGTGGAAGATTTTAGTACACGAAACGTTGGCGGAACTGGATTGGGACTGCCCATCTGTAGGCGACTGCTGGCCTTGATGGGGGGCAGTATCACCGTTGTCAGCGTGCCGGGCGAAGGCTCTGTTTTTACGGTTGTCCTGCCGGTGGAGAATTGCTCGGCACAGGCACAGGCACGGGCACGGGGACAGGCACAGGCACCCTCTCGGAACATTCTGCTTGCCGATGATGAGGAATTTGGCAGAACAGTCGCACAAAAACTTCTTGAGCGCAAAGGGTATAAGGTCGCAGCGGTTCAAAATGGCGCCGAACTTCTAGCGGATCTTCCCTTATATTTAGCTATGTTTTGAGTAAAAACGGTATTTTACGTAAAGTGTAGCCACTAATATACTATATATATGACATTATTTACTTGACTATACCGTTTATAGTTGATATTTTAGTACCACTATGTATTTAGACACCGTTAAAAATAAGCAGGGCGATAAAGT
>CAIMXI010000144.1 GCA_903845365.1 uncultured Geobacteraceae bacterium | reverse complement strand
CACTGAAATCGGTCACCTCATACGGAACAGAATAATACGGAACAGAACAGGATGATCACCTACAAACAATTCTTGCCAAGCGCTATTATACGACTTAGGCTCATTTTATGAAGATCAAAAAACTTGAACATCGAGTTAAACAGAAACGGCGGCGACGTATATATCACGAGCACTGCTCTCAGGCAAATATTTTGGATGTATGGAGAGAATGACGATAAAAAATTAGATTTAGTTTTTACAGTAAAGTATAATCGTCGCCGCTCCAAATTCTCAGTTTTTACATTAAGGTTCAAACATGCCTGGAACAAGTGAAGACAGTTTTTTCTTTATACCGGTAGGAGAGATCGGCCATCGGCCGGTTGTTACCTGTACTCCGGATTTCGACCTGATCGAAATGGCCCGGCTGATGATGGTGAATAATATTTCAGGTATTGTAGTCGTAGAAGATGGAAAGCCGGTTGGTATCGTCTCTTTACGCGATCTCCGTGATCTGATTGCCAAGGCGGCAGAAACTATTGTGACGTTGAAAGTGCGTGACGTCATGAAGAGCTCTCTTATCACCATCCGCAGCAGTGACTACCTTTTTAAAGCCATATTCCTTATGGCAAAACACAATATCCACCGTCTGATCGTCATCGATGAATTCGACGAGTTGATCGGCGTCATAACCGACGCGGATCTGATGCGTATCCAGACTAGCAGTCCACTCTATCTGGTACAGGAGATCGAATCTGCCGCTTCAATCGAGCAGTTGCGCAATCTTGGCCAAAAAATGACCGGTATGCTGCGCTACGCCCTCAAAACCAATGCAGACACCCAGAGTCTGATCCAGTTGATTTCGCATTTTAATGATGCCCTCACTCAGCGCCTTATCTACATCCTGGAGCGTTTTCATGATGTCAGGCTGCCTGCAGGGGCTGCATACCTGTCACTCGGGAGCGAGGGGCGACAGGAGCAGACCTTGCGGACAGATCAGGACAGCGCCATCGTCTACCGCGACGATCTCTCCTCTGATGACATCGTGAAGGTACGCTGCTTTGCCGGGAGGATTGTGGCGGCACTCGAAACTATCGGAGTGCCGCTCTGTCCCGGCAAAATGATGGCCAGTAATCCGGAGTGGTGTCACACTCTTTCCGAATGGAAGCATTTGGTCGAATTGTGGATTACTCGTCCCGATCCGGATTCGACTCTTAATTTTGGCGTGTTTCAGGATTTACGAGTGATGCATGGTGATCTCTTCTTTGAAGCTGAATTGCGTGAGTTTATCTCTGAATGTTCACGTCTGAATTCAGTATTTTTCCCAAGCATGGCTCACAATATTGTGCGCTTCAAACCACCGCTCGGCATGTTTGGGCGACTTCTGGTTGAAAAGAAGGGTGAACAGCGCGGAAAGCTGGATCTTAAAAAGGGGGGGGTATTCGCATTGACGCGCGGCATCGGCCTGATAGCTCTTGAAGCGGGCATCATGGGCGGGACGACATGGTCAAAGCTGGAGCGGCTCCACCTTTTGCAAGTAGTGTCGGATCATGATTTTGAGGCTATTCGTGACGCATTTACGTTTTTGGTAAAGATGCGCTTGAGCAAGCAACTGATCACCCTGTCAGCAGGACAGTCTGTGGACAATTTTGTTGACCCGATGGAGTTGATAGACCGTGAACGGGATCAGCTCCGCGAGGCTTTTAAGGGTGTTGAAACGTTGCTGAATATCCTCAAAGTCCGATATCATCTTGATTTGCTGGCGCGGTAGCTTTACTACGACGACAAAGGAGTGTGTCGTACTAAAAGTTCTTTGCAGAAAGAGCCTCAAAGAATGCATAACAGAGTTTGGCATCTTTGGAAATCTCTGTCAGATGGAAGGTATGGGTCTGCCATTTTTCAAAATCAACTTCAGAGCCTGTGTTCTTCATGTTCCAGTACCCCATGGACCATTGGTCGAAAAGGCGGAGTTGATTTTCGGTACGCAGAATTATCCTGACATCTGAGTGGCGTTTGTCCTTTGTAATCTTTTCCAGCAGATAGTCAACCAATTCTTTTCGTCCTTCAAGCATCTGCATGAAATAGCCGTTATTGAAAATAAGAAATCCGGTAATTCCCTGTTCTGCATTGACTTTCCGGGCGGTGTTAAGAATCTTGAGCATTTCATTCTCGTCAAAAGTGTCAGCGGCCTTGCTGACATAAATTACGGTATAAACTCCATGCACTGCATTTTTGCCCTGAGCGGCGCTGTTATTAAGAAGGGTGAAATAGTCATTCTCAGACATCGGCTTGTAAAAGAAATATCCCTGAATATTGTCACATCCCTGTGTCTGGAGCTCAAATAATTCAGCTTCGGTCTCAACCCCCTCGGCTATGGTTTTTTTGCCCATTGCCTTGGCCATTCTGATTACTGACGATGTTATTGCCCTGCTTTCAAATTTTTTTTCCAGTCCGTCAACAAAAGCCCGGTCGATTTTTATTATGCTGACCGGCATTCGGATAAGCTGCAGCAGCGAAGAATAGCCGGTGCCAAAATCGTCGACCGCAACACGCAGTCCCATTTCGGACAATTTGTTAAGTATTGATATATTGTTGTGTATATCTGCCATGAGGGAGGTTTCGGTAATTTCGATGATGATGTTCTCAGGTTTTGCGCCGGTCTCATTGAGGATATCTACAAAGTCGGCCACCAACCTCTCCTCGTTAAGCTGCCTTGCTGATACATTGAAAGAGGTGTACGGAACATCACTGGCAAATTCCTCCTGGAGACGGGCGACGGTTTTACAAACCTCGCGGAAAACCCAAAGACCAATTGGAACGATCGAGCCGTTTGATTCTGCGATAGGAATGAAATAGGCCGGAGAAACAGGCCCGTCGGCGCTATCCCAACGCAGCAGGGCTTCTGCCCCTTTTATCATCCGACTGTTGGCTGCAACAACCGGCTGATAGAAAATCTTGAACTCGTTTCGTTCGACTGCAGTACGAAGCCCATTGACGACGGCAAGTTTACGGCTCAAGTTTTCACGGGTTTTTTCCGAAAAAAGGTGCCAGCCGTCCCTGCCATGCTCCTTGATCATGTACATGGCTGCGTCGGCGTCTCTGAGGAGTGCTTCAGACGAATGTGTGGAGCCATGCCCTATCGCCATCCCGATGCTTGCGCTTATGAAAACCTTATGCTCATCCACAAGCATCGGGCTGCGAATCGATTCGTTGATACGCTCGCCAACCAGAACGAGATTTACCTCCGAATCGATATTGTCACAGAGAACTACGAATTCATCCCCGCTAATCCGCGCAACAATATCGCCTGGCCTTGCAGAATTAATCAGTATGTCTACCACACTAACAAGAATCCTGTCTCCTGCTTCGTGACCGTAAGTGTCATTAACAACTTTGAAATTATCGAGGTCGATGAATAGCAGGCCAACAAGGTTATTTTTAACGATGGAGCGAGCCAGGGCGCTGTTAAGCCTTTCCTTTATCAGGGTCCGGTTTGGCAGCCTTGTCAAAGGATCATGCGTCGCACGCCAGATCAGGGTCTCTTCAGTCTTTTTCCGGTCGCTTATGTCGCGCAGTGTGGCGACAAATATCCAGCGATCTTCGTGGAAAAACTTTGAGATGCTCGCCTCTGCAGGGAAAAATGTGCCGTCCTTCCTGTACCCCTGTATTTCACCCCGTTTGCCCATTAATACTTCCATCGTGTCGCCCGCAACAAACTCATCGTAGAACTTCACATGTCTGATACGCATATTGGGTGGAACCAGGAAATGGAGTGACTTGCCAATCAATTCGTCTGAAGCGTATCCGAACTGGCGGCAGGCTGCGCTGTTAGCCTCCAGTATTATGCCGTTACTGTCAGCGGTAATTATGACTACATCGACTGTTTGAAGTAGTAGAGAGGCAACTCCTGATGAATTAATGGCACTTATAGATCTATCTGCCGGATGGGGAGAGCCAGTTTCTGAAACCGCTGACTTCAATGGGTTTGAAGACTCCCTGTACCGTTCCGGAATAACCGGCTGAATCTGGCCAAAAGATTTGATGATTGAAAAAACGCCGTCAGCCCCGCAGCGCGACAGGTAACAGTTTACTGCTGCATGATGAGTAAGCGGATCCATCTTCACGATCCCCTGGGGGCCTTCGATCTCTATAGTTTCAAGAGCTTTTACCAGTTCATTCGCATCCAGCGAACCTGCTGACTCTGCCGCTTTGGCAAAAGCCTTTACACAGAGGTAGGTACCTTCTCCAAAATTGGTCATTATGCCGTTTCCTGAAGGCCAGATACCGTTGATCCCTTCAAAACCGGCAAGGTGGTTTAGGTATGACCGGTTTATCTCCGAGTCCAAGGACATGAAATAAGTGTTGGAAGAGTAGAAACCTTCGCGGACTTCAGGAGCAAGCAGGCTTACCATTGCTTCATCATAGTGACCCATGACTACTGCCATTCTTTTCTTCAGCCCTTTTTCGGTAAAGGTATTAAGTAAATTGATCTGGTCGGTTCCGGCAAAGTAGGGGACAAAAACATCTGCTCCGGAAGCTGCCACATTCATTATCAGTCTGTTTATCTCTTCGAGCGATGCCCCAATAGGCAGATATTCCTCTCCGACAATTTCCCCGTGGTTATTTATCAGCGCTCTAGTCGCAGCTTCTATTGAACCACGCGGCCATTCATAATTATTTCCGGCAAAGAACATCTTGGCTCCGAAGTTCTTTTGCATATACGGAATCATGAGGTCAATCTGCTGATTGGGAAGGGCAGCAAAATGGAAAAAATATTTTCCGGAGATGCTTCCTTCGTAGAAAGAAAAATTCAGGTATGGGACTTTGAGAGGTTCTGAAACAAAATTTGAAACTGATATTCTCGAATTGGAAAGAAGATTGCCGATTATTGCGGAGCAGCCAAAGTCTCTGATAAGTCGCTCGGCAGCAGGCACCGCAGTCTCCGGCAGGCTGCCGTCATCGATAATTACCAGTTCCAGCTCACGGCCAAGAACACCTCCAGCCCCATTGATCTCTTTGCATGCTATCAAGCCGGCATTTGATATTTCTGTCCCGTAGAGATGGACTATCCCGGAAAGCGGCGGCATGAGGCCGAGCCTTATTTTGTTGTTGGCAGTCATTCTAAGCTCCCCCCTTTAACAGGATAGGAATTTGCATTTTTGGAGTGGAAAAAAAATACACCCGGTGCCGGGTAGAGTCAACGCAATTCAGGAAGGCTTCATTTAATCGCGCGAGAAGCTTGAAGCCACTAAACTGAATCCAGCAGCTCTCTTACTTTATTAGATAAATCCAGCAGTGAGAACGGTTTCTGGATAAAATTAACGCCATCATCCAGCACTCCGTATTGAGCAATTACATCTGCTGTATATCCCGACATGAACAGACATTTGAGATTCGGAGAGAGTAACTGCAACTCGTTGAACATTTCCCGGCCGTTCATATCCGGCATAATCACATCGGTTATCAGCAGGCGGATCTTGCCATTTTGCTCCTTGTACAGGCGGACTGCATCACTGGCGGATCCTGCCGTAATCGTCGTATATCCCTGCCCTTCGAGCATCAAGGCTGTCATTTGCAGAATGGAAGGTTCGTCTTCCACCAGCAGAATTGCTTCATTGCCTCTGGAGGGGTGCGCTACTATGCCCTTCTCCAAAGCCTTGCCACTATCGCCGGTATGGCGAGGTAAATAGATAGTGAAGGTTGCTCCCTGGCCAGGTTCACTCTGGACATTGATGAAACCGTTGTTCTGTTTGACTATGCCGTATACTGTGGCAAGTCCAAGTCCGGTGCCTTTTCCCAGTTCCTTGGTTGTGTAAAAAGGTTCGAAAATGCGTGAAGCAGTTTTTTTGTCCATTCCGCTGCCATCGTCGCTTACGGCAAGCCGTAGATACTCGCCTGGAACAGCATCTATCTGAGTAGCGCAGTAGTCTGCATCAATGACGATGTTTCCGGTTTCAATGTTTATCCTGCCGATGCCTGAAATAGCATCGCGGGCGTTGACGCAGAGGTTGGCCAATATCTGGTCGATCTGTGACGGGTCTATCTTTACCGGCCAGAGTTCGGGTGCCGGTAACCATGCCAGTTGGATATCCTCACCGATCAGGCGTTGCAGCATCTTGAGCATTCCGGATACGGTCGCATTGAAATCGATAACCCTCGGTGCCACCGTCTGCTTGCGGGCAAATGCCAACAGTTGCCGAGTGAGAGCCGCAGATCGTTCGGCGGCTTTTTTGATTTCGATAAAAGCGGCATAATGCGGTTGGGATGGGGTCATTTTCAGCAACGCCAGTTCCGTATAGCCAAGGATGACGCTTAGCAGGTTGTTGAAGTCGTGTGCCACTCCACCTGCGAGACGCCCAACGGATTCCATCTTCTGAGCCTGCTGAAGCTGCGATTCGAGACTGGATTTTTCCTCTTCCGATTTTTTGCGTGCGGTGATGTCACGAGCAACTTTTGAGGCGCCTATGATGTCACCCTGAGGGTTCCTAATTGGTGAAACTGTAACTGATATATAGACCAATCTTCCGTCTTTTCTTACTCTGACAGTTTCAAAGTTCTCGACACTTTCACCACGGAAGATGGCATCAAAAATAATCTGCTCCTCGTTATGGCGCTCTGGTGGAGAAAGTATGGTTATCGATTTACCAAGCATCTCTTGCTCGGAATAACCGAACATTTTTTCAGCTCCAAAGTTCCAACTTGTTACAATGCCCTCGACTGTTTTGGAAATGATGGCGTCATTGGAGTATTCAACAATAGCTGATAAACGACCAACCTTCTCTTCAGCCAGTCTCTTTTCGGTTATATCTTCGAATATTCCAAGCACGCCATTAACCTTGCCGAAACTGTCTGTGAGCGGCACCTTGGTGGTATCAATCCAGATAACCTCATTGTCTGAGTTATGCAATTTTTCAATGATGTGATGCTTGGCCATTGAACTGTCCATGACTTGCCTGTCATCGGCCCGAAAACCTTCGGATAATTCCCCCTTCCAGGGGAGGTCAAAATCCGATTTGCCGATTATATTGTCAGGTTCATCAATGCCTGCCTGTCTGGCAAAAACCTGGTTGCAGCCCAAATAAATACTTTCCCTGTCCTTCCAGAAAAGAGACTGCGGAATGGAGTTGACAATGTGGGAGAGCATATTGCGATTTTGATTCAGCGCTTCATACGGTTTTCTTACTGAGGCGACAAAAATTCCTTTATAGATCAATCCGAACGCCACTATCTTGTAAATGTGGCCAAGGACGTTGTATGTATCGAAGACGCTTTTGTAGACGGCAAAGACAAGCTCGCTGAAGATGCAGAACACAAAAGCCACCAGGTAGTATATTATCAACCGGTCACCTGTTCGGGACAAACGCTGCCAGTAAATGATTGACGTCAGAATGAGCAGACTGATGATTATATACTCTGAAATTTTTTTAAACGGTGTCAGACCAACGCCCTGAATGAAGGTGGTCGGAACATTTTCCGGGAAAAATGTAACCCCGATAAAAACGGCTAATGATATGGTCAGAGTAACGACTATCAGAGGGGTTTTAGAAAGCCAGCGGCTTTTGTTGTTTGAGGAGACAAACGCACTGGCAAGGAACGCTGCCGCGCTGAACAGGCGGACAGCAATCCAGAATTGGGTAGATTTGTTCGGGGAATTGGGTGTGAGCAGGGCAGGCATCCCCGTATATCCAAGGGTATGCATGAAGTCCATCATGCCGATCCCAAGAAAGGCAACGCTCAAAAACAGTGAGTGACAGTCCTTGTTCTGGTCGTAGGCATACCATCCCAGACCAAATATGGAACAGGAAACCATGATGCTGAAAAACTCCGCCACGTTATGAAAAACAAGGTAGGGCGAAATAGTCATAACCTGGTAGAGTGAAGTTTTGAAAAGTTCTACCGCAAGAAATGGAATGATGGCAACAATGATGGTACTAATTACAACGCGCTGGTGAGATGTTTTATCAAACAGGCTCATAATCACCCTTATGGCAAATATATTTTATATCCTGTATAATAGTCGCAAAAATACGCTACAGTCAGCCTGGAAATGGGCGTAACTCTAAAGAAATTTTTCACTAGTGTAAACTCGATGTTCAAGTTTTTTGATCTTCATAAAATGAGCCTAAGTCGTATAATAGCGCTTGGCAAGAATTGTTTGTAGGTGATCATCCTGTTCTGTTCCGTATTATTCTGTTCCGTATGAGGTGACCGATTTCAGTGTG
>CAIMXI010000143.1 GCA_903845365.1 uncultured Geobacteraceae bacterium | reverse complement strand
GCTCCGGCGTGGGAACGAAGCCTGTGACGCTCCAGCGTCGCGTCATCCTGAAACCGGGACGCTGGAGCGTCCGGGGATGCATTCCCACGCTGGAGCGTGGGAACGATGGCAATGCCCACGCTGGAGCGTGGGAACGATGTCAAGCTGGGGCGATATTCTGCGCCAGGCCCTCGAAAGCCGAGGTAATTATTCCGTCACCACAATAACCAGATCTTCTTTTTCGACAGTTTCACCCTCTTTGAACTTCACTTCAGCCACCGCGCCGTCACCCCTGGCCTTGATGTTGGTCTCCATCTTCATCGCCTCGGTAACCATGAGAACATCCCCGACTTTGATCTTATCGCCCGGTTTAACGTTAACCTTCAGCACTTTGCCCGGCATCGGCGCCGCAATGTGGAAGTGATTACCCTTTTCAGCCTTTACCCTGACAGCTTTATCACTTATTACCGAGCGGTCGCGAATGACTACCGAACGATTATTGCCGTTCAGCTCGAAATAGACGGCGCGGGTGCCGTCACTCTGCACTTTCCCGACAGTATTCAGCTTTATGATCAACGTCTTACCCGGCTCGATATCGATAGATGTCTCCTGACCCGGCTCAAGACCGTAGAAGAAAATCGGCGTCGGAAAGACTGAGATATCGGAAAACTGCTGGCGATGACGATCAAATTCCGGATATACATTAGGGTAAAGTATCGCTGAAACCAATGCTCGATCATCAACCCGGTGCCCCAGTTTTTCTTCCAGCCTCAGCTTCTCTTCCACGAAATCGACCGGCTCAAGCAGTTCACCCGGCCTGCAGGTAATCGGCTGTTCCCCTTTCAGAATAATTTTCTGCAGCTCTTCGGGCCACCCCTGATACGGCTGACCAAGCATCCCCTTGAACATGCCGACAACCGATTCGGGGAATGCCAGATCCTCTTTGGTAGTAAAGATATCCTCCGGTTCCAGATTGTTCTTTACCATAAACATCGACATGTCGCCGACCACTTTGGAAGATGGGGTAACTTTGACTATGTCTCCGAACATCATGTTGACCTTGCGGTACATCTCCTTGCAGTCATCCCAGCGTTCGATCAGACCCAGACCGGCTACCTGCGGTTTGTAATTGGAATACTGACCACCCGGAATTTCGTGATGATACACCTCGGCGGTGCCACTTTTGAGACCGGACTCGAAGGGGGAGTAGTAATCCCGCACAGTTTCCCAATAGTTGGCCAGCTTCTGTAGTCCCGGAGCGTTGACGAGCGGGTCGCGTTCGGTCCCTTCCAGTGTTGCCACCAGCGCGTTCAAATTCGGCTGGGCGGTCAGGCCGGAAAGTGAAGAAAGAGCTGCATCCACGATATCCACGCCGGCTTCACTGGCCATAAGCAGCATGGCGCTGCCGTTTGATGAAGTGTCATGAGTGTGCAGATGAATCGGAATGCCGACATTCTCTTTAAGCGCCTTGACCAGTTTATAGGCGGCGAGCGGCTTCAAGAGTCCAGCCATATCCTTGATGGCCAGAATGTGCGCACCCATCTTTTCAAGCTCTTTTGCCATATTAACGTAGTACTCAAGCGGATATTTATCCCGTTTCGGATCGGTGATGTCACCGGTATAACAGATGGCCGCTTCACAGATTTTCCCGGACCTGCGCACCGCATCCATCGCGACCTTCATACCGGTTGTCCAGTTGAGCGAATCGAAAACGCGGAAAATATCGACGCCGGAATCTGCGGCCTCTTCAACGAATTTCTGAACGACGTTGTCGGGGTAATTGGTGTAGCCGACTGCATTTGAGCCGCGCAGCAGCATCTGAAACAGAATATTCGGTATTAATTCCGAAAGTCTGTGAAGTCGCTGCCATGGATCTTCCCGTAAAAAGCGCATCGAAACGTCAAACGTGGCTCCCCCCCAGCACTCCAGCGAGAACAGCTCTGACCCCAGATAAGATGTCGGTTCGGCAATTTTGAGAATGTCATAGCTGCGTACCCTGGTTGCCAGATTTGACTGGTGAGCGTCGCGCATCGTGGTATCGGTGATCAACAGCTTTTTCTGCTCAAGAATCCACTTGGAGAGGCCATCGGCGCCTAGCTGCATGAAGAGATCCTTGCTGCCGGACGGGCGCGGCCTGGTGGTATCGACATACGGCGCCCTGGCCTCGATCAGTTCAGCCGACTTAAGCGGTTTCGCTACGCCGGGTGAACCGTTGACGATAACTTCGCCGAGGAAGTTTAACACTTTGCTGGCTCTGTCCAGCTTTTCCCTGAAGTGGAGCAGCTCGGGATGCTTTTCTATAAATGAGGTGTCGCACTGCCCCCTCTGGAATACCGGATGAGTGATGACGTTTTCAAGGAAGCCGATGTTTGTCTTGACACCTCGAACCCGGAACTCCTGCAGGGCGCGATTCATGATGTTGGATGCGTCAGAGAAGGAGAGCCCCCAAGAGCTGACCTTGACAAGCAGAGAGTCATAATGCGGGGTAATCCTGGCGCCGGTAAAGGCGTTGCCCGCATCCAGGCGGATGCCGCAACCGGCGGCGGAACGGTAGGTGGTCAGGGTGCCGAAATCGGGGGCAAAGTTATTGGCCGGATCTTCGGTGGTGATTCGGCACTGAATGGCATACCCGCGCATATCGATGGCGCTCTGTGACGGGATATTGATTTCCGGATCGGAGAGCTTGTGGCCACAGGCGACCAGAATCTGGTTCTGTACCAGATTGCGCCCGGTGATCATTTCGGTGACCGTATGCTCCACCTGAATACGGGGATTCATCTCGATGAAGTAATGTTTGCCTTCGCTGTCCACCAGAAACTCAATAGTCCCTGCGTTACGGTATTTGACGTGACCGGCTATTTTGAGCGCCGCAGTACAGAGCTCTTCCCGTTGTGACTGGGTTAACGACAGTGACGGGGCAAATTCGACCACTTTCTGATGACGCCGCTGTACGGAGCAGTCGCGGTCGAAAAAATGCACCAGATTGCCGTAGTTGTCACCCAGCACCTGAACTTCAATATGTTTCGGATGCGCCAGGTAGCGCTCCAGAAATACCTCGGCGTTGCCGAACGACGCTTTGGCTTCACTGCCTGCCGCGACAAGTCCCTCAAGCAGCTCTTTCTTGTTGTTGGCCACGCGCATGCCGCGACCGCCCCCTCCGGCAGATGCTTTAATAATAATCGGATAGCCATGCTCCTTGGCAAAGATCAGCGCATCCTCTTCTTTTTCAATCGGGTTTTCCGTTCCAGGAACTACATTGACCCCGGCGGCGACGGCGGCACGTCTGCCGGAGACCTTGTCCCCCAGCGCGCGCATCATTTCTGCAGTCGGTCCGATAAAGGCTATGCCGTTGACCCGGCACTCTTCGGCAAATTCGGCATTCTCAGCCAGAAATCCATATCCGGGGTGAATGGCGTCAACATCAGCCCTGACGGCCAGTTTTATGATTTCATCAATGCCAAGGTAGGCGTCGATCGGCGACTTCCCTTTACCTATAAGATAAGCTTCATCAGCCTTGTAGCGATGAAGGGAGAGTTTATCCTCCTCGGAGTAGAGTGCCACCGTGCCGATACCAAGTTCAGTGCAGGCACGAAAGATGCGGATGGCAATTTCACCCCGGTTTGCTGCCATAACTTTACGAAAACGATATTTTTGCATGTTCAGATTCTCCTCGATAAATTTATTTAGCAAAACTAAAATTATTCAGTCATTTTAAATAGTTATGAATGATTCTGACTGCACTTAAACAGATTGAAGGAGCTTTGTCAATGGTTATCACGGCACGTAGACCTGTTCATTCTTTGGCACATACCAGCGGTTCTGGTTGTGTCCGATACCGGCGGGGGCAGGTTCAACGCCCCGAATGCGCGAGCTGACAACCGGAAGAGCGTCCGGTACATACAAGAACGTGTATGGCTGTTCTTCAGCCAGTATCTCCTGAATTCTGAAATAGGCTCGTTTGCGCTTTTCAATATCGAAGGTGTTGCGCCCTTCAATCAGCAGGCGGTCAACTTCAAGGTTATTATAGCCGATGAAATTCAGTTCACCCGGCTTGTTTTTACTGGAGTGCCAGATATCGTACATATCAGGATCCTGAGAAATGCTCCAGGCGAGCATGACGACTTCAAAATTGCCTTTATTGACAAATTCCTTCAGAAACGCCGCCCATTCTACAATCCTGATCTTGACGTCGATCCCGACCTGGCGCAGGCGCTGCTGCACTATCTGAGCCGTCATAAGGCGCTGCTGGTTCCCCTGGTTGGTCAGAATGGTAAATTTAAAGGGCTTGCCATCCTTGACCAGGATTCCGTCGCTGTTTTTCTCTTTCCATCCCGCCTCTGCCAGCAGCTCACCGGCATGTTTTGGATCATAGACGATATCTTTGACCGCAGGATTGTGGGCCCAGCGCCCAGGGACAATCGGACCGTGCGCTCTCTGCCCCATGCCGAACAACACCCCTTGAATCAGCTCATCCTTGTTGATGGCAGCGGTCATGGCCTGACGGACGCGCTTGTCTCCGAAGAGCGGATGGCGAAGATTGTAACCCATATAGAGGTAACTGGATGACGGATAGCGGTATTTGTTGAAACGGCTGGTGAAGCGGGTTGCTTGAGTCTGGCGCGCGTACTGAACCGGTGTCAGGTTCATCAGGTCGATAGCGCCCGCCTTCAGCTCCATGTACATCGTGGAGCTGTCGGGAATAATGCGGTATATAAAGCGATCAATATAGGGACGCCCTTCGAAATAGTCGCTGTTTGCTTCAAGCACTATTTTCTGACCGGACACCCACTCTTTGAAGCGGTACGGCCCGGTGCCGACAGGTTTTCTCGCCAGTGGGCTTTTGGTAATATCTTGCCCCTCCAGAAGATGGGCAGGAAGAATATTCATCCCCCATGATGCCAGAGCCGGCGCAAACGGTTCTCCATATTTCACACGGATCGTAAAGGCGTCAGGCGCTGTAATGCTTTTTACCTGTTTGAAATCTTCTGCATATGCGGTGGGAGTTTTTGGATCAATCGTGACCTGGTAGGTGTAGAGCACATCTTTTGCCGTAAACCTGGCGCCGTCGTGCCAGGTGACGCCGTGACGAAGATGGAAGGTGATGGTGAGACCATCAGAGGAAATATCAAATGTTTCAGCGAGATCGCCGACAATCTGCAGGTTTTTGTCATACTTGATAAGCCCGTTATAAACCTGTCCGGCCACGGCGTGAGAAGAGGCATCGGTTGCAAGAAGAGGGATAAGTGTCGAAGCTTCACCGATGGTACCCTCAACAAGAGAATCTCCGGTTGCGGGAACAGCAGGAGTTGACACGGATACGGCAGTCTTGGCAGGTGCTGCAGCATTCTCGGTACGGCTACATCCGGCAAAAATAACGCTGAAGAGGAGCGTCAGCAGCAGGGAGCGAACTCCGGATGATGCTGTCATTTTTCGTTATGCTCCCCTTTGAGCTTATGAATCTTTTCGACTAGCTCCTTCCGTTCCGGCGCCAATTCAAGCGCGAGCTGATACTGCTTCAGTGCTTTCCTGACGAGACGGCGTGCCGCATAGACATCGCCAAGGTGTTCAATAACGGTAGGATCATCGTTTACCAGTGCAATAGCCTCTTCAAGAGCTTCGCTCGCTTCATCATACCGCTTGAGCTTATAATAGACCCAGCCGAGACTGTCCAAGATGAAGGCATCACGAGGACGGATCGCAACCGCCTGCTTGATCAGGTTCAGCGCCTCCTCAAGATGAATCCCCATTTCGGCGTATGTATAGCCAAGATAATTGAGTGCCTGCGCATCTTTCCGATCAAGCTTCAAAACCTGTTTCATCCGTTTGATCGATTCATTCCTTTTTCCAAGTTTGTCGGACAGAACACCAACTCGAAAGTGAAAACGGAGCTCCTTCTGGAAATACTCCTCATGTTCAAGCAGTATATCCAGAGCGGCCTGTGGTCGATCAATTGACTCGTACATAGAAGATAAATTCAGGTACAACTCAAGGTTACGCGGGTTTGCGGCGATCTCATCCGCGAGGAGAGCAATGGCCGCATCTACCTTACCCAGTTCTTTAAGTATCAATGCTCTATGACTGACCGATTCATAAAACTGTGGTGAGTTTCGGGAGATCTTGCCAAACTCCGATAATGCTTTATCGAGTTCTTCATTTCCTTCGTAGGCAATACCAAGATAGATCCGGATATTATCAGCAGTTGAATCTTTTTCAAGCATGCCGGCAAAGACTTCAATCGCTTCGTCATACTGCTCAAGTTCAAGGTGAACCAGACCGATTTTCCTGGTTGTTTCCTGACCGCCGAGACCTGCATGAGCGGAGAGTTGAAGATATTTCAGCGCCTCCTCGAAACGGCGCTGCTGGAGTAACAACTGGATCAGTCGCTGCAGTACGGCGGGACGCTGTTCAATGTCCTGGTCAACTAGCGACCGGTAGGCCTCAATGGCAACCGGATATTCACCTAAAGCCTCGTGTGTTGCGGCTTTGTCAATAATCGCCTGGTCAAATTCCGGGCGCAGTTCAAGAACTTTCGAAAAATAGCCGACTGCATCACGGTATAGCCTCATCTGGCTGTACGTTCGCCCCAGATAGTAATAGCCAAGTACGGAATCCGGATTGAGCTTAACCACTGCCTTGAGGGTCGAAACCGCTTCCTCATACTCGAAAAGCCGGGTCAGAGACGTGACAAGGTGGATGTAGGCATCTTCCTTGGCCGGATCAAGCTTGACCGCCTTACGTAAATAGTCGACCGCCTCCCGGTCTTTTCCCGTAGAAGCCATCATAACGCCGCCAAGAAGATATGGTGGACGATACTCCGGGTCAAGTGCAATAGCCTTGTCTATATATTCGAACGCTTCATGGATCTGACCTATTTTGAGCTTTATTTCAGCGATCTCACCATGCATCAGTGCCGAATCCGGTTCAAATGAAATTGCTTCGCGCAGCAGGTTGAGAGCCGCCGGATAGTCACCCTCATTCACTGAAATACGTGCCCGTGAAAAAAGGTAGAGTGCGCGACCATGAGTATCTGTAAACGCGGGGGCATCAGAAACACTTTTTTCCGGGGTTGTCGAAACACCGGCGCACGCGGAAAGCATCAGGAGGAGAAGAATATTGATCAGGTGTAAGTACATCGGATGAGTAGGTTCCATTTCGGGGAGAAATAACTGTTGGAAGCTAGCATAGATCAAGATATTGGTCAAACGATAATAATATTAATCGTTACAACCATCAGATATAGTGTATACCTTTAGGCTGGAGACCATCATGATCAGACAACCAATCGCTATACCGACCAAATACGGCATCCCTCTCCTGCTTGCCATGGTCACTGCCGGTCTGGCCGGTAATTATTTTAACTTAGAAATATTCCTCAACATCAACTTCCTCTTCGGCAGTATCTTCGCCATGCTGGCTTTGCAGTTTTTAGGTCTTGGCCGGGGTATTGTTGCAGCCGCCATTATTGCAAGCTATACCTACATCCTCTGGAATCACCCTTATGCCATTATCATCCAGACGGCGGAAGTTGCGGTCGTCGGCTGGCTGATAACCAGGCGCAAAATGGGGATGGTGCTGGCCGATACACTTTTCTGGCTGATTATCGGTATACCGCTGGTTTACCTTTTCTACCACGTAGTCATGCATGTCCCGGCCAGCAATACCTATATTGTTATAACCAAACAGGCGGTGAATGGTATAGCCAATGCCATGGTTGCCCGCCTGATCTTTACCGTATATGCCCTCCGTTCGCGCACATCGATGATGTCATACAAAGAAATTATCTACAACCTGTTGGCCTTTTTCGTATTAATCCCGGCGCTGATAATGTTGGCGATCAACAGTAGAAACGAATTTGCCAAAACTGACCGCCATATCCGCACAGCTCTGATTCAAGATAGCATGCGTGTAACAAATATAGTTGATGCCTGGGTGCTGAACAGAAAAACTGCCATTTTAAATCTGGCGGATATGGCTGCTTCACGATCACCGCAGCAGATGCAGACATATCTGGAACAGGCAAAGAAGTCTGATATTAATTTTTTGCGGATTGGGCTTCATGACAGAGAAGCGACTACCACCGCCTTCTTCCCGCTGAACGATGAACTTGGCCAGAGTACCCTCGGCAAGATTTTCGCTGATCGCCCCTTCATTCCGACGCTCAAGCGGACACTCAAGCCGATGCTCTCGGAAGTAATCATACGCAAGCTGGGCGCACGCAAGCCGGGAGTCCTGATGCTTGCGCCGATTGTCATTAGTGGAGAATACGGCGGTTACATCGCCGGAACACTGTCGCTGGAGCAGATTCAGAATACACTCGACAAGAGTACAATTGATAATGTCGCACTCTACACAATGGTTGATAAAAACAACAACGTCATCATGACCAACCGCACTGATCAAAAAGTCATGACTCCCTTTGTTCGCAGCAAAGGGACGCTCAGTCGTCTTGACAAAGGGATCAGCCAGTGGGTACCGACAGTGCCCCTCAACACCCCCGTTTCGGAACGCTGGAGGAAATCGTTATATGTCGCAGAATCCACTGTAGGCGACCTGGCAGAATGGAAACTGATTCTGGAGCAGCCTGTAGCGCCCTTCCAGAAAATGCTCTACGACGAATACACCGGCAAGCTGATCCTGCTGTTTCTGATTCTGCTTGGATCTCTGGCGCTGGCTGAGTTACTGAGCCGCAAGATTGTTGGCACACTGGAGCAGCTCCGTGTGCTGACGTACGAACTGCCGAGAAAGTTGGCGACAGGTTGTAAAGAGACTGTCTGGCCTGAAAGCGGCATAAACGAGACAAATCACCTGATCAACAATTTCAGAGAAATGGCGGATTCTCTGTCAAAACAGTTCACAGAAACTATCAATATCAATAAGTCTCTGGAATGGTGGGTTCAGGAGCGGACAGGCCAATTGGATGTCACCAATACTGAATTATTAGCAGAGATCGCCGAGCGTAAGCAGTTAGAAACTGAGATCTTGAATGCCCTGGAATACTCAGAGAACATAGTCGAGACTGTTCGCGAGCCAATGTTAGTACTGAATTCCGATTTGAGAATTGTCAGAGCAAGTCATAACTTTTACGATACTTTCAAAGTTTCGCCCGAGGAGACAATCGGCCAATTCGTCTATGACCTCGGTAATCGGCAATGGGATATTCCCAAACTGCGGATACTCCTTGAGGAAATCCTCCCACAGGAGACCGTGTTAAACGGCTATGAAGTTGAACATGATTTTCTCAGAATCGGCAGAAAGACCATTCTGCTCAACGCTCGGCAGATTATCCGGAAGGATGTTGGCACACATGTTATCCTTCTTGCCATGGAAGACATCACGATGCGTAAGCGGGCCGAAGAGGTGCTACTTCAAGCCAAAGCGGCCGCCGAAGCAGCCAACAGAGCCAAGAGTATGTTCCTGGCAACTATGAGCCACGAAATAAGGACACCGCTCTCCTCCATGCTGGGGAATATCGAGATGCTGGAGGGATCGCCCCTTTCATCTGATCAACAGGATTGTCTGAGGGACTGCAAGACTGCTTCCAGGATGCTGCTACAGGTAATCAACGATGTTCTTGATTTTTCCAAGATTGAGTCCGGAAAACTTGAGCTTGCCAACGTTACCTTTTCGATCTCTTCGATGGCCAGACAACTGGTGAGGATGCAGAGCGCCGCCGCGAAACAGAAGGGACTTGAACTCACCATCTCACTGGCTGACGGTCTGCCGGAATTCATCCGTTGCGACGAGCAACGTTTGCGCCAGATCATCTCAAATCTGCTCAGTAACGCCATAAAATTCACTCAAGATGGGAGGGTTTCGCTGGAAATCACCACTGAAACTGCCGATGTATCCTCATTAAATCCTGGAACCTCTGTGCTCCATATTGTAGTCACTGATACCGGCATAGGGATACCGGTCGATAAACGTGACCATATCTTCGACAGCTTTACCCAGGTAGAGGATTTCAGTACGCGAAACGTTGGCGGAACTGGATTGGGGTTGACAATCTGTCGTCGTCTGCTGGCTTTGATGGGGGGCAGTATCACCGTTGTCAGTGTGCCGGACGAAGGGTCTGTCTTTACGGTTATCCTGCCGGTGGAGGTCTGCCCGGCACAGGCACAGGCACAGGCACAGGCACAGGCACAGGCACAGGCACAGGCACCCTCTCGTAACATTCTTCTTGCCGATGATGAGGAATTTGGCAGGACAGTCACACAAAAACTTCTTGAGCGTAAAGGGTACAAGGTTACAGCGGTGAAAAACGGCGCCGAACTTCTGGATGCGTTACAAAAGGATAAGTTTGAAATTGTTCTGACCGACATATCCATGCCGGTTATGGACGGCACTACGGTCGCGAGAATTATCCGTTCCGGAGAGCGTGTCGGCATCGATCCGGATATACCAATTATAGCTATGACAGCACACGCTTTTGCTGAAGACCGTGAGCGTTATATGGCAACCGGAATCAACGGTTATGTTACGAAGCCGATAGCCCTGGAAGATCTCTACAGTCAGATCGAACATTTATGCGGCAAGAAATCAGATGCGGGGGGAGAAACAAGATGAATATAACCCGAACCCACTCCTTCGAACAGCTCTTGAGACTAAACCGGGCTAATAATTCAGCCTTCTTCCTCAGCGGCTTCAGTCATACCTTCAACAATCCGCTTAACTCGATCCAGTTGGCCAATGATCTTCTCAACAATTATTCTCAGGATATCAACGCCCTCCTTGATGAACTGCAAGAAGAACCGGAACGCTTGCCAACCGGTTTTCAGAAAGAATGTAGCCGCGTACTTTCGAACATCCCGATGCTGACACAGGGCATTAGTGACTCGGTGACCAGGCTTAAACACTGTAGCTCCTGGCTGTCTGAATTCTCCGGCAGGGGCGCTATTGCAGGTTTGTTTGGCATTGACCTGAATTGGCTGGTTTCGCATTGTGCCTCTATGACTCAGGATCAGATTTCATTTTACACAAATATCTTCAGCCTTGATCTCGAACCAGACCTGCCTATCCTGCAAGGCAATGCCGAGCAGATGCTGCAGGTCATCCTCAGCCTCTTGATGAACGCTCTGATCTCTCTACCAGACCGATCCTCTCCCGTCGTGCTTACAACAACTTACGACCGTGTCGCCGGTTCTGTTCAAATGTGCGTGCGCGACAAAGGAAGCGGCATATCCCCGAAAATATTTCCGGATATTCTCGAACCATTTTTCAGCACCTGGTCTGAGCATGGCTGCATGGGACTCGGCCTGACCATTGCCGATCAGATCATCCGAAATCATGGCGGTGTGCTGACCATTGATTCAGAGTTCGGGAAAGGGACAAGTGTGATTGTTGCATTGCCGGTTCTAGGAGCATAACCATGCATAAAACCAGAACCACACATCTTCCCGTTCTGCTGGTAGACGATGATAAAACCGGCTGCACCATGATGACGCTCACGCTGCGGGAAGCGGGGGTAAAAAACTTACACAGCATCTACGACAGCCGGGATGTGCTGCCGTTTATAGAGGAGCACAGCGCCGCGCTGGTTCTCCTCGATCTTGTCATGCCGCATCTGTCGGGCCACGAGTTGCTGGGCACTATCCGGCGTGATTACCCCGATATCCAGGTTGTCGTCATATCCGGCGCCAACGAGCTGAATCTCGCTGTGGATTGCATTAAACTGGGGGCGCTGGACTACCTGAATAAGCCAGTCGAGTCCAACCGGTTGATCGCCTGTGTCAAGAATGCCCTCAGAATCAATGCAATGCAGTGGGAACTGTTATCACTGAAAAAGCGGATGCTGGGGGAGGATTCGCTTGACAATCCGACCGCCTTCGAAGCGATCAAGACCCGCAGCAGCAAGATGCTGGCACTGTTCAAGTACACCGAGGTAATCGCCTGTACACCGCATCCTGTCCTGATAACAGGCGAAACCGGGGTGGGAAAAGAGCTTATGGCACGGGCAGTGCACCAGATAAGCGCTGTTCGGGGCGAGTTCGTCAGCGTCAATGTCGCCGGACTTGAGGATACAACCTTTTCAGATACACTTTTCGGCCATAAGAAAGGAGCCTTCACCGGCGCTGATCAGGCACGCGAGGGTCTGATTGCGCGTGCTGCCGGCGGCACCCTTTTTCTGGACGAGATTGGCGATCTTGAGGAGCGCTCACAGATCAAACTGCTCCGGCTTTTACAGGAAGGCGAATATTATCCGGTCGGCTCGGACGCTATCAAAAAAACTACGGCGCGCATCGTAGCGGTCACAAACCACAACCTGCCCGAACGGGTCTCAGAAAAATTGTTCCGGCGCGATCTCTACTACCGGCTCTGTACACATGAGATCCATATCCCGCCGCTTCGCGAACGGGCTGAGGATATTCCGCTTCTGCTGGAGCATTTTCTGAAAGAATCGGTAAAATCTTATAAGAAGGATCTGCCAATCATTTCGGTGAGTGGACTCTCGCACCTGCTGGGATTAAGCTTTTCAGGGAATGTCAGAGAGCTGAAAGCGATCATCTTTGATGCCGTAGCTCGTGATACTGAAGGAGAGCTGACAGCCATATCTTTCGGTGGCAGCAAAGACGGGATGTCGGCAGTTACCGGAATCTCCTCCTCAATTGGCTCCGGAGAGCATCCAATAGACGCTTTATTCGGCCATTTTCCGACATTTCATGAGATCGAGGAGTATCTTATCAACGAGGCGATGACCCGTTCGGCAGGCAATATCAACACAGCAGCGGCAATGCTCGGCATAACCCGCCAGACCATCGCCAATCACAGAAAAAAACGGGAAACCCAACCCGGACGAGCCGGAACCAAGATGTAAAAAATATGGTTTAACTCGATGTTCAAGTTTTTTGATCTTCATAAAATGAGCCTAAGTCGTATAATAGCGCTTGGCAAGAATTGTTTGTAGGTGATCATCCTGTTCTGTTCCGTATTATTCTGTTCCGTATGAGGTGACCGATTTCAGTG
>CAIMXI010000142.1 GCA_903845365.1 uncultured Geobacteraceae bacterium | reverse complement strand
GTCGAGAATGAGTACTTGTGGCGAGAGGTACTTTTTGAGTTCGATTTTGAGTTTACTGGCTGCCTGTGCCGCCGCAAGTGTATTGATAGCATCTACCGCTGTTGCGAAGAGTACCGATTTACCGGCAAGACAGGCCGTATAACCAGGGTAGAAGTTCTTTTCCCAGGTATGCGTTATGCCCGCTCCACGGGTAATCATTCGGTGAATTGTTCATTCCGGCACGCACAGGATTAAGATGGATATACCGAACGAGTTCCATCAAGTACGAGTCCGCGTCCAGCAGTAGAGCCTTGTAACGTCCTTGAAATAGGTGACCGGTGCGTGCCTGCGTATAGTTGATCCATTTTGTATAGCGGAGTGAGAGGTTCTGCATGATACGGGACAGTGGCACGTCTTCGCTTTGAATAACGAGATGCAGATGATTTGTCATAAAACAGAAACCATGAATTCGGCAGCCGAACTTCTCCACGATATACTGCATGAATAGGTATAAACGCAACCGGTCGCGTTCGTCAAAAAATATAGGTTGCCCAGCGTTACCGCGTAAAATCACATGATAAACTGCACCGGGAAAATGTATGCGAGGTTTACGTGCCATAAGTGCATAATACCTAAGAATAGCAGAAAGTCAAGCCTGACCCCAAAGGTTTGACCCCAAAGATTTCTTCAATACCAACTTCTACACGTCTAAAACAAAATTCAGACTTTTTCAGGGACGCTAATTAATGGGAATTGAACTGTCATAGAGGGTTTCAGGGTCTATGTCTATGTTACCAGGCCAAACTACGGTCCCATTCTCCACAAAGGCCCCAAAAAAAGTGTTGCCGGATTTGAGCCGTACCCAAGGTTTCTGATCAATATAATTAGACATATTGAAACGCCGACGTTCACCGTTTTCAAACTCAAGCAACAGTTCGAAATGAGGATTAGCGGTTACACGAACCACATCAAGCAGCATAATCAGACTCCATTATTTAAGCGGATCAATGCGGAAGGGTTCAACACCTTCTTTAGCAAGTTCCCAATCCGCCAGCAACTCTTCCTTGTGCAAATCTATAGCCTGACACCAGCCTTTTAATGGGTGACCCCAATGACTTTTTATCCGAGTGGGACTGAGAGATCGTAGAGGGTCTCGGGGGCAATATCTATGTTACCAGGCCACACGACAGTCCCGTAATCTACCGTAGCCTTTGTAAAAATCGGCGAATTTTTCAAGCGAATAAAAGGGCGTCTATCCATAAACGGAGCCATGTCAAATACGCGGCGTTCTCCATTTTCAAACTCCAGCAACAAAATATAATCAGCACTTGCCTGAACTGAAATAACATCTAATAGTTCATTCATTGAAACCTCCTGTTACTGAAGGGGTGCAATCCGGAATGGTTCCTCACCAGCTACAGCAAGCTCCCAGTCCGCTGCTAGTTCATCCCTGTGGATCTCAATCCATGCCTGAATCATCTTCATCTGACGCGGAGGCACACTACCCGCAAGTACACTTCCATCTTCAATTGCAACAGATGCATTGCTTCCCTGATAGCGGACATGAATATGTGGTAAGTGATGCCGGTGATTGTCTTCAAAAAGTATCGTAACCAAAATCCCATAAAACATACTGATTGTCGGCATAACGCCTCCTCTTGCATCTGTTTGAGAACGGTAACATTCGGGGGTAGATTTGTCAACGAGGCGGTTCATCCCTTCATCCGTGAGCATCTGTGTACATCGCTTAGAAGCGCCTACTTTTGACTGTGGCTAAAACTTCAGGATTACCCAAGATCAAAGAATTTGACCCTATAATCCAGGGCAATCGTAGTAATCCCGAGGCAAAAGAAAAGGTTTAAAGTAGCCCCTTTATACTGCCCAACCTTGATTTTGCTGTTATCCTCTGCATCCCTTTAGGCCCCAGAGGGTCCTTCATCCCTGTTAAATTACTGGCGATTGTTGAATTTATTTACGAAGAATAGCAGAAAGTCAAGCCTGACCCTGCATGGTCTCAGTGACATAGACCAAGTACCTCCAGTTGGTCAATGTCGGCAACAAACGGAATAAAATCAAATGGAAGGAAGAAAATAAAGCAGAAGAAAAGATTGATTTAACTTTTTTATGGAAGAAAATGGATTAGGATTTACAGCATTTTCTTAGGACCCGGAATAAAACGCTATAAAAACGCCGCTGGGATCAATAATGAATAAACAAGCAACGTCCCCTCATGTCGTGAACACAAAGATACCGGCGAGATCACCTTTTTTCGCTTCGCCAAGTGTCGGATCAACTACAATTTGAGCAATTGCATCGTCTACATCTGCCTTCTGATTTGGATGCAATCGCTTATAAGCACGCTTAAAAATAGCGCTTTGCAGAATCTGAACAGTTTCAGACATCAGCCGCGCTTACCTTCTGGAACAAATGTCGTTGCCTGAGTTTGCCCTTCTGCTCTAGCAACCAAAAGGTCACGGACAAAATCAATTGGAAGGTCTGGATTATCGAGTGCCGCTCTGCCTATCTTCGCCCAAAATTCAATTTGCCCGACAATCGTGCGGTGCTCAGCGTGGGCTTGAACTTTTGCCTCATTATACAAAGAATCTTCTATGCGTACCGACATTCCCATGATTTCACCTCAGAATAACTTTTGATGCACTGTAGCAAATGGGTAGTAATTGGTCTACATCATTATCAAACAACCAAAATGGCTCGCTTACACTTTGCGGAATACCATGTATCCTGGTTATTTTCTTCATAATCTTCATCCCTGTTTACAGTTTCTATCTTACTTTAATGCCTTCCAGCCTCTCAACCCAAAATCCAAAATTGTTCTTCAGGCTTCCAACCCAAAATTCAAAATCCAAAATTCAAAATTTCTTTTTGAACCATCTCCCCGTTTCCCTCAACCCCTCCTCCATAGTAAAAAGCGGCACCCACCCAAGTTCCTGCCGAATCTTTGAACTATCCACAACCAGAGAGCCCGTTAACCTGTTGACGGCTCCTGTGAATCGTGGATTATGAATT
>CAIMXI010000141.1 GCA_903845365.1 uncultured Geobacteraceae bacterium | reverse complement strand
TCATCCTCCATGTCGGCAAAAGTTTTCAGCTTGGCCCGGCTTCGATCCCAGGGGTGCTGATTGTGAAGCACCATGGCCCAGCGCCTGAGTGCCTCAAGCTCTGGCTGCTCTTCTGAAGCGTCAAGAATTTCAACATCACTGTAACGCGGAAAATCAGGATTGTATTTGCGGAGAATAGTCGTCATGGCATCAGGAGTTGCGAGCGCCTCGGCAATTGTAGCCTTAATAGGCGGTAATTCCTGAGCGCGATAGAGCTTGTTTGAGAAGACGTCGAAGAGCATGTCGAACAGTTCGTCCTCTGCCGTTCGGTTCCATTTCGCATCCAACTGTTCGTAGGCATTGCGAACACTTGCGGCCTTTGCTTTGCCATCCGGCCATGGCTGCAGGAGAGCTACAAAGACATCTTCACGGTTTCGCGGCACATCCCGCCAGCGTGTTGGTCGTTTGTCATACATTGTCAAAGCGAAACGATTTGCCCAGAAGAGGTTTAGGCTGATGTCCCGCAACAGGTCATAGCGGGACGTATAGGAACCGGCGGCGGCCCGCTTGGCAATTTCGGTACCTGTCGGAGCCTTGCCTTCAAAGTCTCGGCGAACAATGGCCTGCAAGTGGTCGAGGCTTGAGATGATCGTGAAGTCAAGATCTATAAAGATGCTGCAGGGGAGCACTAATTTTCCATGTTTATTCAGTCTGAACGGTTTCATAATTTCTCCTTTAAGCTGATTAGATGTTCATTACATTTACTCTGATCTTATTCGGGTCTGGTTGTGGATGATATTGCATAACAACTAATCATTCAGGAATTATCTCACCTCCTTGATAACAAAGAGCAGATCCCCTTTGTTAACCGCCTGTCCCGGCGAGGGGATAACCCTTACAATTTCGTACTGCTTGTCGGCATCATAGAATACACCGCCAGGATTGCAGGTATTCAGAGATACCGGCGCAAAAAGTTTCATAGCCTCCAGCAGCCCGATTGTGTCTTTCAGTTTTACCGATTTGCCGACCGGGGCAAATGGCGGTTCGGTGGGTGAGGAGGAGTCGTAGAATACTCCGGTGGAGGGCGCCAAGACTTTAAGCTCACGGCTCCCTTCTATTGCGATTGCAGAACGGTCGAGTGTTACCTGTGCGGAACCGGATGCGACTTCTCCCTCGGCGATCATATCCTGAATGTTGATGCGGTCAAGGAAGCCGGGGAGGTATTGGGTGTTATAGATACCCTTGCGGAAGATGTCGTCTTTCAAGACCCGTTTGAGTAGCGGGATATTGGTGTGAACCCCCTCTATTACGGTGCCTTCGAGGGTGGCAAGCAGTTTGTCGGCGGCGTCGTCCCGGTTTTTACCCGTGACAATTACCTGTGCCATCAGTGAATCGTAGTAGGGGGTGATCGGCTTGCCCGCTTCAATCATCTTGATGACCTTGACATGGTCAGCAGCGGGTATGCTGAACACAGTGACGTTACCCGGAGTTGGAATAAAGGAGATTTCTCCACCCTCAATGGCTGTCCGTTCAGCGGTGATGCGGGCTTCAATGGCGTAACCGTGCGGTTTATAGGTGATGTCGGCGATTGAGCCCCCTCCGGCAATCCTGAACTGGTTGGCAACTATGTCCACGCCGGTTACCTGTTCGGTGACCGGATGTTCAACCTGCAGCCGCGTATTCATCTCCATGAAGTAGATGGCCATTTCATCAAGATTAAAGATGAATTCGACGGTTCCGGCGCCGACGTAGTCTACCTGGTTCGCAATACGCTCGGCGTAGCCGTAGACATCCTGTTCCAGGTTTTTCGGTAGCATGGTCGAACCGGACTCTTCAAAGATTTTCTGGTTGTTGCGCTGTACGGAGCAGTCGCGCAGACCGAGTATGCGGCAGTTGCCGTGTGCGTCACGGAGGATTTGAACTTCAATGTGACGCAGGTTAGTGACGTATTTTTCAAGGTAGATGTCGCCAGAACCAAAGGCAGCCCGTGCTTCGGAGGAGATGGTGAAGAACGTTTCACGGAAATCTTCCGGCTTTTCGACGACCTTGATGCCTTTGCCGCCGCCGCCGTGGACCGCTTTGAGCAAAACCGGATAACCGATGGCGTCTGCCACCTCCATACCGGTTTCGACACTACCGATGATGCCGTGACTGCCCGGTACTACCGGAACACCGGCCTTGGTGGCGGTGTCGATGGCGTTGGTTTTATTGCCCATCAGCTCCATACTGGAGAACCATGGGCCGACAAAGTTGATGCCGCGGTTACGGCACATGAGGGCAAAGTCGGCGTTTTCCGAGAGGAAACCGATGCCTGGGTGGAGCGAATCGACTTTCTGCTGCTCTGCTATCCGGAGAACCGATTTAGCGTTGAGGTACGACTCGTCGGGGGTGTTGCCACCGATGCAGATGAGGGTGTCTTTGTCGGTGAGCTGGGCGGCTACGGCCGAATCCATGTCAGCGTCAGATTGCACCAACACGACTTCAATGCCTTCGCGCTGGGCGACCAGGATCAGTTTGGCAGCAGTGCAGCCGCGGGCGTGAATCAGGGTACGCTTGACCGGTTTCAGCAGTGAGCGTTCGTCAACCAGAGTATTGTTCTCGCTCGCGGTAGCATCAGCATCTGGGTGATAGAGCCCCTTGAAAATGCGGTGGCATACATCCCTCACGCTTTCTACCGGAGTCGGTATGGCGGGATCAATGGCGCGCAACTGTTTATCAAGATCAAGGTTGAAGGGGTGTTTAACCAATCCCTGCATAGCTCCCGGTGTACAGCTTAAATAGTTTGACAGCGTTACAGTTGAGGGGAGGTAGGACGGCACCACGATCTGCCCGGCAAAGGGCATGCCGCAGCCGGAGAAATAATAGGTCTGTACCAGCGGGTGGGTGACAAATGATGCCTGGGCACCACCAGTACAGTCACCAAAACCAAAGCAGATTATAGGGAGTTCGTTATCCCGGATGAAACGGGTAATGCGGTCGTTGACAATAGACATGGAAAAGAGCGACCCGGCCCCCTCTTTGGTATTCATACCTCCTGATGAGACAAAGGCGACCAAGGGGAGTTTGCGGCGGGCGCACTGCAGTAAGAGGTTGCAGAACTTTTCAGCCGATGGCATATCAAAAGCACCAGCCTGGAAATCGAGGTTGGAGATCAGAACACCTACTCTGGTGGCGGGACGATCACCATCTTTTTTGAGTTTTGCAAGACCTGTTCGGACACCGCAAGGTTTGATTCCCGCATCGAGCGCTTTCTCGATCGAGAGGCGGAAACCTGGGAAGTTTGCCGGGTCAGCGGTCATCAAATCATCGTCCAGCTCGCGGAAATCGGTAAAAAACTCTGCGACAATCGTTTCAAATCGACAATTTTTGGCTCGTTTGTCCTGTATCAGGACGTCCTGGATCAAGAGGTCGTTATAGGCTGTGGTAAGGCGGTTCCAGAAATCCTTCATGCCGATATCGCGCAGATTGATGCGGCCATCATAGCTACGCCCCTCGCGCTCAGATTCGACGTACTCAAGTAACAGTTTTTCAAACAGGAACGTGACGATAGCAAACAGCGGCTCGGAAATGCGCGGATACTGGATTTTTTTCCACTCCTGGACGGGACGGATAAAGTCCTTCATCTGCGGGTGCTGCAAGAGCGTATTTAGCCAGCTATAGAAGTTGTCTTCGAGGCTGGCTTCATCGACGGCTCCTTCGCCAAACATTTTTTTCAGTTTGGTGGTAGCGGCATGGATCGATGATTCTAGCAGCGTACGAAACGATTTTTTTGAGAAGGTGTTGGTATCCTTGGCTTCTGCGGCAATCGGTCGCAAATCGGAGATTATCTGGTCATAGACCAGATCGAAGATGATACAGTTTTGGCATTCCTGGATCATCCCCTCGCGGAAATCAGGCAGGGTGATAACATCAAGAACTGTCATGTCGGTAGCATCTGTAGCAGCAGTTTTGGTTTTTATCGCACCAAGATATTTAATCATGGCGATGAAATTATTCTGACTCCACGATTTCCAGAGATTGTAGAGGTGGAACCCGTAAGCAAGATAGGTGGTGTGTTGCGCCTTTTCAAAATTAGCGTTGGCATCGCCAAGAATGAGCTTGGACAGGCGCCCGCGCTCGCTGCCCAGGCTCTCTTTGCGATCGAGATAAGTCTTGTAGCTCTTGCTCAGTAGGTCGTCGTAGCGAATGTGTAGTGGTTTTTCAAGCCAACTGGCGAAAGCATTGTCCTGCTCTTCCTGCACACGCAACGAGAGGTCGCCCTTTGGCGTGACCAAGTTGGTAGAACGGCTGTAACTGGCTGCAGAGGTAGATTTGATACGCCCGCGCATGCCCAGATAACGCATATAGCGGTACGTTATGCCGAAGACGCTGAAGTACTCCGTAGGGAAGTGGGTCAAGGAAAGTGCCGAGAGTCTATTGAGCGCTCTCAGTTTTTCCGACGGATTAATGTAGCGTTGCAGGTTCTCCCGGTAATGATCCAGAACACCATCGGTTTCCTTTACAAATGTGACTGCGCGCTTCTCTATTGCGGTAACTGCAGAGACGATCGCATTTCGCAGATTTTCAAGCTGCGGCCCTTTTTCTCCCGGAACGTAGTCGATGATTCCGTCTACGAAGTCCTGTTGGTAGAGTTCGTAGGCGCTGACACCAACATATTTGGCGCACTCCTGCCAGCTAAGGTCGAGGCTGCGGGCGATGGCGGCAAGTCCCTTGGGCTGGATGGTATTCAGTACCCCGTCACGCACCGAGAGCAAGATGTTGGTTGTGGCCAGCGGAATTGCACCGCCGGAATAGCCGTTGCCTAGGATGATGCCGACTGAGGGGACGTTCAGGTTTGCCATTTCGGCAATGAAGTGCGAAATCGAATGAGCCTGGTTGTTGGCGTTGGCCACTTCGCCGGCGTCAGCACCGGGGGTGTCGATAAAGGTGATAACCGGCACCGAATAGCGCTCGTATTTCCGGACAATTTCTATCGCCTTGCGGTGGTGCTCCGGCCCCCAGACGCCGTTATTGGTATTCCGATCCTGCCCCAGCAGGCAGAGACGCCGCTGGTAGCCGTTAAAATCAAATTCGGCTTCGACGCAGTGGAGTGAACCAAAAGATATTTCATCGACAATCTTTAGTTTCAGTTGCTTCAGCACCGCCTTGAAACCGATGCGCCCCTTCTGCTCGGAGGGCTCAACAGTCTCCCTGATGTAGGCATCGACATCCAGATTTTTGAGGCGCTTGGTAGTCTTTTCAACGGTACGGTGGTCAACAAGGCCTGCAAGAGCAAGTTCGACCTCCTGTTTCTGACGGGCACGGTTCGAACGACTGACCCCCTTAAGCAGTGAAAAGTCAGAGGCAAGTTGTTCGGCAAGTTCGAAGAAGCGGTCGGTTGATGGTGCAGTTGGCATAATAAGCTCCTTCTCAGAAGAAATTGTGATTCAGAATACGAATCACGGAATAATAAATAGTCATTTTAAAATTGCTGAAAGTGGTACTTCAGTACCTGTTTAGCCGTTTTTTGTAGCAGTTATCAGTGCCCGACAGTGATATTCTAAAACAAGGTTACTTACAAGAATAAAATTCACGTCTGATAGTTTTTTATTTTGGTGCGTTGGCTGATGCTGACCGCTGTACGCAAAAACGCCCCGTTCTCGCATGGAGAAAGGGGCGTATAACTTCAATGATTACGATTTTCTGGGAGGCTTAGAGGCGGAAACCACCATCCACACTTATGGTTCGGCTTGAGAAGTAGTCGTTTTCAATAATGTAGCGAGCGGTGTGAGCGATCTCGGACGTTTCGGCCAAACGTCCCAACGGTACCAGAGCCGTAATTTTTCCTAGTAGATCCGGGCGGATCTGCGACACCATTTCGGTGTTGACGTACCCGGGGGCAATGGCGCCAACCCGTATGCCATATCGGCACAATTCCTTGCCCCATGTGGAAGTCAGCGCGGCAACACCGTTCTTGGTGGCTGAGTAGTTGCTCTGGCCAATATTGCCGTTTCTGCAGATGCTGCTGATGTTAACGATTACCCCCTTGCGATTTCCTCTTACCATGTGTGCCGCAGCTTCACGACCACAGAGAAAGGTACCGGTAAGGTTGACATCGACTACCTGTTGCCAGTCTTTTAATGACATCGTAACGATGTCGTCATCTTTTGTGCGCTTTACCAGCATGGCATCACGGGTTATACCTGCATTATTGATGAGGCCGTCGATCTGGCCAAAATCCTTCTGAATATTATTAAATATGGCAATGACCTCTTCTTCCGAAGCTACATTTGCGGTATAACACCGTACCTCCGTACCCTGTTCGCGCAAAGCAGTTGCAGCCTGTTCCAGCCCCTCGGCGTTCATATCAACCAGCGCCAGCCTGCCGCCAAAGTCTGCCAGATCTTTGGCAAAGGCGAGACCCAATCCTCGAGCAGCACCTGTAATAACGAATACATTACCCTTAATTAACATTTTATCTCCTGAAATATGTGATAGTTTGCTGCCTGATAAACTGATAAGCAATTACACTCGCGCGTTCAGCCACTCGGAAATTCCTGGAGCCAGAGTTTTCTGTGTTTTTCCCGATACAAACATACCTACGTGACCGACCGGGAAGGTCAACTCCTGCACATCCTTACTGCCAATGTGTTCAAACAACGCCTTTGACGAAACGGGCGGTACCAAGGTGTCGAATTCGGCGTAGATATTAAGAACCGGCATAGTTATGTTTTTCAGATTCACCGTCCGATCGCCCATCATAAACTGCCCTTTTACCAGTTTGTTGCCCTGGAATAAATCTTTGAGAAATTTGCGCAGAGTTTCGCCAGGCTGATCCGGGCTGTCAAAAATCCATTGCTCCATTCGCAGGAAGTCGGCCAGCTTATCCGAGTCCCCCATAATGTTCACCATATTGATATACTTGTTTATGTTCAGGGTGAAGGGCTGCAACAGCGTATATGCCTGATTCATCATGTCACCGGGAACATTGCCGTAGGCATCAATCATCAGATCGGCATTGAATTCTGTAGCCCACACGTTCAGCAGGCCGTCTTTTGTGTCGAAGTCAATCGGAGTAACAATCGGAATGAAATTTTTTACTTTTTCCGGGTACAGTGCAGCATAAATCGCCGAGTAGGTGCCCCCCTGGCAAATTCCCATCAGATTGATAGCGTCGAGTTTGTGCTTCTCTCGAATAACATCGACACAGTCGTTTACGAACCCGTCTATGTAATCCTCCATTGTCATGAAGCGATCCATTCTATCGGCATAACCCCAGTCAATTATGTACACGTCCTGCCCTTCATCAAGCAGGTTGCGAATCAAGGAGCGATTTGGCTGAAGGTCGAGCATGGTGTAGCGGTTAACCATTGCATAGACCATGAGAATCGGCGGAGCGTTACCCCTTTTTACCCGTTGTTTGTAGCGGTAGAGCGTACGCTTGCCATCCTGAAACACAACCTCTTTAGGTGTGCAGGATCTTCGGCAGCTTTTGCAGGTTCCGCAACTGTCTTGCTTATCAGCAAAACCGCAGTCGTTTTCATCAAGAGAGGCAAGGTTTTCAACCCCTTTTTTCAGATTTTCTGCGAACGAGTTGAATTCGTCCAGAGATTCCTTGAATTTACTTTGAAACGTGAGCATCGTCCCCTCCCCTAAACGTTCTTGGTCTTGGTTTTTGTGGCAGTCTTAGGTGCGGCTATAACGGTTTTGCTGTCGGTGGTGATTTTTTTTGTCAGCGCCGCCACTGCGGCCTCGGCGGCCTTCGTTTTTTTTGCTTCATCCTGTGCAGCAAGCTCGGCAGCTTTCACCGCCTCCTTCGCTTTTTTTAACTCCTGCTGCGCTGTAGCTTCGGCAGCCTTTACAATCTCTTTTGCTTTTTTCAATTCATCCTGCGCAGCAGCCTCGGCAGCTTTTGCGGCGATTTTAGCATTTTTGGTCTCTTCTTCCGCTGCGGTCTGTGCATCCCGGGCAGTCACTGCCTCTTTTTTTACTGCAAGAAATTCGCGTCGGAAAACTTTCATATCCCGTTTTAATTGGTGAATCTCGAAAATTGCAAGGTCAAGGTCGCGCTTGAGAGCAATCGGAGTCGGCTCCAGCGCCTTTTCGGCAAGTTTGTTCCACTGGATCTTCAGCCTGTGACCGGCATCAGTAAACTCCCCCTGCACTTTGGCAAACTCCTGCGTTCCCATGACCTCAAGAAATACGGATTCATTTTCACCTGCCCAAAGCGTGCAAAAGTCGGTAAACTTATCAACATGCTTATTTTTTAAGGCGGCTTCGCTCAGTTTAGTCTGGAAGCGGATGTTCGCCTTGCGTGAGGTTTCCCCGACAAGCTTCGTCATTTTTGAGTAAGCCTTATAGTAATCTAAAGACAACAGCAATGCCTGTGAAATGTCATGAGCCTGTTCCCTGTTGATTCCTATTTTCGGCGCTGCAAGATGTTTTCTTATTTCTTTCACCCAAGTTTCAAAAGTTTCGGTTAATTTTTCGGTACTCTGAGACGAGGCAGAGTCAAACAGTTTGGCAAACTGATTCTGATAGCTCGTAAAAATATCAGTTAATGCACTCCCTTCGTTTCCCAGCGCTCCCTTGAACATCCCAAAAATACCGTTCATCTGGCTGTTCATTTTGTTGCTGTTGAAAGACGAGAAGAAGGGATTTTCCTTCTCCATGAATGAGCGGAGAAAGTTGGCTGTCTGCTGCCAGCCGCCATCAAGACCAAGCGGGTTTTTTATACCACCCGGCAACTCGATATTGGCAAGCCAGTTTTTGTAATACTGCTCAATGAAACTGGTATTCATGTACTTCATCATGTCTGAAGGAATTTTGTTACTCCAGACATTGCTCATCATTTCATTCATACGCTGGCCAAATTCTCTGAACTGCTCTTCCAGATTACCCTGCGATCTGAACCACCCCTCGAAAAAATCAGGGGCTTTTAAGTTGCTACCGGGCATTATTTTCGCCCACTCTCCACTCAATCCGGCAAACTGCTTTGTCAACGCTTCCTGGCTCTCTTGCCAGCTCTTCAGCCAATCAGGCTGCTGTTTAAAAAAATCCTGCATACTACCCCCTCTCATCGAAACGTGGTTTCTTGAATTGTATATCCCTCTGAAAGCAAACAGCGGAATAAACAAAACTTAAACAAACCAATAACCGCTTATTTTGTTTAATGCAAGCAAAAAGTGATAAAAAATAAACAGACTCAATTTTTCCCGTTTTTCAATCGCTCCATCAGCACTGTTTCGATCTCCTGGTACGCAGTAACCGGCTCAATTTTCAGGGTGACAAGCATCTCCGAAAGCTTGTCTTCATCCCCTTCGCAGAGAGTGTCTAGCAGATCCAGTCGCTCAAAGTTAGTAAGATGTACCTCTTTTTTCTGAACCCGATACAACCTCATAATACGAATAACATCCTGATATGAGTCGTCCTGACTGTCTCCGGGATTATCTTCTGCACTGTCTTCATCGGCTAGTGCCTGCTTCATTATATTGGCCTCGCTGGCCTCCATGAAATTAACCATGGCGTTACTCCACGGTGCCACCGGTGAACTGAGAAAACCGCTGGCAGCGATGAAATTCTTTACAGATTTTGAACCGACAAGGCCAAAGTCTTTGTTTGTGATGTTAAGAATTTCCAGCAGCTTCTCTATCTTTGCTTTCGGAACACCCGCTCGACCAGACTCAAAGCGCGCAACAATCTGTATCGCACTGTTCCCTTCGTAGCCTAGCGCCACACCTACATCCTTACGGTTCAGCCCCTTTTCCAGACGCCGTTTCTCCAGGAGCTTGCCTACCGATTTTCTGAAGAGGTCTTTCTGTTCTTTACTGATCATGTCGTGTCCCAACTCTCTTTATGTATATTCAACAGCAACGTAGTTTCACTGTCAGCTAACATGTTTAATATATTTATTTACAAAAAAAAGCAATATGCAAACATTTTTTAAATTATTAGCTTGACTTTTGTTTAAATAATGTATAAATTTTGTTTATGCAGAATATGTAGCTGTTAACTACACAGAAAAGGAGAAACACATGGAAACCGCAAATTTTACAAAAGAGACAGCCGCCTTCAACAAAACCGCACTTAACACCACCTTTGATGCCCTGAATACGCTTGCCGGTCAGACAGCCGCAGCTACTGAAGCCATCATCACAGCAGTGCCTTCTTTCCCTGAAGAAGGAAAGAAAGCCGTCAACACCTGCTTCAAAGAAAATCAGAAGGCCTTGGACAACCTGAAGAAGCACATCGGAAAAAGCCTTGAGTTGGACCTTACCGCTGCCACTGCACCGGTAAAGAGCCTTGAAGCGCTTGAAAGCTTCTATAACGATGCTTTCAGCCAGGCTGTCGTACTGAAGAATGAGACAAAGACACTTGTTGATGCCGCTACTGCAAAACTCCCAAAGGAAGCAAAGTCGATCGTTAACTTCTGGAATGACTCTTTCAATTTCGGTTTTGATTCTTTCCAGAATTATGTAGTTAATAATTTTGCCCTGGCCAAAAAAGTTACAGCAGACGTTTTTACTATTACACCTGCAGCTCAGGCAAAGGCCGCTAAGTAATCAGTTAGCTGCACGAAAATGAATACAAAAAAGGGTAGCCGATGCGGCTACCCTTTTTTGTATTCATTCGTGCCACTTTACCAATTAATCTGTCAAATAGATTATAAGCACGACTTCAGCACCTCCCGCAACTGATCGGGGCTATACGGTTTGTTGATTAACCCGGCTATCTCCTCACGCGGAATCCTGGAGGTGACAGCAGAATCACCAAAACCACTCGATATAATGATAGGCAGTTGCGGGTTGATCTTTTTCAGCTCACGGAACAACTCATAGCCGTCCATAACCGGCATTCCCATATCAGTAATGACCAGAGTGATGTCTGCGGCGTTCTTCTTATACAACTCCAACGCTTTCTGGCCGTCCGCTGCTTCAATAACTGTGAATCCCAGAGCCACCAGCATGGTATTCAGAATCCAGGCGATCTGTTCTTCATCCTCTGCCAGCAGTATTGTACCACTCCCCCTCCATGGTGCCGGAGCTGCCTGTTGAGATATTTCCTCATCGACGGCGGCACTGATCCGGGCAGGCAGATATACCTTGAAGGTCGTGCCATTGCCAGGCTCACTTGATAGCTGCAACGCTCCCTTATGCGCCGTGATGATACCGAGCAATGCCGACATTCCCAGGCCACGCCCGGTAAATTTGGTAGTGTAGAACGGCTCGAAGATTCGCCGTCTGGTCTCTTCATCCATGCCGCAGCCGCTGTCAGTCACTTCCAGGCAGATGTAATGTCCCGCCGGAATGATTCTGCCGTTATGATCCTTATCCGATTGTCCCGCATGTATCTCTTTCTTTGCCAGCGAAACATGTATGACACCCTGAGCCACTCCGATAGCTTCCGAGGCGTTGATGATCAGGTTCATGACGACCTGCCGGAGTTGGCTGGCATCGCCATTGATGTTCGGCATAGCGGCCGGAAGATCGGCTCTGATGCACACATTCTGGCTGGTGGTCGCTTTCAGCATGGTGAGCATCTCATTCACCAGTTCCGTAATATCGACCTGAGCCAGCACAGACTGAGCTTTTCCGGCGTAGGCCAGCATCTGGCGGCAGAGTGCGGCGGCACGTTGGGCAGCAGTTTCTATATGTGGGATGTACTCCTCGGAAGTTTCATAATTCATCTTTACCAGGGCGCAATATCCAATGATGATCGCAAGGATGTTGTTGAAATCATGGGCGATGCCGCCAGCCAGTACACCAAGGCTCTCCAGCTTCTGAGCCTGCTGGAATTGTTGCTGGAGCAGCAGTTTATCTCCCTCTGCCTGTCTCCGTTCCAACTCGCCTGCCGCCCGTATGGACACAAGTTTCAGCACGGCTTCCGCAAAATGAGAGCTGTTCAACTCTTTTCGTCCGATGACGGCAATCAGCCCGATCGGTTTCATATCAAAACTCCAGAGGGTGGTTCCGACATAACTCTCGGCCTGTAAATCCTGTAAAGCCTCATCCATTGGAAACAGGTTTCGCACTTCTCTGGGGAATACACAGACCTCTTTACCAACCACGTCACCGCAGGGGGTATCTTTCAGGGTATATTCGACATTATCCTCGAATCTGCCATCGTGATAAACCGCTAGAGTCCTGGCGGAAAGACAATCTCCATGGAGTCGATCGATACAGACGTAGTCCATACCAAGAATTTTGGCAAGATATCTGGCCAGTGATTCAAAAAAATCCTCACTGTGATGGAGAGAGCTGATCTGAAGCAGGTAAGACTGAACTTCCTCTATCTGTCTCCGTTCGGAAATGTCAATAATGAACCACTCAAACCCGACGATGTTGCCGACATGCACGACCGGGTGAGCCGAGAAAATATGATGACCCGCCGAGCCGTCCTTGCGGCGACTGGAGAACTCGCCGTAGGGAATTGCCACACCTCTCTTCAGCTCAGCCAGATGTGCAATAGCAGAATCTGAGTCACTTTCTAACTGCATCATACTGAAGTGTTTGCCGATAACCTCGTCAGGGGAGTCATAACCGTGCATACGCAACCAGGCTTTATTAACATCCAGGAAACGCCCTTTGAGGTCGATATGGAAATAACCTGCAGGCGTCATCTTTATGACGTTTTCGAGGTGGGCTTTGTGTTCTCTCAGTTCCGACATCGTCCGGCGCAGCTCTTCGTTCTGCATCTCAAGTTCAACCTGATGAACCTGCAGTTCGTGCAGTAACCGTCTCGTGTCTGTTTCTTGCAAAGACGCGGCAGATGCCTGTTGTGTGGCGACCTTTTCCTCTGCCAGCTTGCGCAGTTCTGCAGATCTGTTTGTGTTTATCATATCTTCGGCCATGACTTGTCCTCCCTGTCAGCCTTAACTACTCACCCCCGCTTCAACCTTTTTTCCTCCAGCATCATATCCAACGCCAGCAGGAAAACCCCGACGCAGATCAGGGAATCGGCCACGTTGAAAGCCGGCCAGTGGTGCTGGTACCAGTGAACGTCGAGAAAATCGATCACCTCCCCCAGACGGATCCGGTCGATCAGATTACCGACCGCGCCGGAGAAGATCATGGCAAGTGAGGTGTGCGCCAGTCTCTGGTCATCGCGCATCTTTTGAAAAGCAACAAGGATAACGAGCGCTGCAATTATAGTTATTGAGATAAAAAAAGGGAGCCGCCACGACGCGTCCGAGAGGAAGCTGAAGGCGGCTCCTCTGTTTCTGACGTAGGTGAGGTGGAAGAAATGTTCAACAATCGTGATTGAGTCGGAGATCTGCATGGTGCGATCAACGGCAATTTTGGTGATCTGGTCAATGATGATACCGAAGAAGGTGATGAGAGCAAACAGGGTGTATCGAGGTTTCATTGATTTATCCCGTGCATGGAGGGAGCGCTGTCGTCAGCCTCGCCTTCCCGGAGTATGACGCTGGCACGGTTACGGCCATTTTTTTTGGATGCGTACAGACCCTGATCTGCCTGATCAACCAGCCCTTCCCAGTTTTCGAAGGCACTTTTTTCAACGTGGCTGGCTAATCCGCAACTGAGGGTAACAAAACCGTAGGAGCTTTTTTCGTGCGGGATATTCAGCTCGGCAAAACTGGCCAGGATCCTCTCCACCAGAATAATGGCGCCACTCAGATTTGTTTCTGGAAGTATCAGAAGAATCTCTTCTCCGCCATAGCGATAGAGCCGGTCACACGTTCTGATTTTTTTTGAAAGATGATCCGAAATCATCCGCAGGGCGTTGTCACCGGCTTTGTGGCCGTAAAAATCATTGTAAAGCTTGAAATAATCGACATCGAAGAGTGCCACTGAGTACGAGCGGTTATAGCGGAGCGCCTGACTGTGGGAGTGTTCAAGATCAACCTCCATTGCGCGGCGGTTACCGAGTCCGGTCAATCCATCTACCATGGAAAGGGATCTGAGCTCCTCGTTGGCCTGCTGCAGTTCCTTTGTCCGCTTGGTAACGGAGTGTTCAATGAGCTCTTGCTGCTGCTCATAGACTTTAAAAAGAGTCTTGGCGAGATCGGACTGGGTTACCAGGCCAAGAAGCTTGCCGGAAGCGCTTACCACCGGCAGGTGGCGAATCTTCTGGGTTGACGATATCACCAACGCATCAAAGAGGGTAGTCTCTTCGGAAATAGTTTCCACCGGACCTGACATCACATCGGCGACTCGGAGCGGACGCTCCGGCGTGTCTGAGTCGGAATCGGAGATGAACAGACCCATCAGGCGCACGATATCCCGCTCGGTAATGATGCCGATCGGCAGGTCGTCTTCAACTACAACAACACAGGAATAACGGCTGTCTATCATGGTTTTAATTACATCCGCCAAGTTGGCGTCCGCTGTGGTGCTTGTTATGTCGGTAGTCATAAGTGACGAGACTAAAATATCTGCGCGCATATCCATTTCCTCCTAAACAACAGCGGCTGTGCATTTCGGGCAGATCGTCGGGTGCTCGGCATTACTCCCCAACTCTTCACTGTAATACCAGCAGCGTTCGCATTTCTCTCCCGGAGCTGCGGTTACCTGTATTTTAAGCCCCTCCAGGTTTTCTGACGCCCGGTATTCCCCTTCCAACTCCGCTTCCAGGGTCGCTTTCGATACGATAAAAATGCTGTGCAGATCGGTCGCATACCCTTTAAGAAATGCGGACAGCTCCGGAGGCGCTGAGATGGCTACTGCGGCGTCGAGAGAATGGCCGATGGTCTTGGCGACGCGTGCCAGCTCCAAAGCTTTTGAAACTTCCGAGCGCACTTTGATGATCCGTTCCCAGCGGGCTGCCAGAGCATCATCTCGCCATTCCGGGTTACGAGGGGGGAACTCTGCAAGATGCACACTCTCCTCGCGTTCTCCCGGCATAAACTGCCAGACCTCATCTGATGTAAACGAGAGTACCGGTGCCAGCATCCGCACCAGAGCGTCGAGGATGCGGAACATGACCGTCTGGGCACTGAGCCGCTCTATAGAGTTCGCCCTGCTGGTGTACATTCGGTCTTTGAGGATGTCCAGGTAAAATGAGCTCATCTCTGTCGTACAGAAACCGTTGATTTCCTGATAGATTACGTGGAACTCAAGCTCATGATAGGCGGTGAGAACCCGACCTTTCAGGATTTCTAGCTGGTGCAGCGCCCAGCGGTCGATTTCCGGCATCTGCTCGAACGGCACAGAGTCGGCTCCCGGATTAAAGTCATGTATATTGCCGAGGATATAGCGGCAGGTGTTGCGGATACGGCGATACGCCTCCGCGACACGGGTCAGGATCTCTTCTGATATGCGGGTATCGTCCCGGTAGTCCTGGGCAGAAACCCAGAGGCGGAGGATGTCGGCACCAAATTTCTTGATGACATCTTCGGGCGCTACGACGTTACCGGTCGATTTACTCATCTTGCGCCCTTTGCCGTCCAGCACGAAGCCATGAGTCAATACGCTTTTGTAGGGTGCGACTCCCCGCGTGCCGACACTCTCCAGCAAGGATGAATGGAACCAGCCGCGATGCTGGTCACTACCCTCCAGATACATATCGGCGGGTGAACGAAGAGTGGCACAAGGTTCCAGCACTGCCGCGTGCGAAACTCCAGAATCGAACCAGACGTCCAGAATGTCGTTTTCCTTGTCGAAGGATGCCGCTCCGCATTTGGGGCAAACCGTCCCGGCCGGGAGGAGCTGTTCTGCGCTCCAGTCGAACCATATATCGGAACTCTCTTTTTTGAAAATTGCCGCTATGTGATCCATGATTGCGCCGTCGGCCACATATTCACCGCAGGCGGTACAGGAAAACGCAGTGATCGGAACACCCCAGGAGCGCTGGCGCGATACGCACCAGTCGGGGCGATTCTCGATCATACCGTAGATCCTCTCACGCCCCCATTTCGGAATCCACTGCACCTGGTCAATGGCTTTGAGCGCCATGTCACGCAGGTCATTCGCTTTCATGCTGATAAACCACTGCTCGGTGGCGCGGAAGATGATCGGCTTTTTACAACGCCAGCAGTGAGGGTATGAGTGGACTATCGGTTCGGAGTGAAGCAGTGCCTCGACTTCCAGCAGCTTATCGATGACGCTCTTGTTGGCCGGAAAAACCTGCTGGCCGCCGAAAAATTCGACATCAGCAAGATATTTGCCATGGTTATCAACCGGATTGTAGATCTGCAGCCCCTCTTTCAGCCCCAGCTCATAATCATCCTGACCATGACCGGGAGCGGTGTGAACGCATCCGGTACCGGCTTCCAGCGTGACATGCTCACCTAGCAGCAAGATTGAATCTCGATCATAGAATGGGTGTCTGCAAAGTTTGCGCTCCAGCACTCCTGCCTTGAATGTTGCGATAACGGCACCGGTCAGGCCGACGGTTGCCAGGAACGAATCTTTAAGGCCTTCGGCGACGATCAGCACCCCTTTCTCCGTTTCAAGGGCAACATAGTCAAACTCCGGATGGAGCGCGACGGCAAGGTTGGCCGGAATAGTCCAGGGTGTAGTTGTCCAGATGACAACGTACGCCTGTTTGCCTGCCAAAGCGGGGATTTCTGCCGACAGGTCATCACGCAAGGCAAAGCGAACATAGATGGAAGGGGATGTGTGGTCGGCATGTTCGACTTCAGCCTCGGCCAGTGCAGTGACGCACGAGGAGCACCAGTGTACCGGTTTGCGACCGCGATAAAGGCCGCCGTTGTGGGCAAAGCGCGCCAACTCCGCAGCGGTTAGCCCTTCATATTCGTAATTCATCGTCAGATAGGGATTTTCCCAGTCACCAAGGATGCCGAGGCGCTTGAACTCCTCTTTCTGAATTGCAACAAATTTGGCGGCATACGTCCGGCATTCACGGCGCATCTCCAGTTTGCTCATGGTATGTTTCTTCGACCCGAGGTTCTTTTCCACCTGCAACTCAATCGGCAGACCGTGACAGTCCCACCCCGGAACATAAGGGGCGTGGAATCCCTCCATCCGTTTTACTTTAAGCACTATATCCTTGAGGGTCTTGTTGAGCGCATGGCCGATATGGATATGACCGTTGGCGTAAGGGGGGCCGTCATGCAGAATGTAGAGCGGTTTATCTTTGCCGCTCGCTTCCAGTTTGGCGTAGAGGCCGGCCTGTTCCCATTTGGCAAGCATTTCCGGTTCGCGTTGATGCAGGTTCGCCTTCATGGCGAAGGCGGTTTCAGGCAGGTTGAGGGTATCTTTATATTCCATTTGGGTGCTCTCCGTTGTACGAGTCATCAAAGCCTGTCAAACTACAGATACAAAGCCCGAAAGTCAAGAATTTGGGCGAGAAAAAACAATAATAATCGGCGACCGGATTGGTTTGCCCCAGGCTGGTTTCAGGCACTAAATTGCATTGACACTACGTATATGCCGGGTGTATTTTTCAACCCCTTGAATAAGCAGATTCCTATCCCTCACACCCATCCACAACTCTGAATAAACGAGGAACAAAATGCGCAAAAAACTTCCCATTGGGATTAAGACTTCAGAGAGATTCGTGAAGAGGGATAACTTCAGAGAGATTCGTGAAGAGGGATACTATTCGGCAGTATGGTGAACCGATCCATCTTATCGGGGTGGAGTTCAGCTGTGACAGCAGGAATATCGTCGGGTTTGATATTGCTGGAGGCGTAGAGGGTGGTATAGGCATCTGGAATTTTCGCAGCAATAACTGCTTTCCTGAACAGGAGCTTTGGATGTCTCAGTCGAAATTACAATTGTATGAGGATCTCACTGCTTCAATACCTGGCGTTATCTACCAGTTTTTGGTCAGTCATGACGGTAGTTGGCATTTTCCTTTTGTGAGCAAGGGTATTGAAACTCTTTTTGAAGTTTCTCAGGAAGATGCCTTGCATGATGCTGATATAATGACCAGTTGTATCATTATGGAAGACCGTCAAAGCCATCGTGAGTCGGTTGAACATGCAGTGAGGAATTTCATCCCCTGGCATCATGAGCACCGTATCAGAACAAATAGTGGCAAACTTAAATGGATTCGCGGAACCGCCGTACCTCGGCTCCTTCCGGACGGAAGTGTCTTGTGGAGCGGTATGCTTGATGACATTACCGAGCTTATGAATCTGAAACTGGCCTATACAAGCCAGAACAGCATTCTCAAAGAAAAAATAATTGAACTTACCAGGGCTGAAGTAGCCCTGACAATAGCTCGCGATAATCTTGAAAATCTTGTAGCGGAACGAACCCTAAAACTGGAAGAAGAAAGGCGTGGCTACACTCAGCATCTGCTGGATGCCATTGAACAAGAACGTATACGAATAGCCAGAGAGTTGCATGATGACATTGGCCAGTCCCTGACTCTTTTAGCATTTGATGTTGACCGCATCCAGCGTGAAGCATTGCCAGTAACTGTTACCGCCATTAGCGATAGCCTGGAAGGAATGTCAGTCAGCATCAATAAAATGGTCACTACAGTGCAGCGTATCTGTAGCAATCTGCGTCCGGCTCTCTTGGATGACTTTGGTTTTGTGGCAGCTATCGAGTGGGAATGCGAAGGCTTTTCACGAAGAAGTGGCGTACCATGCTCCGTAATTTGGAAAGGGGAGCTATGTCAGAATTATCACTGTGGTACAAATATTTTCAGAATAGTTCAGGAGTCTCTGAACAATATTGCAAAATATGCACATGCAACGAAAGTCAGCATCGTCTTTACTCGTAGCAGAGGTAGACAAAAAATTGTAATTAGAGATAATGGTCTTGGTTTTAATCCCGATATTCCCCCTAAAGGCAGTGGATACGGCATTATTGGCATGCGAGAGCGTGCAACTTCCATTGGCGCCTTATTCAATCTAAAGAATATAATGGGCAAAGGCACCGTCATTACCATCGATATCCCCTGCGGAAATAAGGAGCCATGTGGTGCGCATACTGATCATTGATGACCACCCATTTGTTAGAAAAGGGCTGCTCCATGTCCTGCACGACGAAATGGGCAGCGCAATTATTGCTGATGAGGCAGCAAGCCAGATGGAAGCTTTGTCATTTCTTGAAGCCAATCGTTATGATCTGGTACTGCTTGATGTGTCACTTGAAGGGCGCAGTGGTTTGGATATTTTGTCCTGGATCAACAAGGAACGTTTGTCTTTACCGGTGCTGATAATTAGCATGTATCCGGAGGAACAGTACGCGATTAGAGCTATGCGCCTTGGTGCTGCGGGATACCTTACCAAACATTCGGCACCGGCGGAACTGATGTCTGCAATCAAGCAAATACAGTCCTGTGGAAAATATATTAGTTCTAATGTGTCAATGTTGCTGGCTAACGAAATTGTTGCGCACAATAACAGCAACAAAAAACCTCATGAAAAACTGTCGAACCGGGAATTTGAAATTGCCAGATTGATTGCCCTTGGCGTTTATCCGAGAGATATCGCTGAAAGCCTGAAATTGAGTGTGAAAACAATCAACACATACCGATCAAGACTTTTCAAAAAACTTGCTCTACGCAATAACGCTGAGCTGACAAAGTACTTTATCCAAAATAACCTCATCTCCTGATCTTCTTCTGTAGGCATAATACCTACAAAGAGATACGCCTTTATCCTACAATATAACTCGATGTTCAAGTTTTTTGATCTTCATAAAATGAGCCTAAGTCGTATAATAGCGCTTGGCAAGAATTGTTTGTAGGTGATCATCCTGTTCTGTTCCGTATTATTCTGTTCCGTATGAGGTGACCGATTTCAGTGTGGC
>CAIMXI010000140.1 GCA_903845365.1 uncultured Geobacteraceae bacterium | reverse complement strand
GGACTCCTCTCTCCTGCCAGTTGCGTTAACCATTCATCGCGGTTGCTGGCAAACACGATCTCCTGAGGTGAGAAGAGCAGCGCCGGCCCAGGCCAACCTTTCAAGACAGAATCTACCCGGTCAAGGTCAAGACGGGCAACCATCGCACCGATAATCGGGCTGCTTGACGACACGTCACTATAGAGCGGGGAGGCAAAATAGAGCGCCCGCTGACCGGTGTTCAGGCTTATTGCCGCATAGATATTATTGCTCCCCTGCATTGCGATCTGGAAATAAGGGCGAAACTTGACGTCCAACCCGGTGCTTGATTTGCCTCCGCTGTCCCAGGAAGATCGGATAACGCCGTCACTTCCCACGATGAACACGCCGCTCGCCTGATACAACTTGCCGACGGCTCGCACGGAATCCATTACAGCCGAATCCTGAAAGTCCATTTTTCCGAGCGCAACGGCCTTCATCGCATGATTAACCAGTCCGAGATTGGCAACCGAACCCATTATATCGCCATTGAGCGTTTTACCGGTCACTTCAGTTGCCCGCCGTATTGCTTCATTCGCCAGCACATCTTTGTAGTTGTACTCAAGAGCGATTCGTGTCGCTTCAGAAGCTCCTAACGCAACAGCAAGCGAAAGCAGTATGGCGCCCCCCCATGGCAACAGGCGGCGAAAAGATGGACTCATTATCATAAACAGTTCTCCGGGTTGTTTCTTTCCTGAGCCTGATTCTGCACAAGCAGCTCGCGTAAAGCAACGTTGCCGGCCAGAATCTGAATTTTTGTAGCCAGTGTCGGCAACAGGTCGTCGATAAAATTTGCCTTCCAATCTTCAAAAGATTCCTGCGCTCCGATCTCAAGTACAGCCAAAACCTTATCACAACTGATGATTGGCAATATGAGCATGGTATGTACCTTGAATGTGCCAGGTCCTATCTTTACCAGGAAAGGATCATCAAGCGGCAGCGACAAGGAAATTGTTCTCTTGTCCATTGCTGCCTGACCAACCAGATTCTGTCCCCAGGCAAAGCTGCAGTCGTGAATCGAATCGTCGCAGCCATATCCGCCGACCCGCCGCAATTCGGTTTTTTCGGCGTCGGCAATATACAAGGCTCCATAAACCAGACCCAGCATCTGCGCAAGACGAGCAAGCAGCATATTGCCAAATTCTTCAAAGTCTGAGGCAGGTTGAACCGCTTGATCGATCTCCAGCAGTCTATTGGATGACTTTTCGGCAAGACCACTCTTGTATAGTACCTGATTGAATGCCTTAATCACTTCACCAAATTCATTCTGCTCAGTTTCCGGCAGCGCTCTCATTTCACCTCCGTCATTTTGTGCCAGATCAAGCAAAGCATCGCGCAATTTTCCGAGAGGGGTGAATACCAAGCGCAGACTGAGCGTCAGCAGTAATAGCAGCAGTAGATCAATCGCCACCGTTTCAAGGAGGTGGCGCAGTATATTTGTTTGAAGGGCTTCTTCAACAAAGTGACTGGAAAAATGGACAACAATGCGGCCAATTGAAGGAGTTGACTGTGCCGGAGCCGCAGAACCGGTAACTTCTCCGCTCTGCCTAAAAAGCGGCGCTTCAACAGCGATTCCGTCTGTCGCATTCACCGGCTTGTCGCTGACGATATTCCCCTTGCCATCGCGTGCGCTGCTCAAAAAAAGTTGACCGGTAGCATCAAAGAGCTGAATCGAACGTATCTCCGCCCGTATCATTTCAGAGTTAACAATGGATTTTGCCGCGTCCTTGTTAAAATCCCATAAAGGAGTAGAGACGCCAATGGAGAGCCGTGCTATCGTACTCGACTTCAACTCAGTGAAGCTTCTGTTCAAGTCTCGCGATAAGTTTACATAATCATATAAACCAAAGAGGGTCAGTATCGTGGTGGTAACGACAATGAACAGAATATAAAGTTTATTTCGGATTGAATTCAGCATATTGGCTGCATGCCTATAGTTATGCCGGTATACTTCATTTACTCTTGACTCCATACTTTTTCGCAAGTTTATTGATGCTTCCATCCTTTTTCATCTGTGCCAGTCCTTTATTAAAATCAGAGACAAGAGTCGCATAGTTGGGACTCTTTTTTGAAAAAACGAGATAGATTTTATCAAGTGAATATTGGGGCTCAATAAACTTCAGCTTCTCTTTTAATTCAGGAAGCTTCGTAGATAGTAAGTATTCAACAGAAGTTTTATCCTCAATCAGGTAGTCTATCCTGCCGGTCGCCACCTTCATAATATTTGACTCTACCGTAGGTCCTGCAGCTACCGTTATTCCCTTGATATTTTTCAGCACTTCAATAAAATTAGACCCATTC
>CAIMXI010000139.1 GCA_903845365.1 uncultured Geobacteraceae bacterium | reverse complement strand
GGGAATTCATTCCCCGGATTCAAATGCCACAATTTCAGTCGTCACGTACGTGACGAAATGACTATTCTGCCTCGATCCCGGCGTTAAAACGCCGGGCTACCATCAATCAGTCACTACGTGACGTAATGTGACAAAGCAGAACTACAGATTTTGTTATTTATTTTGTTTTTAAGTGTGTTACGCACGAGTTCCACTTCGACAGAATGGAAACGTGGGACTTTGCTTCTTTACGCTGCCGGATACTGGGCGCAGCGCGTGGGAACGAGGGCAACGATCTATTATAACAAGTGACAAGATTTATTGCTCCCCCTTTTCAAGACTCCTCAGCAGCTCTTGCAACATGCTCAACCTGTACGGTTTCTGGATAAATCCTGAGATTCCCCTGCCGATAAACTTTTCGCTGACCTCCTGCTCGTTGTAGCCGCTCGACATGATTACTTTCAGGTTTGGGTTCAGTTGCAGCAGCTCACGAAAGCACTGTTCACCGTCCATATTTGGCATAGTCAGGTCGAGTAGTACCAGGGAAATACCGGGGTTTGCCTTGAAGGTCGCCACCGCCTCCCTGCCGTCATCAGCGGTGATGACTGTGAAGCCTAGCTCTATCAGCATTTCTGAGGCGATGCCACGGATCGTCTCTTCGTCGTCAACCAGGAGGATGGTTCCGGAACCGTGCCAGTTCTCTGACGAGTCTGACTGGTCTGACTTGTCAGACAAGCCGGAAAGGTCAGACGATGCCGGGAGCAGAATCTTGAAGCTGGTTCCCTTATTCACCTCGCTGTAAACCTTGATTGCCCCTTTGTGCCCGCGGACTATCCCCATCACAGCAGCCATGCCGAGACCACGTCCGGTAAATTTTGTGGTGAAGAACGGATCGAACAGTTTCCCCAGAGTATCCCGATCCATTCCGCAGCCGGTATCGGCTATCTCCAGATAGACATAGAGACCGCCAGGCAGATTTTCATCCAGCCAGACATCTTTCAGATAACTCCGGTCGCACTCCATGCAGCCGGTTGTGATAGCAATGACGCCGCTCTTGTCGCCAATCGCTTCAGAGGCGTTGATAACCAGGTTCATGATGATCTGGCGAAGCTGGGTGGCGTCAGCCTCCACCGTCGGGAGGGGCTTGTGCGGATTTATCCGCAGCGCAGCTTTCTTCGAGATCGAGACTTCCAGCATTTGAATCATATCTTCCAGCAGTGTGTTCAGGCTGACCTGCTCGATGACGAATTTCCCCTTGCCGGAGTAGGCGAGCATCTGCTTGGCGAGATCGGCGGCACGTAGAGCGGCCTGCTCAATCCGGTGAAGGTTGTCAATGGCCGGCGATTCCTTGTTAATCCGTAGTATGGCGAGGTCGGCGTTGCCGATGATTGCGGTCAGGATGTTGTTGAAGTCGTGTGCTATGCCGCCAGCCAGGACACCCAGGCTCTCCAGCTTCTGAGTGTGCAACATCTGCTTTTCAAGATTCAGCCTTTCCTCCTCAGCCTGTAGCTGATCCGAGATGTCACGACCGATGCCCAGGAAGTGCCGAATGCCTGCGGCATCCTGGTATACGCTGCCATTTGCGATAAAGTGCCGCCATCCGCCATTACTCTGTCTGACGCGGTAAACGGGACTCGCGGCCACTTCTCCGGTAGTGAGGATCTGCGCCATGTATTGGAAACAGAGTTGCGCATCTTCAGGGTGAATAAATAGCGCAAACGGCTTGTGGAGTACCTCACTGAGCGGGTAACCGAAATGTTTTTCCCAGGCTGGTGAGACAAATTGGAACACTCCGTCAGTATCAAGCACGAAAATAACATCGAAAGAGTTATCGACCAGCGAGCGGTATTGTATCTCCGAATCCTTCAGACGCCTTGCCATCAGTTGCAGATTATCGGAAAGGATGTTGAATTCAGTAATAGTTGAAGTGGGCCACTCGTCTGAACTGACTCCTTCGGCAATATCGTGTGCATGACGGGTGAGCTCATCAAAGCGCTCCGAAAGCCTTTTTGCCAGGTAGACCGAGGTCAATACGCTACAGCAGACGGCAATTAAAATACCTGCCAGTACGATCAGGGCAATATACATTTGCGTACGATAGATAGAGATATCCGTGGTTGCCACCAGGACATGCCAATCCATATTTTTGATCTGAACGATACCGCCGGTCATCGCGCTTCCGGAGAAGTCGAACTGCCCGGTGGTCGGGAGATCAGTTCTAATGCCGTCGCGAACAAGCTGGAGATTGCCGATGTTGAGCTGTTGCGCTGTATAGCGGCCGTTATTGTCGGCAACAATCTGACCGTTATGGTCAACGATCAGAATAAGGAGCTCCTTTTCCGTGCTGATCTGCTGGAGGAATCTGGTTAGATGAGTCAGATCGACTTCGCCGATAGCGGTTGCTCCGGTACCAGGTACGCCATACGCCGCCACCAGGCCGCCGCTGATAACCGAGAGAAAGGTTTTAGACCAGCTTGGTTTTTTGCTCTGCTGCAGATCAAGGAATAGCGGGTTGCGTGAGAGGTTGAGGCAGACTTGATCGTACAGATGTGTCTGATGATTCTTTTGGAGGGCTACCAGAGAGACCGTACCGTCCGGAGAGATGTCATACAGAGCGCTCATAGTATCGGTCGAACCGAGGAGAGCGTTCAGATGCCGTTGATCTTTGAGCGACATTGCGGCGGCAGCTCTGACCATGGCGGCGCCGGTTTCCATGTGCCCTTCCACCTGCATGCCGATAACCTGCGCCAACTGAATCTGCCGTTCGCCGGCATCCTTATTAATCCGGGGCACAGCCCAGAGGGCGCCAATGATCAAGACGACGGTAAACGGCAGAATGATCGGCAGCAGTGACTGGAGTGTCAGAACGCGGCGCAACGACAGGGGTGACATTGTTACTCTCCGGTAATGTACTGACTTCCTTTAATGACGCTGACAAAAGACTTCCGGTCGGAATCACCAAAACGGTCGATGTTCAGCGGTCCCTGAACTCCCTGGAAGCTCTTCTTTGTGATGATAGTCTCCTTGATGCTTTGCCCTTTGCTCTGGATTGCAAAAGCCTCAAGCGCAACCAGAGCGGCATCGTAACCGGCGAGACCAGCAAAACCTGGATCCTGGTTGAAGCGGGCTCTGTAGCTGGTCATAAAATCTTTAAAGCGCTGGGAGGTATCGTTTCTGTCAAAAAAATGGGACACTACGACCCCTTCGGCGGCAGTGCCGGCCAGTTCCTGAAAGCGCTCGGTGGAAGCCCACTCCGCCATGGCGATGTGCTGCCCCGGAGCAAGCTTGCGGAACTGCTGGCAGATAAGAGCCGCATCAACAGAATTAGTGATGATCAGAACGGAATCAGCTTTCGCGGCCAGCAGCTCTTTTGCCATAGGAAGGAAAACATTCTCCTTGCCGGAGGGGAACGATTTAACCAGAACTATCTTCCCTCCAAGCGCTGAAAATGCCGTGCGAAAATTGTCGAGCCAGCTTTCAGAGTACGCTTTGTTATTACTATCGTAAATGACCGCTGCCGTGCGGATACCTAGTTTTGCGTACTGGAAGTGGGCGCTCTTGCCGGCATATCCGGCGGTCGTGCCGGCTATCCTTAAAAAGCTATCATCCTTACCGTAGAGATCGGTAGCCGTTACCGTCGGACTCAGCAGGATGCTTTTTGACTCGCTGATCTGCGGCATAACCGCCATAGCTACACTGCTCGTCATCGGGCCGATGATCAGCTCGATGTTCTGATTGATCAGCTCGCCGACAACCCGTTTGGCTGTTTCCGGGTTCTGCTCGTCATCTCCTACGACCAGTTCAACCTGGCGACCATTGACGCCACCAGCGGCATTGCGCTGTTCCACCGCGAGCTGGGCGCCGTTGCGCCCGGCGACTCCGAGATCCGCAACTTTACCTGTAAGGCCGCCTACAAAACCGATCCGGAGCGGTTCATTTTTCTGACAGGCCAAGAGGATTGCAAGGCATAGTATGATCAGTATCCTGTAAATGGTTGTCATACGGCGCATAACGTGCCTCCTTCAACTTAATTAAAAGGATAATTTTTTTGAACTATACCGAATAATGCGGCAAGTTCAAGGAATTTGTGACCCCCCATTCAAATCGTCGTTCTATATCCCCGATGAATATTTTTCGCGGCGACGTGGCATTTATGCAATTTAGTGGTTATAGTTGCCAAATGGATCTATCCGAGGCAGAACATGATGAGAGCAAAAACGGTTGGAGCCCAGTTCCTGCGCGGATCAATGGCGTGCTTCTGACCAAACAGCAGGCGCAAACCGGGGCGCTTGTACTTAGCTCCCGCTCGATCCCCTGCAGAATCGAGTCGACTGGCGGCGAGTGGCACCTGCTGGTGCCGGAACAGCACCTGGAAAGCGCCTGCCGTGAACTCCAGCTTTATGAAGAGGCAAACCGCAACTGGCCCCCTCCGCTTCCTGCCACTCGCCAACTGGTGGAAAACACCCTGCCGACGGTATCAGTTCTACTGCTTCTTGCTATACTGCACAATCTTTCACTTATCGGCTTCTCTTTACCGGAGCGTGGCCTGCTCGACCTGCACAACATCGGCGCGGCGCACGCTGCAGATATACGAAGCGGCCTCTGGTGGCAGTGCATTACAGCCCTGACGCTCCATGCCGACCTGACGCACCTGCTCAGCAACCTGACCATCGGTGGTGTCATCATCATTCTGCTCTGCCGTGAACTCGGCTCCGGACTGGCATGGAGTCTGCTGCTGGCATCCGGAACGGCAGGGAACTTGCTCAACGCCTGGGTACAGTCACCAGCGCACCGCTCCGTCGGTGCATCCACGGCGGTCTTCGGTGCGGTCGGCATTCTTGCGGCGGTCAGTATGCGGCGTGATCGGCACCTAAGACGCCGCTGGTTTGTACCGTTTGCTGCCGGAGTGGCACTGTTGGCAATTCTCGGTACCGAAGGAAAAAATACCGACCTGGGTGCCCATCTGTTCGGTTTTTGCGCAGGTCTGCTCTTTGGCGCGGGCACAGAACTCCTGGTGGCTAAATATGGTCGACCGGATGCACTATTAAACTTTCTGCTGGCCTTGTTGAGCGGGGTAGTGGTCGCTTGTGCGTGGTGGGCGGCGATTCAGATTGGAGGGTGACGGGGCGAACGTCATGTTTTCATTTAGAATTGGAATCAGAGGTAAATCGTAGTAGTATCTGCCCGCTTAAAACCTTACCACCCCCAACCCCTCCTAAAATAGGAGGGGGGCTAAAGGCCGGGGGCTTTTAGCCCCCCTTTTAGCCCCCCCCCTCCTTCCTTATAAGGAGGGGGGGGGGGGGTGGTAGCTTTTCATCAATTATAATGCATGGTTTGCAATTATCCATAACCGCCCAGTTCTTAAAAACCGCCGAAAAGAGTTGAGAAATAATTCAACTCCTGCGGAAAAACTGCTCTGGGGTCAGCTACAACACAGTAATCTCGGCGGCTACAAATTTAGGCGACAGCACAGTGTCGGAGCTTATATCCTGGATTTCTACTGCCCTTCAAAAATGCTGGCAGTTGAACTTGACGGCGACTCACATTTTTCTGACGAAGCAATAGAGTATGATCGGGTAAGATCAGCCTACCTGAATGCTGCAAATATCAAGGTCATACGATTTCTGAATACGGATGTTTATGACAATCTGAATGTTGTTTGTGAGAGGATTTTGGAGATTCTTAAAGACGAAAATCAGAACCAAAACCTTACCACCCAGAACCTTACCACCCAGAACCTTACCACCCCCAACCCCTCCTAAAATAGGAGGGGGGCTTAAAGGCCGGGGGCTTTTAGCCCCTTTTTAGCCCCCCCTCCTTCCTTATAAGGAGGGGGTTGGGGGGTGGTTGCTTTTCATCAATCTTAAGGAATAAAAATGCAACTCGACCTCTTCGTAGACAACCGCGCCAATATCCTGCTGAGTATCGCCGATGAATATCTGCTGGCTCAAGATTTTGCAAGAGCGCTTTCAACCTGCGAGCAGGTTCGTGTCGAATATCCCGAAAACCGTCAGGCGGGAGGACTGTGTACGGCAATAGCAAGATGGCATGCGGAGCTTATCGGGGCGGAGTCAGCCACCACACTGCCTGAACGGCTCGACGAGATGCGTGTCAACCTTGGTTCGGTATCTCATCCGCCATTACGGGCGGCTGTTACGAAGTCACTTGTCGCGCTGCTGCAACAGTTGCCGGAAGCTGACCACATTTTTATACCGCCACGCTTTCATATTGGCCATTTACTGCTGGAATGCGGACGCTTTGCAGAAGCAGACAGATCATTCCGGAATGCACTCTCGTCACCAAGCCTCGGACGAGGACGTTTTCTGGCGTGGTCTGCCGATGCCATGACGCTTGGCGGAAATGCCGAAGATGCAGTTACTCTTTATCTCCAGGCATTTCTTGAGGATCCGGCTACTGTTGACGTACACTTTATAAAGCATCCGGCCATTCAGAAGCTTCACCAGCACTGTTCAGAGAACGCTGACGGCATTGATGATGATGGCGAGGTCGCATGGCTGCCGGTCTGGGGATGGCTGCAGGGTCTGTTTCCGCTCCCGCTGCAACATCCACCCGTTTTTGATGAGTTGGAAGCACGGATTGACGGTGAAGAATTACCACTGCCGCAACTCTGGTATGAACTTCTGACCCTTGCCGAGCATCTCCGCACCATACTGCGTGATGACCGTCAGATGGCCGCTGTACGCCGCATGATGAAGCGCCTGAATGAAGAGATGTTTGAGTGCTATATGCAGAGAATTCGGGGAGCAAGATAATGACTCAAGCAGCATCCGCAACCTCACCCCTTCTGGAATTATTCAGGGGTTACCGCCCCGGTGATATTCACTCTGTAGCTGCCAAAGTACACCTGATGACCGGATTTGATGCCTGCAGAGGCAATACACTTGAAAACGCCGTATGGAAGGAGGACAAATCCTCTCTGGTAGTACGTTTTAAAGGCGGCGTCCAAACAACTTTTCTTGTGAGTGGCGCCCGTTTGTTGACTACTTGCAACTGCTATGAATGGCAACCGGCGCGCAATTGTCCGCATGTGGTGATCACATGGGCGACACTTAAGCGTGTGGTATCACCTGAAACCCTGTCGCACATTCGCTTTAACGAACAGATGCTTCTCGACATGAAACGTTATCTTGAGCAGGAGCCTGCCGCAATTATGGGCCCTGCTGACACCACCGAAAAGACTAAGGCAGAGCGCCGGAAGCGTCGTGAAGAGTTGATTCAGGCCGCAACCAAAGCCAAGGCAGATTCTGCAAAATACCGAATGTTGATAGTGCAGAGCGGTTACGGGAACAGCCTGGAAGGCGGTATTAAAAGGGGCGCCGAGTCGGTGTATGGCTGGTCAACACAGGGACTGCCTGTTGATCTGGCAAGGTTTATGGCGTCACACTATTACTATGATTCCACAAAGCGCTATTTTGAGTTGTTTCAGCAAACCACCGGCGGTGCCTATCCGATTGTGTTTCGTGATAATGAGGAGCTCGAAACGGTGCTGACATACAGGGGGCATCAGGCTGTGACCTCTGGTATAACTTTTGATATCCGGGGAGATGAAGTCCACATTTCACGCTCGTATGCAGATGGGTCTCCTCTGCCGGTCAGTGCTATCGTGCATGGACAGCTGTTGTTTGATATTGCTGCCGGGATTATTGTGCCGGTTGCGGATAATGCGGCCTGGTTGAGCTGGGAAGCCGTTATCGAGGAACTTGATGGTGCTCTGGGCGGATTTGGGGATGATGAATGGAAAGACGAAGAGTGGGATGATGACTTTCTTGAAGATGAACAGTGGGATGATCCGGAATCTCTCGGAGTACCATTGAGCAATCCGGAAATCCGTACTCTGCGCCACTCTGTAATTGCACCACTGGAAATCTTTAACAGTGCAGTAATCAGGATTTCTCAGGCAATGCTTAACAAACCGGAGTCACACTGTTTCTTTCAGTATTGCGGTGTCAACCAACAGCATCGCACTGCTGAAGCCCTGACATATTTTCTTGATATTCCGAACGGATTGACCAGTGCAACGGCATCACTCGAACCGGCCGGACAGTTCAAAAGTGAGACGATTCATTTTTCCCACTCTTCATTCTGGCTATTCAATCCGCACCGCCGGGCAAATCTTTCAGCTCAGATGAAGACTAAAAAACGTGTAAAGGCCGTTATCGAGGCTGCCTTTAAACTGCTCGACGAGCCGAAAAGCAGCGCACAAAATGCTATCATCCGATCTGTAACCGGCTCCCCCGATTTTCTGAAAATGGATGTCAAGCGGGAGGCCAAAAAGCTTCTCACCTTTCTGGCTTCAGCCTGGGATGAAGTTCAGATCATTGCACATGCGAGCTCTGACGGCTGGCACTTTCTGAAGGATGATCACCGTCGCCAGGCGACTTTTCTGCGAATTTTGTACGAAGCCTTCGGATTGGACTCCTTTGTCGATAATGTTGGATCGGTGAAAGTTGAAGTCCCCGCCGACAGGCTGATACAGGCTCTGCCAGGACTGACACAACGTCCGCAAAGCGATGGGTTTGCGCTGCGCATCGGCAGCGAGCCGTTGACTGAATCGTCATGGGCCTTTTCGATGGATGCCACAAGGAGCGGCCTCGACTGGTTCGAGCTGAAGCCGGAAATTCGTTGCAACGGCGAGCTCTTGACCGAGGACGAGTTGCGAGCCTTGATGGATGGCGGCGGTATGCTGCGCCGTGACGGCAAGCTGATGATGCTCGATGAGTTGAGCGCCCAGGTGCTGGCCATGTTCGCAGGAGCCATGCCGACCGCCAAAAAGAAGAAAAAAGGGGAGCATGATCTGGTGCGCGTGCCACGCCTGCAGATTCTCGACTGGCTGCAGCTCCGCAATCATGGCGTTGAAGTCAGGCTGTCACCGGAAGATGAACGGATACTGGAAAACCTTCTCAATTTTTCATCTATAGCGGCGCGCCCCCTGCCAACTGGCCTTAACGCTACGCTGCGCCATTATCAGGTTGATGCCTGGCACTGGCTCGCCTTTCTCTACGATCATCGTTTCGGAGCCTGCCTGGCAGATGACATGGGACTTGGTAAAACCGTACAGGGAATCACCCTGCTGGCCGGGATCATGTCAGGCGAACTTGTGAGTGCCGCCGCACCCGGTACGCCGCATCTGGTGGTGGCGCCACCATCTCTGCTGTTCAACTGGGAGGCGGAGCTGGCCCGCTTTCTCCCGACTGCCCGGGTCATGATCTACACCGGCAGCGGCCGCAGTACCGAGGGTTTCGCCAATCAAGACGTCATTATCACCAGCTACGGCATTGTTCAGCGTGATTGCGACCTGCTGGCGGAACTCAGATTCAACGTGTTGATATTCGACGAAACGCAGGTGGTAAAAAACCTCCAGGCGGCAACCACCAACGCCGTGCGCAAGCTGAGAGGCTCGTTTACCTTGGCGCTCACCGGTACGCCGGTGGAGAACCATCTGGGCGAGTACTTCGCCATCATGGATCTCTGCCTCCCCGGTTTACTCGGAACCCGTGAAGAGTTCAGCCGGAAACTCAGCCAGGGTGGCACTGCCGCCACGGCGCTACTGATCGGGCGCACCCGCCCCTTTGTGCTTCGGCGCACCAAACAGCTTATTTCCAGTGAACTCCCGCCAAAGATCGAGATGGATATTCCGCTTGAGCTGACGACAAAGCAGCGAATTTTTTATCAACGCACCGTGGAGGAGGTACGCGGTCAGGTTCAGGAGGCGTATAATGACCATGCCCCGGCTCAGGCCCGCATCATTGCTCTGACCGCCATTCTCCGCCTCCGCCAGATCTGCCTTGCACCGGCGCTGGCGTCACCAACCGCCAGCGCTGCTTCGCCAAAACTCGATTTTCTGGCCGAGCAGCTTGCGGAACTGCGCGACGAGGGGCATAGCGCACTGGTGTTCTCCCAGTTCACCGGCTACCTTGACATAATCGAGAGGGGGTTGAAGGATCAGGGCTTCGCCTGTCTGCGTCTCGACGGCTCAACACCGGTTCCAAAGCGCAAACAGTTGGTGGAGGCATTCCAGAAGTCGGCGGAGCCGACGGTTTTTCTGATCAGCCTCAAAGCGGGGGGCAAAGGACTCAACCTGACACGAGCCACATACGTGTACCACATGGACCCCTGGTGGAATCCGGCGGTGGAGAATCAGGCGTCCGACCGTGCCCACCGTATCGGTCAGACGGAGCAGGTCACTATTACCCGTCTGATTATGAAGCATACCATTGAGGAGAAGATGATGGCCTTGAAGGAGCAGAAGACAGAACTTTACAAGGCTATTCTGGAGGATGGAGCGGGTGGTGGAGGCACCGGACTGACGCGCGAGGATTTTGATTTTCTGCTCGCTTAATCTACCTTGAGAGTGATCTGGTCATAAATAAATGCTACTAATATCGTCAGAAAGATGCCCCAAATATAAATGCCATCTTGCTTCCCCAAAATGCATATCGAGAATATCGTGTAACATCCGGCCAGCATGATAATTATCTTAATTGCTAAACCAGTTATTTTCTTCATTCCTTTACGCCCATAAATTTCATCCTATTACCTGCTCAACTATATGTAACAGCCTCTCATTATACTGTTTCCGCCCCCATTTTGATGCCCTCTGCCTCCCTTTTTCGGCCAGATCAGAACACAAGTCGTCATCACTCCAGAGCCGGTAAATACATCCTGCAATCTCGGCTGCCGACTTCGGGTCAAAAAAAAGCGCGGCATCTCCGGCCTGCTCCGGCATGGCATATATACCTGAGATCGCTACCGGGCAGCCTGCTGCGAAGGCTTCCAGAGGGGGAATATTTGTCGGGCCATAAAAAGTCGGCATGACAAGTGCGCGGGCGCGACGGTAAAGTTCAGGCATATCTTCGTCAGGGACATAACCGAGAAACTGGACGCTAGCGGAAAGGTCGAGTTCCTGAATCAGCTTGACGACCGAGTCGTAGGCGTTTTTAGGCGAACCAGCCAGCACCAGAGACAGGTCAGGAAGATCCTTTTTCAGGCTGGCAACAGCCCGTATGAGACGTTTATGATTTTTGTGCTCCCAGAACTGAGCGGGGTAGAAAATGAATTTGGGGGGGAGAGAGTAGCGGGAGTCAAAACCGGGGGGGGGAGAGTTCTCCCATATATAAGGTGGAGCGACGAAGGGAAGAACATGGATTCGCTCGAGCGGCATACCGTACGATTCGGCTACCTGCTGTCGCCCCACCTCTGAATCAACAACTACTCCCTCTGCCCAGCGGCAGAGATTTCTGAACATCCGCTCACGGTAGCGGAACTCCTGGGGCGACGCTGCCTCCTGAAAGCTCCGCTCGTAACGATGCATGAGATCATGGATACTCCCCAGCGCAGGAACCGGAATCTGGTAGCCGCGCGAATTTTGTGAGGGAAAAATCCAGAGATCGCACTCTTCCTTTAAAAAAACACGCGTCAGCGTGTGGAACAGCGGGCAAATGCTGCGCCATACACCCATTGGGAGCCCGAGCAGGGTCCACCCGTGGCAGAATGCCCGGCCCCAGAATCCGGCCGCAACATACATCGATTTAAGCCGGTAATTCTTCAGATATTCAGACCATAATTCGGATGAGTAGGCAACAATAACGGAATAGCGTTCGGGGGGGAGCGCAGCGACAGCATCTAAAACAAACTGGTTGATCTGAAATTCGCCTCGCGGCGGGGTACAGTCCAGATACAAACCAACCTTTTTCATCCTCTCACCACGAAACAGACACCCCATGTATCAAATCCAGGCTCACGACCTGTCATCCATTCCGTTGCCGCCTCGATTGACATCCCGGACTCGTTCACAATATTCTCCACCTCAGGGTAAAACAGGTAGCGCATCAGGTGCGTTTCCCGAACCTCTTCAAAAGCACCGCTTTCCTTGTCCTGAGCCAGAATCTGGTAGTTCAGTTCGACCAGGTTGTCATTAGGGTACATTGTCGGTTCAACAATACGTGTCAACACGCATGTCTCATCCTCCAGACGCTTTACCCGCACCACCGGTCGGTCGGTCAGCACACCAGGGCCGTACCAGCAGTCGAAGATGAATATTCCTCCAGGCTTAAGATGAGCGCGAACAGTATCGAACGCTGCGATAAGATCTTCATTGCCTGTCTGGTAACTCATGACATGGAAAAGGGAAATAACCACGTCGAATGTCCTGTCGAGGCGAACTGAGCGGATATCGCCCAGCAAAAAAGTTGGGGAACCCTGATGAGGGATGATAACCTCTGGGGCATAAAGAGAGGAGTGATGAGCGCCCGCAACTGCGAGCATCTCGTGTGACATATCGACGCCGCTGACTTCGTAGCCTATTTCGGCAAGCAGAAAATCGTGCTTCCCTGTACCGCAGCCGAGATCTAGAATAGTGCGGGCATCCGGGGAATGACCTTGGATAATAGCCCGTACATACTCAACCTCTCCGGAGTAATCCTTATCTTTGTAGAGCAGGTTATAATAACGCGAATAGCTTCCGAAAACTGTCATCCCTCACCCCTCATCAGATTTTTCACCGCTTCAGCCACCTCTTCAATCTGTTCATTTGTCAATGCCATGCCGCTTGGGATATAGAATCCCCTCCGCGCCAGACGCTCGGCGACAGGGTGACTATCTTCCTTGAACAGCCCCATTTTACGGAATACCGGCTGTTCGTGCATCGGCCAGAAGAAGGGGCGGGTTCCGATCCCCTTTTGTCCGAGCCTGCGCATCGCCTCGGCCGCATCGAACGGCACTTCCTCGTTAAGCACCATGCCGTACACCCAGTAGATGTTCTCGGCGTAATCGGTTTTTGCCGGCATCAATTCCAGCCCGGCAACATGTTGCAGCAAACCGGAATAGCGTTTTCCCATGGAGCGCTTGCGAGCAACGAACTCCTCCAACCGCTCCAATTGCGCCACCCCCAGAGCCGCCTGGAGATTCGTCATACGGAAGTTGTAGCCAAGCTCCTCATGGACGAAACGCTGCTTCGCCTGAAAGCAGAGATTACGCAGCGAGCGGCAGCGTTCGGCGAGATGATCGTCGTCGGTCAGAACCATCCCCCCTTCCCCGGTTGTGATATGCTTGTTCGGGTAAAAGCTGAAGATGCTGAGATCACCGAAGCTTCCGCAGGGGCGGCTCCGATAGCTCTGACCATGCATTTCGGCGGCATCCTCAATGATTTTCAGACCGTAGCGTTCGGCCAGTTCGAGTACAAGATCCATATCGACCGGCAGGCCGTAGATATGCACCACCATGATCGCTTTGATTTTTCGGTTGTTCTTTAGCCCGATCTCCGTCTCGATCTTTTCTTTAAGCTTCTCAATATCCATGTTCCAGGTAACCGGGTCGCTGTCCACCAGCAGCGGCACGCAACCGCAGCGTACAATGGCGGCGGCACAGGAAATGATAGTAAAGGCGGGCATAACGATCTGATCCCCCGGCTCAAGTGCGAGAGCGGCCAGAGCCAACTCCAGCGCCGCCGTTCCGTTGCAGACGGCAACCGCATGTTTCCTCTGGACGGTTTTCGCCATCTCTGCTTCAAATCGCTGTACGAACGGACCTTCGGATGATATCCAGCCGGTGTCAATGCATTCATTCAGGTATTTTTTTTCGTTGCCGTCAAGCAACGGTTCATTTATCGGGATCACGTAAAACCTCGGACGAGGAATGAGTTAAAATCGGGCGGATCATATTGACAGTTAAAGGTAATACTGTCAATATCCCAAACTTTACAGCGACTTGCTAAACCGGATATTTATGAAATCATTCCTCTCAGCTCTCACGCGCTACGCAGAGAACGTTATCACCAGTGAACATCTTTTGACGCAGGATTCCGCTGCGGAAAAAATCAGGCTGATGCGTTTTCTGTGCAGTAAAGCGACCAACAAACAAAGAGCTGACAAACTCAGCGACGAGGATTGTCGACTGCTGCTCCGGATTTCGGCAGAGCTATTCCTGCAGCCAAGCAGTTCCAGCAGGGATCTGGCTGAAAACCTTGTTTTGGAGAGGGATGATCTCGTCAGGCTCTATCAAATCATCAGAAACGTGCGGGAAATCCAGGACGTTCTGACCTTTGAGTCTCTCATGCGCAGACGCATCAGCTTTCTTCGCAAAGAGCTGCTGCCTGAGAATATCCCCGCTCTCAAAGCGATGTTCAACGGGGACGTTTGCATGCCAAGCCACGTTGAGTTTCATCCTGCCCTGATCTGTAATCTCCGTTGCAAGGCATGCCCGAACTGCCATTCCGATGACAGTGGCGATTGGCATTTTCTAGGGTATCGCCAGCTTGGAATACCTTTAAATTCAGAGCGGATACGTATGATCGGGGATATGTTCCTGAACCTGGGGGTGGAAAGTTTTAGTTTTGGCGGTGGCGGAGAACCGACTCTATCAGAGCTTACTGTCAATGGAATTGCCCATCTGCGGAGCAGAAGCAAAAAGGCGTATATTTCTCTGTACACCAACGGGATTTTCCCGAAGAGCTGGGCAGGCAGTGAATATGAAACGCTTGTGACATGCCTCAATAAAATTCGCTTCAGCATCGATTCTGCCAATGCGCAGGAGTGGTCGCAGTACAAAGGGCGTCCACCGGAGCTATTCGAAACTCTCTGGCAAAACATAGAGAATGTCGTAGCCGCCAGAAAACGCATGGCCGGAACCATAAGGGTTGGAGCCAGTTGTCTGGTGTCAAAGTTCTCTCATAGGAATGTGGAGGCTTTTCTGGTACGGGCGATGAATGCCGGGCTTGACTTCTGTGATATCAAGGCAGTAGAAACATGCTTTGGCGAAAAAGCGGAATATAAAGCAAAAAGCATAGATTTCAGGAACTCTTTTGACGAGCTGATGGCAAAAGTTCGCGCCGGTTATTTTGGTCAGATGGATGTTGTAGTTGATGATAGCCTGCTTCCCAAAGTTGAGCATTCCGGGGCTAACGATGTCCAAGCAACCCGCTGCTGGGTGGCGATACGTGGCCGCATGCTGACTGTGAGCCCTTACGGTGAATTGCATTCGTGCCCAGATGCAGCCAATCCTGGAACACAGTCCCGAAAGGGGGCTGAAAAAGCGATTGGCCAGCTTGGTGACTTCACTGATCTTGATGCGCTAAGTTCGCAGTTTACGCAGATCTGGTCGGAAAGTCTGGTGCGCAGAGCAACCTTTTCACCAACCGGTTGCGCCTACTGCGTACCTTCACATAACAATTACAACCTGACTGTTGAAAAACTCTTTCAGGATTGGCGTTTTGGTATAATGCCGGAAGATCAGCCCCTTGCTGGCGAACGGGATCATTACCTGGCAAACAGAGGATAAAATGCCTGTTCGGCACCCGAAATGGAGTGAAAATAAATGAAAGCTGACGTTGTCCTGTTCAACCCGCCATTTTACCGGTTCCTGGGGAGCCATAACAACAAGGCGCCAATCAGCCTCTGCTATCTGTCACGTATCCTTGAAAATCATGGAGTTAAACATTGTGTTTACAACGCAGACGCAACCGACAGCACGATTCACTGGAATCTGCGCTTTCTGTTTGACAACTTTCAAACGTACATCGATGCGGTTGACGGCAAGGGATCTCTGTATGGAGAGGTACTCGAGAACCTCATGTCTATGGAGCCGAAGACGGTCATAATCATGGGGGCTGATCCCCTGGTGCCGACCAAGGACTGGGGGAACCCCTTCATTGCTGCCCATTTTGCCGGACAGTTGCGCAAACTGGGCGTTTTCACCATCGGTATCGGCCCCTATTTTTCCCTCGACCATAACCGCTTTATCGACGATTTTGATTGTCTCCTTGACGGAGAACCGTCCGAGACGATCCTTCGCGCTATTCAAGACAAACCTTCCGGGCAGGTCGAGGCAAAGCGGATCTCTACGGAAATTACCCCCTGTTTTGATCATCTGTTTCCGCAAGGGCAGACCAGTAACGCGCTGTTTACCTCTTTTGGCTGTTTTGAAAAGTGCGGCTTCTGCGTTGCCGGCCAGACCTACTCCAAAATGGGTGGCGGTGTGAGGTTTGTGAGTGACGAGGTACTGGTACAGGATATCCTCTCACGACCGCACGGCGGCTTGTATCTGCATGACCTGAATTTCGGGATTTATTCGGAAAAAACCCTGCGGCACAGGGTAGAGCTCTTTGAACGGTACGATATTCCCAAAAACTACTCTTTTGCGGTTGATATTCGCATTGATGGAATGGACGAAGCCAAACTCGCACTTATGAAAAGAATGAATATAACTCACGTCAAACTCGGCATTGAGGGGTTGTCGGATGCGATACTGGCTTCGTACCAGAAGAACCAGACGGTGCAGGATGTTGTGGAGAAGATCAGGTTGATCAAGACGTTCGGGATTAAAATCGTAGCCTACCTGCTGCTTGGCGGAGACGGTGGCGATTTAGTTGATCATGAAGCAACTATTGCCATGGTGCGTGAGTTGGAACCGGATTTCGTAGTTCCGAATGTCTGGGCGTACGATATCCGCTATGACTACCGGTACGATACGCAATTTTCACCAGTTGCGCTGGAGCGGTGGCATATCGACAAAGAAATCTATTACAAATACCTCGAACTGCAGAACGAATTTAATCCGACTCTGGGCAAGCTGTTTGCGCATGACTGAACTGTCTTAAAGGAATAACATGTGGCATCAGCTCTGATGATATTGTTGTATCTTCTGTTCCCACTCCTTTGCATTGTATCCATTCCCCCGTCATCTCGTCCCTCTGCCTTTGCTGAGCGAGTCGTTTTCGGACTCGTGTTATACCAGATCTGGCTGATGGCAATCGGATTGATACTTGGCTTGACAGGTCATTTGACCAGCACGGGCTATGTTGCTGCCACATGCTGTATGGCCGTTGCCCTGGCGGCGCAATCATGGAAAAACGGATTCCGTCTTGATTTAGCGCCGGTAATCCGCCGGCTGCGAACCCGCAGGGGGAGAGTCGCTGCAATTCTGATTGCTCTTCTGGCGGTGGTTTTTGTGCTTGAGATCGTCTTCGACGCGACTTATGGAACAAGACATAATGACGCCCTCATGTATCATATTCCACGCGTTATATTCTGGCTCCAACAGCAGAGCTTTGAGCCGTGGATAACACCAAACTGGGAGCAACTTGCCCTCCCCGTCAGTGCAAATCTGGTGCTTGGCAATAAGATCCTTCTGGGTGGTGGCTGGAAAGGCATTGGTTACGTGACCGCTCTTTTTTCTGTCGGCGCGATTACCTGCGTCTTCCTGGCAGCTCAGGAGTTCAGGCTGACAAAGTGGCATGCGGCCATGGCGGCGATTCTGTTCGGCAGCTTTCCCGCCGTGGGGCTGCGCATCTGGGCGGTCAACTCTGATCTTATCGCGGCATTTCCTCTGTTGGCGTCATTTGTGGCGCTGACCCGGATACGCGAACCAAAGTATGGCATTGCTGTTTTTCTGCTCTTGAACGGAGTTGCTATTGCCTGTAAACCGACGGTTGCGCCTTATGCGCTTCTACTCAGCGGCGTCTCCCTCTGGCGATGCCGGCATAAAATTGCCGGAATACGGGAAATTGCAATTCCACTTGCGGGGCTGATTCTGGCTGCCGTTATCGTGACTTCGTCATATTGGCCGGTTTATGCAACATTCACTGATTTTCTTGGAGGCGATCATGGCCGTGGCAAAAAGATCGCCACCGTTGCGGAATTCGTCTATGCCCTCGCCATGAGTTTCGGTCACTGGCTGCTGGAACCGCTCGGTTATCTTACACCGGTTATGGCCACCGGGGTAAAACAGGTGGCGCAAACAGTTTACAACATGCTTGGAGAGAACTTTATCACTCTGCCTGAGAGTTGGAAACCATGGCCCGGACAGGACATCAGTCACACCGGCCTTGCCGCGCTTGTCTTTCTTCCGCTGCTACTTTACTACCTCCCTTCAAAGGCTCGCCTGCCGTCAAGTCTGATGTTTTTTCTGGGTTTCATATCGGTCAGCGGTATGCTCTGCTTCACTCCCTATAATTCACGTTACACCGTCGTACTGCTGGCCGGATTTGCCCTGTTGTGGGGAGCTACGAGGATATTCCGGCGTGGCATCGGCAGATGGATACTGACCGGACTCTGTGCCATCAATATAGTTGCCTTGCTGGGTGTAGTTGTGGTTCGCGGATATGTGGATATAACCGTGAAAATGAAGCCAGGCGGGTCGCACTACTACCTTTCCGCCGAGGATCGAAATAAGATGGCGGAAACACTGAAAGAAAAGCCTCTTCTGGTAATGGCGGACGATACGCTGGATGCCCTGTTGTGGGGAACGGAGATTGATTACAAGATTAACTATATCACCTGTCCCGCTGATGATGACTGGGTCCAGGAACTGAGACGCGCTTCATTCAGGTCCGAATGGCTGGCGGTTGCGTATGGCGGACGGAGTGAAATGGCGCCGGGGCCGTTGCTCTGGAAGCGCATAGGTGTTCATTCATGCCCCAAAATACCTGTGCAGAGACTGAACGATTATCTTGTTCAAGCCGGTTGGCAGATTTATCGGCATAACGACCTTGTAGATTTATGGAGATATAAATAAGTGTTATTGGGTAGTTATATCGAGGTATCCGTTTCCGGTGCCAATTAACGCACCGCCAACCGGGAGTTCGCCCGTATTGACGACACCACCTGAACCGCCGGAACTGTTACAGTCACTATTTACACAATCCGCAGTATCGCCCGGGCGACCGCCATGATCACCACTTCCACCTGAGCCGCCGGTTGCGTAATCTCGACTGCTCCTGGCTGGGGAACCATCGGTACCAGCACCACCGGCTGCACCGGCAACATATGCGCCGTTGTTTTTTACGGTCGATGCCCCACCACCACCTCCACCGCCACTTACTACGCCACCCCGGCGCGCAGGAGTAATTTCACCCTGATTGCCAGACTGTCCCAGAATTATGGTATAAGGAGTGTCAACTATCGGCAGATTGGCAAACTCGCGTAACTCTCCATTATCTCCAGCACCACCGCCGGCGCCACCGGATATTCTTATGGTCATGGTCTTCCTGCCGTCAGGCACGGCATACGGACTTACGCGCATGGCTCCATCAATTTTTATGCTATTTATCCCCGTCCACGATATATATTTTGGGGTTGGTGGTAAATCCTGTTCCAGCGCTGAGGCCGTAGTTAAACATCCTCCACAAATAATGAAGTTCAAGCAGAGAAATAATAGCATTCTGTTCATTTTATCCTCCAGTAAAGTCAGCTTATAAAGCCCAGATAATTATCGCGGTTGATCACAACCCATGCGGCATCAGGGTAGGCGGTTTGCCATTCTTTTGGCGGCCGTGGTTTTGCTTTACCCCATTTCATCTCATAGCCAAACAGTTTCCCGTTTCGCTCCTCGACCAGGTCCAACTCTTGTTTCGTATATGTCCGCCAGAAGTAGTTGTTTGCCGATTCTTGCAGGTACTCCTGGCGCTTGAGTCGCTCGATGACCAGATAGTTTTCCCAGAGTTCACCGACGTCATTGCGGAGTTCGAGAGGGTTGAAGTTGTTGATAAGGGCATTACGTATCCCGTTATCGACAAAATAGTACCTGCTGTTTTTGGTGACCTCGTTTCGCAAATTCCGGCTGAATCCACCAAGTTTTTTAATGACGAAGGCCTTTTCCAGAAGATCCAGATAGTGGTCAACGGTATTTTTACTCATCCCCAGGCTGGTGCCAAGCTCCGTATAGGATACTTCCTTGCCGATCTGGAAGGCGATCAACTGGAGCAGTCTGCCGATCTTGCCTGACTGCCTGATCCCTTCAAGTTCAAGGATGTCCTTGTACAGATAGGACGAGACAATCTCCTTGAGATACTGCTCCCGTCCCCGGTTGTCCTCAAGTAAAACGACTTCGGGGTAGGCGCCATATATAAGCCGGCTTTCCAGGCGCGCTTCGGTTTGGTGATGCTGCTCGATGACTGTAAGCTCAAGTTGCGCCAGAGGGTACTGAATGAGGGTGTGTTTTCTTCCGGTAAGTGGTTCACCTAAGCTGCGCGCCAGATCAAAGGATGATGATCCTGTAGCGATGACACGCACGTCAGGGTTATTATCTACAATCAGCTTGAGGTTCAGGCCGATATTTTTGATTTTCTGCGCTTCGTCAATGACCAGAAGAAGGTTCCTGCCGACGAAATCATTTAGTTTTTCAATGGACTGAGAGGAAAGGTATCCCTGAATGGTAATATCATCTCCACTTACCAGTAGATAAGGTTCTGTTACCCCCTTCAAAAACTCCCTGATAAGGGTTGTTTTACCGGTACGCCGGGCACCATAGATAACGATAACCTTTCCCGGCTTCAATAAGTTTCTGAGGTTTTCAAGCTGGCGCTGCTTGATATACATAATAACTCCGTCAGTTAACTGACTAAATTATACATTTATTATTGATTGCCGCAAGGGAAAAATGTTTATACATTACGCACAGAATTTTTACTTCGTTTTCAAAAGTTTTTTCAGCATCAGCAACGGCAGCTTCCAGTAATACATCAGACTTATCCGGGTAAAACAGTCGTTGTTGCAGTAACAATCGCCATTACTGATGGAGCGGCATTGCTTCAGAGCCTCTGGTCCGTGCCAGATTTTTCCGAACGAGGCGGTTCGGAGATTGCCTAAGGGTGGCAGCATTGGACAGGCTCGGACATCACCGTTGGCATCGATCTGGCACACGATACTGCCGGCACGGCAGGGAATTACCTGATGAGAGGCAAAATTTGATTGTACCAGAATGTCCCGGTAGGCCTCGTTGTAAAGGCGTCGCAACAATGTTCGCTTCCCCCCAGCCTGTAACCCCTCGATGGTTTCTTCGAGTTCTCTCCTTCCAGGTATTGTCATGCCGGAGTCACGCGGGTTCCCGGTGATAACGTTGAACTCCAGTCGGGTCTGAAATGTATTACGCACAAACTCTGCCAGCGCAGGAATTTCTTTCCAGTTCGCATTGCTGATGGTCGCGTTGAAACTGACGGAAAGCCGGGGAAATTCCGTTTCCATTGATTTGAGCTTGCGACCGGCTTCCATGACTTTTACGAACGAACCTTCCGTGCGGATTGCATCGTGCGTATCCTGAAAACCGTCAAGGGAAAGCATGATAATAAGATTGACCTCAGGGCAGGCGGCCAGGATTGCCCGGACTTTTGCACAGATATCGTCGGGGGCGAAGCCGTTGCTCGGGATGCTGATGGCTGCTACTTGATTGTTGACGGCAAACAGGCTGCACATTGCCACCAGATCATTTCGCAGAAATGGTTCTCCACCACCCAGGGCGACGGATTCCACTGTTCCCATCTCTGTCGAAAATCTTGCGATCTCCTCCAGAGAAAGGTCGTTGCGGGGATCTCCCCACACATCGTCGCCGCAATGACGGCAGGCCATGTTGCAGCGGGTGGTTACCGTGAATATGACTGAATGAGGCGATGTTGGCCGGTATCTTGCCGTTCCGAATCTGGCGAGCCGCGCTATTGGTCGAATCATATTCATAAACATCACTCCCCATCCGTCCCAATCAACCATTTTACATCGCATTATTCGCCTGAGAGACAGTCGCTCTTCCCCATTTTCATACGATCCAGACATGTATAGATCAGCGCTCCGATAATTGCCCCGATAAGATTCGCTATCATATCCTTGAAATCGAAACCGCGTCCGTTATGCATGGTATGTTGCAAAACTTCCATAAGCGCGCCGTACATAAAAACGGCTGTCAGCAGAGTACAGATGAACCTGAGTCGCTGATGACAAATGTCATAAATCCAGCAAGCCAGGAATGAAAGTCCAAGATACATACAAATGTGAACCAGTTTATCGACGCCGGGGAAAAGGGGAATATGCGGTAAAGAGTTTGATGGCCACAGGGATAATAATGCAATTACAAGAAGATATACGACACCAATAGTTTTTCGCACTTGTGGTTTAAGCGCATACAAATATGAAATCATAAGCGAAAAATACCTTTTACACTGGGGATTAACGAGATTTTAAAGCCAGTTTGTAGAAATGCATTTCAAACTCCATCATCTGTAGTTTGTCGGGATTTGAAGACACCGCTCACCCCTTTCTCCCACGCCCCCATCATCCGCTCCCCGACCTCCTTGAACTCAGGATGCTCCGTTATGTATCCAGAAATCATCCCTCTGGCTTCCATGACCGCATCAGCCATCTGTTCGATAATGCGTGCAATTGTCGCCACCGACAGTGCCAGGTGTGCCACCCCGAAACGCTCCAGCATCCTGCGAGGCCACCATATTTTTCTGCCGTCCAGGGTGAGTGCCGGAACATCTTTGCTGATGTAGGCGGTTGTGGTGACTAAATCGTAAACCGGCGCCAGGGTGACATTTTCCGCTGAAGAGTCATACAGCACGCCGAAATTTTTCAGATGGGCATTGCCGTTACGGATCATGACCGACAGCGCGAGCGCAGCGAAGAACTGTTCTCTGGCAGTTATCAGAAATTCAGGCGAGATGAAGCTCTTCAAAGTCCTCGCCACCCGCTCATACGAGCTTGAATATTTCTGTGCCGTACCCAGCGCCTGCAAACTGCAAAGATCCTCAAATCCGAGTACGGAGCCATCCGGGGCGACATCAAATCGCTTCATGACAAACAGGCCGCCGTTGTCCGAAAGGTGAAATTCCGGCACAGCCAGACCTGCCCTTTTGGCGGCTGTCATGCAGAAAAACTCGTTTGCCGCCAGGTGAGGATAATCATCACCCCAGCTCTTGACGATATATCCGCTTGCCGCAACGGTTCCCCGTTCAGTTGCTTCCAGAAGCACTTTGGGTTGAACGCCGGATACGCCGGAACGAAGGGAATAACGGACAACCAGTTCGTGAAACAGCTCCCTTGTGTCGGGAAATGTCAGCAGCTCGTTCAGGGATTCGGGCGTCTCTTCAGGTTTGGGTGTTTCTGACTCCGGCAGGGTAAAGCGGTTCCTGCCGATCTGGTTCCCGCCGGTCACTTTCAGGATGGAGAGATCATCATCCCCCTCTATCTTGGCAATTGCCCGACGTACCACCTCCAGTAGCGCCCCTTCCGGCAGGTTCATCTGGAAAACCGGGTGCAGTTCACGGCTGAGCCAGCTCTCCAGACGCACCGGCATGGTCAAAGAGACCTCTGCTCTCCTCGCGGCATCGGCAGAGTAGGCAAAGACATACTCCTGCCGCTTCTCGCGGGCAAGCAGACCCGCTCTTTCACTACCTGACCAGACGGCAAGCGTTTTTGCATCTGTCATGCCGGGTGATCCTCCTCACGCAGTTCCTCAAGCGTGGGTGGAGCGCCCAGCGGACGAACCCGCAGCTCCAGCCCCAGATACTCCAGTATTCGGATCAGTTTCCGCACGCCGATCTCCTGCACGGTGCCATTTTCAATCTGGCCGATAGTGGTACGGCTCATGCCGAGAATCCGGGCAAGTTCTGCCTGCGACAGTTTATTCTTTTTCCGCCCCTGTCGTATATGTTCGCCTATTGTGAAGAGCATTATTGCATTATATACAAATCAAAAAATGTTTTCAATTGCAAAATGCATCTTATTTAATGCTATTGGTATCTATAAGCGATAAATTCATGTCTGATGCTCTTGAATTTCGGTGAAGCTCCCTGCTTTTCTTTGATGTTTTTTGCTTGACTCCGTATATCCATTTCGTCATCAATTGCGTTCAAACCGAGACAATAAATCAGGATGTCTCCATGGAAAAGTTAAAAAACTCTCAATTGTGGGGAGATATCGGTTGCAAACTAAACAAGATGCGGAAAATCGTATCTGTGGGGGAATATCATATCAGCTTGAGACTTCACGACAGGGAGATGAACATACTTACAGAGCTGGCGCTGTCGGAACGGAAAGACAAATCCAGTATTGCAAGGGAACTTATCGATCACGGCTGGGAGTTTGTCACGCAGTGGGCACCCTTGCCGAAAAATTGGAACGTCATGGATATCTGATAGTGGAACAATCTTTTTAGGCATATCGCAATACCTCCCTTTTGGGTATACGGCCTATTTGTTTTGGTATACTTATTCCAAAACGTATACTAAAACGCATCAGGCTTTGAGAATATCTTGTTAGGTATGTACGACAAGAGCACATTAGCGATCATGGCTTGCGTGATGCTATTGAACGTGCCGAGCGTGGTCTTATAGATGCTGACTTAGGCGGAGGAGTCATCAAGCAGCGCGTGGCACGGACGGGACAGGGGCGTTCTGGTGGCTACCGGATGTTGGTTGCTTACCACTCCGGCAATAGAGCTGTTTTCATGTACGGCATTGCTAAAAATGATCGGGGTAATATTGACGAGGATGAACTGGCAACGTTGCGCGAGATCGGGGCTGGATGGCTTGCAGCACAGCCGGAACAACTTGACCATGCCATCAAAGAGGGTATTTTGGAGGAAATGAACGATGACAACAAAATCAAATAAAACTAGCCCGTTGACACAAGCACTGCTTGAAACTGCTAACGATATGTATGACATCGGAATTCTGGGTAAGGATGCTTACGAAAAAATCACCATGCGGCACTTGGGAGCAAAAAAGCCGGAGATTGAACCGCTGTCAGCAGAAGAAATCCGCAGAATACGGGAACAAACTCACATGAGCCAATCAGTATTTGCTCACTGCCTCAATGTGACGGTAGGGTACATATCGCAATTAGAGCGAGGAGCAAAACGCCCGACAGGTGCAGCGCTCATGTTGTTGAATGTTATTCAACGAAAGGGGATCGAAGCAATTCTGTAACGCTCACACTTACAAACTGTTTATGGCGTCCACCCGCTTCCTCATTGATCCGATGAAGCGGTTATAAACTGCCGCCCTTCCAAAGTCTGCACATTACAAACCGGTTCAATTAGCGGATCTATATTCTACTGGATTAGCTGTAGTTACTTCAACAAATCGGGCGACATTGAACCTTCAACGGCCTGTCTAACAAACTCGTACTCTCGCATAATCCACAGCAAATCAAGAGCCGTCATTCCCGTTTTTTTATAATACCAGTTATGTGCCCGGTGGACATTTATGTCGAGGTCACTTGCCGCTTGCTTTATGTTAACCCCACGTTCTTGCAGCATGTTCACTATAACTTTCTTTAACTCTCTATTGCTGGACGTTTTTTCGTGGCAAATCTGCCACAAAATCTCTCTGGACATTGTTCCCCTCCTGGTTGAAAGTATTTCGGAATACTTTGAGTTGTAACAGGGAGATGACAAGAGAATGCAGCAAACTGGGACTGCATATACTCCAAGTGAAATACAGAGCCTTCACCTGAAGGGGGCCATGTATATCCGTATGTCCACAGAGTTGCAGGTTGAGTCGCCGGAAAATCAAGAACGGGCAATACGTACCTACGCCGCTCAATACGGCATTGAAATTGTCAAAACCTATGTTGATCCGGGCGTTAGCGGAATAACTGAAAGGCGGGAAGAATTTCAGGCATTGATTGATGATGTCGAGCAGGGACGCAATGTGTACACTATTGTGTTGTATCTGGATGCAAGTCGTTGGGGAAGGTTTTTAGACAGCCGAGAGGCTGAGTATCACCGGATGCGACTGGAACGCAAAAATGTGGTGTGTCAGTCCTGCGAAAAGCCTCTAACGTTAACCAACAATATTGCTGATCGTATTATGACCCTGTTCCAAGATGAAAGCGCCAGCGACTATTGCCGCCAGCTTTCACAGAAGGTATGGGCGGGTCAATGCAACTTGGTGGCGAAAGGATACCGGCAGGGAGGCGTGGCAGGTTTCGGGCTCCGGCGCATGTTGTTGGATGAAGCCGGTAACCCCAAGCAGGAATTGGCAATGGGGCAGCGTAAAAGCCTGCTCACCGAGCGGGTGATTCTGATGCCGGGTACTGATGAGGAACAAGGGATTGTGCTTTGGATTTATGACCAGTTCATTGCCGGGATTAGTGAAACTGAAATTGCGACACAGCTGAACGTAAAAGGAGTGAAAAATCATTTTGGCCGTCCCTGGTCACGTGGAACGGTGTACGAGGTGCTGACCAATGAAAAATATGTTGGCAACAACTTATTCAACCGCACATCTGGCAAGATGAAGAGCAAAGCCAAGCCAAATCCAGAAAGCGAATGGGTTCGCAAGGAACGCGCCTTTGAACCAGTAGTGGATATGGAGCGTTTCTGCACCGTTCAGGGTATATACCTGGAGCGGAACAAAAAGACTACCGACGAAGAACTATTGCAGGGTCTGCGGAATTTATACGCCAGCCAAGGACGCCTTTCCGCGCTGATTATTGACGAAGCTGATTTCTTACCTCACAGCAGCCTGATTAGCACGCGCTTCGGCGGTCTATTGCGCGCCTATCGGATGATCGGTTATACCCCGAAACGCGACTATCAATATGTTGCCATAAACCAACGGTTGCGTGCCATCCATGCCGAGATCGTGGCGGATGTAGTCAATAGCATAGAACACCTTTGCGGTAGAAAAATTCCCATAGATTCCGAAAGTTGCCTGTTGGAATTGAATCATAACTTATTTATTTCGGTCGTAATCAGCCGTTGTTTTACCACACCAGCCGGAACCCGGCGCTGGAAAATTCGTTTTGATAGCGCCCTGCATCCCGATGTAACCGTAGCGGTACGCATGGACATACATAATGAAGGGATCCACGATTACTATATCCTGCCCGCATTGGAATTTTCATATGAGCAGATAAAACTCGGTGAAGATAATGCAGGTTTTCTCGACAGCTTTCGTACAGATACTTTAGATTATTTGATTAATTTAAGCGTTAACATTCCTCTCGACAAGGCGGTGGATAATGGAGCAAGAGGCAATCGTACTTATTCCCATTGAAGACATTCATATTATGAATCCACGGGTACGCAATCAAATAATTGCCGAAGAAATACGCCAAAACATTCGAAGCGTCGGCTTGAAAAGGCCTATTACCGTATCTCCAAAGGTTTGCTCTAAAAACGGCAAGAAATATGACCTCGTCTGTGGTCAGGGGAGGCTTGAGGCATTTATTGCCGATGGAGAAACAGAAATCCCCTGTGTTGTTCGTGAAGTAAGTGAAGAAGATGCACACATTATGAGTCTGGTGGAGAATATTGCCAGGCGCAATGGTAATGCTCTGGAACTCCTGCAAAGTATCAAATATCTGAAAAGTCAAGGTTACACTGATGATGCCATCGCTGCCAAGACTAATCTTGGTAAAGACTATATTCGAGGCATTATCCGCCTACTCGAACAGGGAGAGGAATACTTGGTCAACGCAGTGGAAAAAGGACGAATCCCTTTATATCAGGCGTTGAACATAGCTTCGGAAGATGACATCGCCGTACAGAGAGCCCTGGCAGAAGCGTATGAATCGGGAGCATTGACGGGGAAAAAGCTTGTTGATGCTCAAAAAATCATTTCCCGGCGCAAGCATTACGGCAAAAGTCTTTCAAGTCCACATCGTGAACATGCCAAAGTTTCCGCTGAGGATTTGATTGCAGCCTATGAAAAGGGAGCCAAGGAGAAGAAACGGCTGCTGGCACAGTCTAACTACATAAAAGATGTGTTGGAGTACGCGTCCATTGCCCTTCGCCAGCTATTGAAGGATGTTCATTTTACCAATCAACTGAAAGCCGTCGGCATGAATGAAATTCCCAAGCACATAACCGATCTTCTAGAAAGGTAGCTACTATGGCAAACAGAATTAAACATGGATTCCAGGAGAAACTGATCGAACTTGCCGTGGAGGGACTGTTGCCCACCAAGCTCATTTCCATCAGTTCAAGAAAATGTAGAAAGTATGCTCAGGTTCTTTCCTCCATACGGGAAGTGGGACTTATTGAACCCCCTGTGGTAGCTCCGTTTAAGAAGGAAAAGGGATATCTCCTGCTCGATGGACATTTGCGTATAATGGCATTGAAAGAATTGGGAGTGGAGCATGTCTACTGCCTTATCTCCACAGATGATGAAACCTATACCTACAATAAATACATCAATCGACTTACGGCAATTCAGGAACATCGTATGATTGTAAAGGCCGTGCAGTCAGGTGTCTCTGAAGAAAAGCTTGCCCGTGCCTTGAATCTCGACATAGGAACAATCCGAAACAAAAGGAATCTGCTTGAAGGTATTTGCCCGGAGGCTATCGATTTGCTGAAGGATAAGGTAGTGCCGGAACCGGTTTTCAAAGCGTTGAAAAAAATGCAAGCGCCTCGGCAAATCATCGCTGCCAAGCTGATGAATGATCAGAATAAGTTCAACTCTAACTATGCCAAGGCACTTCTGGAAGCAACGCCCACACACCTGCTCGTCAATAATGGCAAACCCCAAAAAGAGACTCCGGCAATACTTGCACGTCAGGTTCGCCTTGAAGAAGAGAGTCTTGCCTTGTCCCAAGAAATCGGCTCATTAAAGGATCAGCATGGAACAGCGATTATAGATATGACATCTATGCAAGCATATTTGAAAAGATTGCTCGGCAACCAGGCGGTTGCAAAGTATTTACGTGAATTCAATGAGCCGATTTACGATAAATTTAAGGAAATTGCTGAACTTGACTTTTTTAGATTGAAAAATCTGGCATGAGATTATTAATTGTCGTCGCTTACCCAACAAATCACGTCGAGATAGTACTTGAAAACGAATTCTAAGTAGGGTGCGGCGTCCTTATTATGCTCTGGCTTATTGCAACTGTCTCTATTATGGCGGCGCCTAAAACTTAATAGATACACCGCAGCAATAATCCTTTAATGAAGACTAAATCCGGTGTTATTCCATCCCATTTCCTGCAATATATTCTCATTCCGTTTCATCCAGTTGCAGTAGCTTCCCAAGGAACCATCCATGCGCTTGGAAGACATTACTCCCAGCAGTTCTCTCACAGGTCTTGAGCCTACGGCAGTCGCCACAGTTGTTGCAGTAGTTCCAATTGCTGATGGTGCTGTCCAGGTCATCTACAAAACACCTGATGGCACGCTCAAAGATCGTCTTCTGGGCCGTGCCGATGAAGACAATATAGCTGTTGCCACACAGGAACGCCCATGGTCGTTTGATGGAGATGGTGAGGCATTCAAGCTCACAGTTGAAGCCAAACGTATTGACTTAGCTTTTCTGTTTGATCCGATGATGGCAGTTCATACCTCAAACGTAGATCCACTCCCCCACCAGATTACTGCTGTTTATGAATCCATGCTGCCACGTCAACCTCTGCGCTATTTGTTGGCTGATGATCCTGGTGCAGGCAAGACCATCATGGCCGGATTGTATATCCGTGAACTGCTTATGAGGGCTGATGCCAGGCGTGTTCTGATCGTTGCACCCGGCAGTCTGGTTGAGCAGTGGCGTGACGAACTCTTCGAGAAGTTTGGCCTTGAGTTCCGTATCTTTTCCAAAGAGCTCGAACTCTCCTCTCCAAGCGGTAATCCGTTTGAAGACCACGACCATCTGATTGTAAGGCTTGATCAGATGTCCCGCAATGAAGAGTCACAGGAAAAGCTCTGTCTCGCTTGCTGGGATCTGGTCGTCTTTGACGAAGCTCACAAGTTGTCAGCTCATTTCTTTGGTAAGGAGATGAAGCGCACCAAGAGATTCAACTTTGCCGAGAAACTGGGTCAACATACTCGCCACCTGCTGCTGATGACAGCAACCCCACATAACGGCAAAGAAGAGGACTTTCAGCTTTTCCTGTCGCTGCTCGATTCTGACCGTTTCTATGGTAAGTTCCGTGACGGTGTTCACAAAGTAGATGCATCCGATCTTATGCGGCGCATGGTCAAAGAGGAGTTGGTGAAGTTTGACGGCACACCTCTATTTCCGGAGCGTCGTGCTTATACCGTCAACTACACCCTTTCTGATATTGAGGCGGCCCTGTATGAATCGGTTACTCAATACGTCCAAACGGAGATGGGGAAAGCAGACCAGCTTGACGGAAGGCGTAAAGGCTCTGTAGGTTTTGCACTGACGGCTTTACAACGACGACTAGCTTGTGAATCGGCATGCAATAATGACCCACTTTTAGCCTAAATCGGCTTCCAAAATTGACCCACCTCAGCACCCCCTCCATACTCTCTTTATTCTATAAGAGAGAGGAGACTAAAGGAGATGCT
>CAIMXI010000138.1 GCA_903845365.1 uncultured Geobacteraceae bacterium | reverse complement strand
GGGAATTCATTCCCCGGATTCAAATGCCACAATTTCAGTCGTCACGTACGTGACGAAATGACTATTCTGCCTCGATCCCGGCGTTAAAACGCCGGGCTACCATCAATCAGTCACTACGTGACGTAATGTGACAAAGCAGAATTAGGTGCTTCCTCGTTATATTGCTGTTGACATAGAGAAATTATTTCCCTATTATTTTTTACATGGGCAAAATACTTACCGGAAATGGGTGGATACTTAAAGTGCAATGGGCGGAACATCCGCCGGTGCATGTCCATCTGCTTCATCCTGACGGTAAAGCCGTGCTGTTTCTTGACGGCACCGCTATCAACTCCGGTGTCCCATCCCGTATCATTGTCGAAGCTGCTGCATGGATCGCCGCTAACAACTCCATCGTACTGGCAGCCTGGCAAGCGATGGGAAGCCCTGAAAAGAGGTAAAACATGAAAAAACAGACTCCCCGACTACTGAACGTGACCGTTCTTCCTGATCTTATTGTTTCCGCAACCTTCACCGACGGAAGAACCGCAACTGTCTCCATGCGTGACGTAATAAAAAACTATCCGGCCTTTGCACCACTGGAATCCGCAGAAGAATGCGCCACTGCCCAGATTGCCGATTGGGGCTTTACCCTGGAATGGAACTGCGGCATGTCTCTTGATTGCGACCGCTTTTTTGAGCTGTCACTTGAACAATCCGACATGATTGAAAATGTCCGCTTTCGCCAGTGGCAGGACAGCCACGCCCTTTCTCTTGCCGAAGCAGCCAAAGCCATTGGCCTTTCCCGCCGTACCATCAGCCAATATCGTACCGGAGCCAGACCGGTTCCCCGTGTGGTTGCTCTTGCCTGTAAAGGGTGGAGCAGTGAGGGCATGAAAGAGGCTGCGTAGATAGACATCCGCACACGGCGCACACTATCTGTCTTCGTATGAATCTGCAGCATTAAAAGGCTTCTCTGAAAGCGCAACTAATGGCGTTAATTCTTTGATCCGCCTCTCAGTCTCGTCCATTCGCGCCTTGGCATATATTTTCAACGCTTGACAATGCAACAATTCCTCTTGCGCGGCTTCATATTCCTTCTCTAATTTTGCGAGAAGGAGAAGATCCTCCTCTCGATTGCTCTCATCAACTTTCTGTTTTTTTGTGCCAGCCATCTTCCTCTTTTTTTTCATACTGAAGCTCCAATAAAATCTTACGTCAAAACCTGTCTCACGCGGAGGCGCGGAGATCGCGGAGAAAATCTTTAAAAACGGAAAACGGGGGGAAGCCAAAAGCTGAATGCAACAGACAAAATACTTGAACCTATAAAAATCATTTAGCCGCAAAAAAGCACAAAAAGCACAAGAAATACTGGTGGTTATTCGATACTACCTACTAACCAAGCGGGTTAAATATTCACTCACTATAACATTTGCCAGCGGATAGACTTCTCCTTTGTACAAGCGGCATTTATGGCATCCAGAGGCAGGGCAACTTCGATAAGTTTCTTGGGGGATTTGATGGTCATTGTTTTTTTTCAGTCCTTTTATCAATCCGCACACTGAACCAATGAGGGTCAAAATCGAATTTAGGCGGCGGGTTGCCATTTTCGGTCAAAGCCTTCTGGGCGCGTAAAATCCCCTGACCATAGCGATTAACATACCCAAGCGCGAATAAGGCACTGGCCACAACCGGGTTGCGGTAATCGTTGCGAAACGGGAAATGTTCCGGCGTCGCTTCGCCATACAGTCCACCGGGGTTGGAAATTTCGATATAGTCATCAAACCAGTAAACACGAGTCGGCGTATGTGATTGATACGAACGGTGCATCATGGAGTTAAGGATAAGCTCGCGTAAAGCGGTACGGGGATACTCTGCCCGCATTTCCTCACGAAGAGTGGAAACAGCTTCCGGCCATTGCCGATTGTTGACATCTATCAGCATGTCAAGGGTTTGCATCATGGTGTCAAGATCACCCTCCACCTTGCGATCAAAATGGACAGGGCAGGTCGGCTCATTCCCTGAAATACGCAGAAATTGAATATATGCGCCCGGAAGAAAACGGGTCGGGCGATCGCAAAACAACAGCACACCGGCATTGGTAGGGCATTGATGGTTGAGGTCGAAAAAGCTCAGGCCGGCAAGTTGCTGTTCAAGTGTGCGGCCATTTTCCGCAATCACGTCGGGTGCAATGACTTTTTTTAGATACCCCACCAGAAAGCGGGCGGCATCCAGTTCATCCAGCGTGGCCTGACGGCAGGGTTGTGCGTCAAAACTTCGGGCAAAGGAAATACGGCGTTCAATAAGAATCCGCTCTTCCTGCTCTGTGGCGGTACCGCGACGTGGGCCTATACGAATCCAAACTTTCCCCTTGTAGCGCACCGGCGGCAGATCGGCAGGCTGCACCTCTACGACCGCCACATCGCCCCCATCCAGGGCGAATTTCCCCACAGTCAAAGCGGGCATGGGCTGGATATTGCCGTCAGAACGAAGAGCTGCAAGGTTTTTGAGAATGTCGTCAGTGACAGTAAGTCCGTTTGGCATGCCGCTGTCATCCACGCCAATAAGTAGATATCCGGGCTGGCGGTGATTGGGGAAGTCGTTGGCAAAAGCACAAACGGCCTCGGCAAATTTATCTGTTTTTGAAGTGGAAATCGTGCGTTCAACGCGATCAGATTCCAAATCTGACAACAATTGTTTCAGTTGATCTTCGGTTAACATAGTGCCTCCGATTTAAAAAACAACTTGTTCAGCATTGTATTTCTGCTCTCATCAACAGTTCACGAATATACAGACCGGCCATCATATCTCTTCTATACGCATACTGATCCCTCGTGATGCCCGGGGACAATGGCTAGGATGATATCCGCAACACTAATCAATTTTGTGTATCGAGATAACTGACTTTCCTTTGGCAAACATCCCCGGTTTCTTAACTACTTCCAGCAATAAAATCTCACCGGCGGACTGGTCAAACGAATAATCCGCCAGATACCCGGGGGAGATGCGCGTATGCCACTTCTCCTTCAGTACTGCACCGGTCCATTCGAATGCGAAGAGGCTGTATTTATCGAAAGAGCGGTTGTTGCCAATAGTGAAAGTTCCCTCATTACGGGGGACAAGCAGCGTCCCATCCTTTAACAGAGTGATTCTCTGTTCCAGAAAAGTCCACCGAACGAGGTCGCCGCTTGAGCGACGATACGTTTTCTCCTTCTTGAAAAAACTTTCCGATCCGCCATACTTTTCTCCGCTTTTCCACACTTCAGTTCCATCAGGCGGGTAGATGGTGAGGTAACCGTCCTCAACAAGAACGACAACATGATCCTTGGAACTTTTGGGTCCGACTCCAATCAGTCGGCTGAAGTTGAACAGGTTTGCTGAAGCGGGGAGTGTCTCAGCCCCTTTTACCATAAAATGGGCACCTGATTTTGCCAACTCTTTTACTCCACCATAGTATGAGCCATCGTTATCAATTTCTTGCGCATACACTGTGCGGGAACGCATATCATTGCCGATTGAGCGGAAAAACCAGGGCAATTTTTCAGCGATCATCCCGAAGGTTGTACCGTTAAATTGATACACACGTGAGGCAGGAGTTTCCCTCTCTATGATTGTAACGTACAGCTCCGGTCTGCCGTCCTTATCAAGGTCGGCAGAGTCGAGAGCGAGAATTTTCAAGGACGGAGGAAGCGCGACTTCAGCAACGAGATTAAGTTCCTTCCCTTTTAGATACGCCCGGATCGTCTGCTCCCCCGACACGAACAGCTCCCTCTCTCCGGAAGGGAGTGTGCGGCCTGTGGCGATACCGTTGAATACCCCCTCAAACGGGGCACTTGACCAGGCGTACGCCGTTTGCTCCCTTGAAGGCTCTGATCTGACAACATACTGTTCTTTTACGAGCTGCAATGAAATTCCGCTCGATGGTTCAGGTGCAGTTTTAACAGGCGCTTGCCGATCTAAGACAACAGATGCCGGCCTCTTTGCCAGCTCAGCGTCAATTTTTTTCGCCAGCCGCCCCATCGCGGGGATAACGTCTTCCTGACTCTCCCCCTGCTCGAACACTTTTATCAGGCTGCCATTCCCACGGCTCTTTATGAGGACGTCAAGGCTGAACATCTTTCCAAACTGCGCGTAACTGCCGATGATCTGAAGCTCGGCCTGCTCCGGATTTTCAACGAGTGCGGTCTGTTCGGGACTAAGTCGCGAAGTCAGAATCTCCTGCAGAGACTTTTTTAGCTCCTGGTTGTTGGTGCCGCCAGCTACATTGAATTGTGCCACGTGGGTTTTGATCGGCTCTGCATACGCAATTCCGGAAATAATCAGTAAAAGCATCAGTGATACAAGAATTGGCTTCAAATCTTTCATATCGGATCTCCATTTATAGTAGTGCGTTATGTGTTCCAGTCAAATCGGGTCTGTTCTTCGACCGGTTAAGTTCGGCGTCTGATGCCCGCAGGTAGAGCGGCAGCAGGTGCGGAGGCTCCAGCAGAGCGCCACACCGGCAAGAGCGTAACGCCAGTAATGTGCCGTTGGCGGCACGCGGCGAGTTGAATGGGTATGAAGCAAAAATAGCCCGGTCGCCCAGTTGCTCGGCGATGAGATCGTGATAGCGCACCGCCCCGTCGCCGACGAAGATAACCTGTTTGGTGGTGACAGAAGCAATACGTTCGAGAAGTTTGGCAGGTGAAAGGACATCATCGGTGATGCGTGGAGCAGGGATGACAGATGAACAATCAAAGAGTGCGGCGTACACTTCGCTCTTTCGGGCGTCAAGCAGCGGACATATCAGATTGGTCGAAAGAGAAAAATTCATCGCAAGCAGTGCCAGGGAAGAATATCCCGCACACCGCTTGCCGGTTGCCAGCGCCAGACCCTGAATTACTGCTATACCACCACGGACGCCGGTGAAGGAACCGGGACCTATGGACGCAGCGAAAATGTCAATATCGTGAAACGACAGGCCAGCCGTTGTCAGAAGTCGCTCAATTTCGGCTACGAGGCGTGCAGACAGGGTGCGGTCGGTGTTCAGCAGAGATTCGGCAACGACCTGCTCGTCAACAGCAACAGCAATAGTTGCAAAAGATGTAGATGTATCGATGGCAATGATCTTCATCGCTACCCCGTACGGGTGACGAAATACCTGATAATATCGTTGTAGAAAGCAAGCACCATAAGACCGAGCAACAGCGCCATCCCGATCTGCTGGGCATATTCACGAACCTTTTGCGGTACCGGACGACGGAAGACAAGTTCCGCGAAAAAGAACAACAGATGCCCGCCATCCAGCACCGGTATCGGCAGAAGATTGAGCACACCAAGGTTGATGGAAATCAGCGCAATAAAAGCCAGGAAGCTGGTGCCTCCGGATTCAGCCATCTTCCCCGCCATATCCGCGATCATGATCGGGCCGCCGACACTGTCCATCGGCACGACACGTTGAGCCATCTTGACCAGCGACATGAAGGTAAGCCCAATTACTTTCCCGGTCTGCTCGGTTCCTTTAACCAGAGCATCCAGTGGGCCGAAGTATTCGGTGATCACTTCACCAGCCGATGCCACCCCGACGGCAAAACCGTCAACTTTTTCGCCGAATAGATTCTTTGAAACGCGCGGTTCGGGAGTAATGGTAAAAGAGAGTAACTGGACGCCGCGTTTCACGGATAATACCAGCGGTTCCCCTTTGCTGGCAGCCACACCTTCGGCGATCTGATCCCAGCGATAGACCGGCATGTTATTAATGGCAGCGACAACATCACCTTTTTGTATTCCCGCCTTGGCGGCCGGTTTGTCCTTAAGAGCTTCGCCGATTTTAGTCGTAACGGTAGGCACGCCAACCATGCAGAGTACTACGAAGATGAGCCAGGCAAAGAGCATGTTGAACGCCGGTCCGGCGATGACAATGGCAATGCGAACCAGCACTGGCTTGTGAGCAAATGAGAATTTTTTCTCGTCATCAGTCAATTCACGGAGAGTTTCCATTGGCAGTTTTTCAGCCGGTATATTGTCTACCCCGTCAGAGGTATGAACTGCACCGCCTTCAATATAGCCACCCTCGCCGAACATTTTGACGTAGCCGCCAAGAGGGAAGGCAGAAAGCAGATACTCGGTATCGCCGATTTTTTTGCCTAACAGCTTCGGACCAAACCCGAGAGAGAATTTTTCTACCCGTACGCCAAAAAATTTAGCCAGCAGAAAATGACCCAGTTCGTGCACAAAAATCAGAGGGCCGAGGGCTAAAATAAAATAGAATAATTTACCAAGTACAATCATATCAGTGTCCTGTCTCCCTGCATATTTCACTGGCACACTCTCTGCCCCAGAGATCCGCCTTCAATACTTCGTCAATAGATAGCAGATTATGTGCGGTGTGAGCAGCCATCGTCCGCTCGATGGTTGCGGCAATCTGGGTGAAGCCGATATGGCCTGCAAGAAATTCGGAGACAGCTATTTCATTTGCGGCATTCATGACAGCCGACATACTCTCTCCCGAAGTGGCAGCGCGATAGGCAAGCTCTAAACAGGGGAATTTAGCTGTGTCGGGATTATAGAAAGTGAGCCCTGACAGGGCAGTCAAATCAAGTGATTTGACTCCTGTCACGATTCTTTCAGGATAGGCGAGCGCGTATGCTATGGGGGCTTTCATATCCGGAGTCCCAAGTTGAGCAATAACGCAGCCATCAATATATTCAACCATTGAGTGGATAATACTCTGCGGATGAATGTTGACCTGTATTTTATCGACGCTCGTGTCAAAAAGCCAACTGGCCTCAATCACTTCCAGCCCTTTATTCATCATAGTTGCGGAGTCGATGGTAATCTTTTTACCCATGTTCCAGTTTGGATGATTGAGCGCATCCCGCACGCTCACCTCTGCTAACTGCGTGGTGGGGGTGTTCAGAAAAGGGCCGCCTGATGCGGTCAGGATTATTTTACTGATATCCTCACTGCGGTGACCTTCTATCGACTGAAAAATAGCGCTATGCTCGCTGTCAACCGGAAAAAGCCGAACCCCGAACTCTGCCACCAGATCCATGAAGAGATGTCCGGCGGTAACCAGAATTTCCTTGTTGGCAAGGGCTATGTCTTTCCCGGCACGGATGGCGGCTGCCGTTGGCACAAGGCCGGCAGCGCCGACAATTGCGGCCACCACCATTTCAGTCTCATCTGCCGTCGCCGCTGCAATTAAGCCCTCCACTCCACCCAGAACGGTAACATCCAGATTGCTGCATAACTCTTTAAGCTGAGAAACATCAGAGTGAGAGGCAACAACCGCAATGCGAGGAGCAAATTGTCTGATCTGACGTATAAAGAGTTCCAGGTTTTTTCCGGCCGTCATGGCTACAACCCGAAATCGATCCGGATGAGCTGCTACAATTTCCAGAGTACTGACGCCGACCGAGCCGGTCGAACCGAGAATAGTGATGTTTTTCATCGGTCAGCCTTTAAAAAAGAAGAGCACGTAATAGTAGGTAACCGGGGCGGCGAACAAGATACTGTCCATGCGGTCAAGCACTCCGCCATGTCCAGGGATGAGTCTGCCGGAATCCTTAACGCCAAAACTACGCTTCAGCAGAGACTCAAACAGATCACCGATTTGACCGACCATGCCGATGAAAAGTGCCGTAATAATGGCATCGGTGAATGTCAATTGAGGAAAAAACGTAAACTTTGCAATCATGGTACCGCCAAGACTGCCTAACAAGCCGCCTATTGCTCCTTCAACGCTCTTTTTAGGGCTCACAAGCGGGTAAAGGCGGCGTTTGCCAAAAGTAGTGCCGGTGTAATATGCGGCTGAGTCGTTCGTCATGACTATCAGCATAATAACAAACAGCCACTGTACGCCAAAGGGGGTCTGACGGAGCAGAACGAGATGCATCAGCAGGAACGGGATATAGATAAACGCCAACAGGGCAAACGCTACTTCCTGGGCCGCCGTTTCTACAGCGCGTATTCTAAACAGGAACAAAAGTGAAAAGATGATAAAGAGGAGGCCGATTACTGAAAGGATGACTCGTTCTCTGCCTGCAAAAGGTGCAAAAATCAATGCGGCGCCGGCTAAAGCGGCCTGCCACTGTTCCATTTTTCGTTCAGGCAGAGCCATGGCATAGAATTCTGCCGTAGCGATGGCTGAAAGCAGAGCCAAAAAACAAGCGAGCAAGACTGTACCACCCTTCAAAACAATAAGGATGACAATTGGCAGCAGAATGCCCGCTGAAATCAGGCGTTTGATGGGTGCCCCCTCCCTGTTATCTGGTCTCCGGTCATACCAAAACGCCGCTCCCGTGATTGAAAGTCGGCAAGTGCCTTGTGCAACTCATTAATGGTGAAATCCGGCCAGTTTGTTTCGGTAAAATAAAGTTCAGTATAGGCGAGTTGCCAGAGCAGAAAGTTACTGATGCGCATTTCGCCGCTGGTACGGATAAGGAAATCGGGGTCAGGCAGGTTATCGGTATCCAGATAGCTGCCAAATAGTTCCGTGGTGACGTCGGCAATAGATAGCCTGCCGTCGACAGCATCCTGTGCAAGTCGAGCAGCAGCGCGGCACAATTCCTGCCTGCCGCCGTAAGAGAGAGCAAGCGTCAATACCATACCGCTGTTTGCTGCGGTCTTCTGAATGGCTTTGTCAAGGGTCTCGTTGACGTCATCCGGCAGCTCGCTGCGATTGCCGATAACATTGTAACGAATATTCTTGCGCATCATCCGCTCGGTTTCCTGGCGCATATATTTCTTGAGGAGGGTCATGAGCGCCCGTACTTCCAAAGCAGGCCGCGACCAGTTTTCCGATGAAAAGGCAAAAAGGGTCAGGTATTTGATGCCTAGGAGTGAAGCCTGCTCAACTACCATCTTGACCGTTTCTGCGCCGCGCTGATGTCCGATAATCCGCTTGAGCATCCGCTGCTGAGCCCAACGACCGTTGCCATCCATGATCACAGCAAGGTGAACCGGAAGTTTATGCGGATCAAGCGGGGTCATCAGACTTCCAGTACCTCTTTCTCTTTATGGGCAACGGCCTCGTCCATCCTCGCCTCAAAGCTTTTTGTAATTTCCTGAATATCTTTTTCGTACTTTTTTAGTTCGTCTTCTGTAATGGCCTTATCTTTTTCAAGTTTTTTCATTTTGTCGATTGCATCTCTGCGTATGTTTCTGATAGCGATCTTGTCTTCTTCAGCCTTCTTTTTGAGACCCTTGACGATATCCTTACGCCGTTCTTCTGTCAAAGGAGGAAGATTCAGGCGAATCGTTTTACCGTCGTTCGATGGGGTCAGACCGATGTTGGCGTTCATAATCGCCTTCTCGATAATAGGAATTACCTTGGTCTCCCAGGGGGTGATGGTAATTGTACGTGCTTCGGGAACCGCAAGGGTCGCCACCTGGTGAAGTGACGATGTATTGCCGTAATATTCGACGGTTATGGAGTCCAATATGCCGGTGGTCGCCCTCCCTGTACGGATCTTCTGAAAATCATTTTTCATAACACCCAGAGTCTTTTCCATGTGGATCTTCATGTCGTCAAGCACTTTTTTTGGCATGGCTATTCTCCTTGAACTATGGTGCCGATCTCTTCACCGCAGATAACTTTCCTGATATTACCAACCGTTGTCAGATCAAAAACAATAATCGGCAGGTTATTATCCATGCAGAGCGATATAGCAGTGGCGTCCATAACCTGCAACCCTTTTTTCAGAACATCAATATAAGTCAGCTTCGAGATCTTGACTGCATCCGGATTTTTTTTGGGGTCGGAGGTATAGATCCCGTCAACTTTAGTCCCTTTGAGGATGACCTGGGCGTTAATTTCCATAGCACGCAGGCTGGCGGCAGTGTCGGTAGTGAAGTACGGGTTTCCGGTGCCGCCGCCGAAAATAACAACCCTTCCTTTTTCAAGGTGGCGCATGGCTCGGCGCCGTATATATGGTTCAGCTACCTCCTGCATCGCAATAGCAGACTGGACACGTGTCGAAACGCCATGTTTTTCGAGCGCATCCTGCATGGCAAGAGAGTTGATTACAGTGGCTAACATCCCCATATGATCAGCGCTTGTCCGATCCATTCCTTTGGATGAAGCCGCCAGACCCCGGAAAATATTGCCGCCACCTATGACGAGCGACAGCTGCACACCGCTGTCGACAACTTCTTTGATTTCGGCAGCAATAGTGTTAAGCGTCTGCGCATCGATGCCGTAGCCTTGAGCGCCAGCCAGTGACTCACCGGAAAGTTTCAATAGTACCCTGGTGTAGGATTTTCTGCTCATGTTGCGCCTCCGGTAATTAAAAAAAAAGCCGGCCATTTCAGGCCGGCTTCGATGAAAAGATTAAAGACCGGCTGCAGCCGCCACCTCGGCAGCAAAATCGGATTCCTTCTTTTCCAGCCCTTCTCCGAGTGCATACTTGGTGAAACGGGTGATGGTTATGGTCGTACCAAGTGCTTTACCGGTCTCAGCAGCCAATTGCATGATACTTTTGTCGGTGTCTTTCACAAACTGCTGTTCAAGCAGACAAATCTCTGCATAGAATTTGTTGACCTGGCCATCAATAATCTTTTCGATAATGTTTTCAGGTTTGCCGGTCTCACGTGCCTTGGCGCGGTAAATGTCCTTCTCGCGTTCAAGCACATCTGCATCAACTTCGCTTCGCTGGACATACCGTGGCGAGGCGGCGGCAGAATGCATCGCAACATCTTTGACAAAAGCGGCAAAAACAGGATCTTTAGCCGCAGCGGCGTTGTCGCAGGTCGCTTCTACCAGAACCCCGATTTTCCCGCCAGCGTGAATGTATGATCCGATTGCACCGGCACCCGGAACCACAAAGCTGCTAAAGCGACGGATCTGCATATTTTCGCCGATAACGGAAATGGCTTCATTTAACATAGTTTGGATGGTTTTACTGCTGTCGCCGCAGTAAGATTGAGCAAAGAGTTCTTCAACCGATGCAGGATTTGTCTTCAGTATGTGGTTGGCAATGTCTTTTACAAAACCCTGGAATATCTCGTTCTTTGCGACGAAATCTGTTTCACTGTTGATTTCAAGCAGCACCCCTTTATCGCCTTCTGCTGTTACCGCAGCGGCAACCATTCCTTCCGTGGCGGCACGACCCGCTTTTTTGGAAGCGGCGGCAAGCCCCTTTGTTCGCAGAAAGTCTACAGCCTGCTCAAAATTACCTTCAGTCTGTTCAAGAGCCTTTTTACAATCGAGCATTCCTGCGCCGGTTGATTTTCTTAATTCTGATATCTGTGCAGCCGTTACAGCCATTACTAAACCTCCTCTGTCCTGGGTTTCAGGAATTGTTTGAAATTGGAATTATTCGACGACCGCTTCAGTAGTTGCTTCGTGAGCAGTGATCTCTTCAGGTGCGTACTCTTCTGCTACTTCGTTATCCTTCTGCAGGGCAGCTCTACGTGCCTGAACACCCTCAAGAATTGCATCAGCCATTTTTGCGGAAAGGAGACGAATTGCGCGAATCGCGTCATCGTTGCCAGGAATTACGTAATCAATCGGGTCAGGGTCACAATTTGTGTCAACAACAGCAACAACAGGAATACCGAGTTTGTTGGCTTCCTGAACTGCGATCTCTTCATTTTTTGGATCAATTACAAACATGACGCCAGGGAGTTTGGTCATTGTCTTAATGCCGCCCAGGGTCTTTTGAAGTTTTTCGCGATCGCGGGTAAACTGTAGAGCTTCCTTTTTTGTGTAGGCATCGATGGTGCCATCTTCGAACATGGCATCAATTTTTTTGAGACGGTCGATACTCTGTTTGACGGTGGTAAAGTTAGTCAACATGCCGCCCAGCCAGCGCTGGTTTACATAGTGCATACCACAGCGAACTGCCTCATCGGCTACAGAATCCTGAGCCTGTTTTTTGGTGCCGACAAACAGGACAGTGCAGCCATCCTGAGCGGATTCTTTGACGAAGCTGTAAGCGGTTTTGAAGTAGCGGACGGTTTTCTGCAGGTCGATGATGTAGATGCCGTTACGTGCCCCGAAAATGTAGGGTTTCATCTTGGGGTTCCAGCGTTTTGTCTGGTGACCGAAGTGGACGCCAGCTTCCAACAGTTCCTTCATGCTGATACTTGACATGCTGTTTTCTCCTTTGGTTTTTCCTCCGCCCCGCCGAATCCCCGACATTTGAATACTTTAGGGACACCACCGGATCTACCGAGGCGTGTGAATTGAATAGCTGAACCTTATAGCACAGGTAACTCGGCAAAATCAAGGGAAATACAGCATGCTCCGAAGATTTACGTCATTGCCATGTGAGCGCAAAAGCACGCAATATTCCGGTTTTTACATCGCGGTAATACACCACTTTGACATTATCCGCCATACGCCCCCTTTGAATCTTGTAGCCATCTTTTTGTTCCGATGTATAGATGCCGAAGGATGGATTTTTTACCAACTGGCCAAAAGCCCGTTTCAAAAACTGGTCTGAAAGCCCATTCACACTTTGATCAAGCACCTGAATACTCTTTATTTTCTGAGCTTCCTTCTGCACTTTGAACTCGGTGTCACTCCCCTGATAGAGTTCCCAGCCAGGATGTGCAGCACTGTAATTTTTGTCGAGCCCGTAAACCGGGATAAACCTTGGAAGTGCGGTCAGTTCCGGGGCGATAGATATAACGGCTGGAGGCGGCGGAGGCGTAGTTTTTTTCCCGGTAAGCGCCTCCAGCACGTCTTTGTCGATCACCCTGTCCTGCTCACTGATCGCTGCCGACGAAACACCCTTGACAGCAGGCTCTTTTGCGGGACCAGATTCCCTAGCTGAAGCAGGCATGCCGGATCCATTCTGAGCAACCGCTGCGGCAGCTTTTTCACCCGCCACCGGCGCATTTTTGAGAACAGCCTCAGTCTGCTTGGAAGGCAATTTCTGCTGAAAATAAGTTATGGCAACAATTATGACAATGACAGGTATCAGCCATGGCAGAAACTTATTCTTTTTTGAAAGGGGCTGTGTATAGCCCCTTGCGTCGTTCCAACCAAAATTTTTGGCCGGCGTCTCCCGTTCGAGCGATTCCGCTTCGGGAGCGCCTCTGACGGCGCTATCAAGGGAGTTACTGAACCCGGAATTGCTCTTTAACCGTTGCCGGGGTACGTAGGTGAGACCCTGTTCCTCAATAGAGGCATCTGTTCCGGTCGGGGTGGAAGCCGACAACTGTTGCTGTCTGCTGTCAGTTGAGGCAATCAAATCTTCCGAGTGGGAATCTTCGCTCACTTTTGGTTTATTTGAGAGTACTTCCAGAAGTTCTTTCAGTTCAGCGAGCAACTGATCATCTTCATCTGAAGTATTGAGCCAGCCATGATACAGTTTCAAAATTGCGTCATTCGTCTGTCCAGGCGAAGCCAGAAGAACAAAGCGCGCCCGCTTGCGCCCCAACTGCTTTTTCAGGTGCATCAGCAATATATCAGCGGAGAGACCCGACAGATGAGTCTGAACAAAAACCACATCCGGCTTTTCAATAGCGATCTCTTCGCCACCTTTTTCAAGGTCATTCACAATTCGGAGACTAAAATTGTTGTCTTCCGCCAATCGGCCAAAAATAGTTTGCAGACGTGCTACATCAGTGATTAAGAGCAGATTGTTCACAGACCCCTCCCCAACGGTAAATGGCGCCATTGTACAGGATGGAACTCTGTTAATCAACAGATTATACTGACGGATTATGCTGACAGCCTGTTACCTCTGCCTCTGCTTTTAGTTTGACAAAACAGTGCCGCAAAAATTATTATTCACACTCAAATTCATGATGCGAACTATGGGGGGGAATTATGGGCATAACATACAAATTAGCAGTTCTTGCGGGTGATGGCATCGGCCCTGAGGTAATGGCCGAAGCACTTAAAGTTCTCGATGCAATTGAGAAAAAATGTGCCGTCACCTTTGAGCGAACCAGTGCCAATGTCGGGGGTGCCGGTATCGACAATGAGGGAAAAGCGCTACCACAGAGTACCATAGACATCTGCACCGCATCTGACGCCATTCTGTTCGGCTCTGTTGGTGGTCCAAAATGGGAGAGCCTCCCTCCGGACGAACAGCCGGAACGTGGCGCACTGCTGCCGCTGCGCAAGATATTCGGCTTGTACGCAAACCTGCGCCCGGCCATCATCTTTCCTTCACTTACCGGTGCTTCGTCGCTGAAGGAAGAGGTCATCGGTGGCGGCTTTAACATTCTGGTCATCCGGGAGCTTACCGGCGGGATCTATTTCTCCCAACCGAAAGGCATTGAAGGGGTCGGACGCGAACGAGTCGGCGTCGACACCCTCCGCTACTCAGTGCCGGAGATTGAACGCATTGCTCACGTCGCGTTTCAGGCTGCCCGCAAGCGTAACAAAAAAGTCTGCTCCATCGACAAGGCCAATGTGCTCTCCTCGTCAGTGCTATGGCGCGAAATTGTTATCGGCATTGCCAAAGAGTACCCGGATGTTGAGCTGTCACATATGTACGTTGATAACGCCGCAATGCAACTGGTAAAATGGCCGAAGCAGTTTGATGTTATCCTGGCTGAGAACATGTTTGGCGATATACTCTCCGATGAAGCCGCCATGCTGACCGGTTCACTCGGCATGCTGCCATCAGCATCGCTGGCTGAGGGGACTTTCGGCATGTACGAGCCATCCGGCGGTTCGGCTCCCGATATCGCAGGCAAAGGTATCGCCAATCCGATTGCCCAGATTCTCTCGGCTGCGATGATGCTGAAATTTTCTTTCGGTATGCTGGATGCTGCCGACGCTATTGACAAAGCTGTTGAGAAGGTTCTTGATCAGGGCTACCGCACCGCCGATATATACCAGAAGTTGGCTGGCGAGAAACTGGTGAACACGCAGGAGATGGGTGCTGCAATAATTGCGAATCTGTAAGTAAAAATTTAACACGAAAGGGAAAAATTATGAAAGTTGGAATAGTCGGATGGCGTGGTATGGTTGGTTCGGTTCTCATGCAGCGGATGCAGGAAGAGAACGATTTTGCTCTCGGCTTTGAGCCGGTATTTTTCTCCACTTCGCAGGCGGGACAGCCTGCCCCTATGAATTCGGGGACTCTGAAAAATGCCGACGACATTGCCGAGCTGAAAAAACTGGATGTAATACTCACCTGTCAGGGTGGTGATTACACCAAGGCGGTTCACCCGGAACTACGCAGGCAGGGGTGGAACGGCTTCTGGATCGATGCAGCGTCTACACTCCGCATGGAGAGTAACGCCGTAATTATTCTCGATCCGGTCAACCGTGGCGTCATTGATGCCGCTCTTGCAAAGGGGGAGAAAGATTTTATCGGCGGCAACTGCACCGTAAGCCTGATGCTGATGGCGCTTGGCGGCCTGTTCCGCGCCGGCGTGGTTGAGTGGATCAGCTCCATGACCTACCAGGCGGCAAGCGGTGCCGGCGCTCCCAATATGCGTGAGCTTTTGTCGCAAATGGGGACGCTGAATGGCGTAGTCGCTGAAGAGCTGAAAAACCCCGGTTCTGCTATTCTGGAGATCGATAAAAGAGTCACCGCCACTCTGCGGGACGGTTCCATGCCGACCAAAGAGTTCGGTTTCCCGCTCGCCGGCAACCTGCTCCCATGGATCGACCGTGAAGTTGAAGATGGCCAAAGCCGTGAAGAGTGGAAGGGTTTTGCCGAAACCAACAAAATTCTGGGGACTACGACCCCGATTCCGGTCGACGGCATCTGTGTGCGGGTTGGTGCTATGCGCTGTCACAGCCAGGCTTTGACGATCAAGCTGAACAAGGATCTGCCAATTACCGAGATCGAGAATCTTATCAAGAGTGACAATCAATGGGTCAAACTGATCCCCAACACGAAAGCTGATTCTCTGGCAGGTCTCACTCCTGCTGCCGTTTCTGGCACATTGACTGTGCCGATCGGTCGCGTACGTAAGATGAAGATGGGGTCGCAGTACGTCTCCGCCTTTACCTGCGGCGATCAGCTCCTTTGGGGTGCGGCGGAACCACTCCGCCGAATGCTGCGTATTCTGCTGGAAAAATTGCCTTGAATCCTAAAATTTGCATATCTTGAGTGAGCGCCCCTCTTGGGGCGCTTTCTGTATGAGGAAATTTAAAACAATTCAAAAAGGAGATTTCAAAATGCCTGTAAAAAAATTCAAAAATCCGACTAAAGCTCCTGAATCAAAAGAAGTTGTGCCTGTACGCCCTGTTGATTTCAGACTTGTCAAGAAACCCGAAGGGGAATATGTGTTGTACGGATATATTTTGCAACATGAATCGTGGGTAGAGTTGCCCACAACTATCCTGTAAAAAACTACGCCCCGTTTTACGGGGCGTTTTGGTTTGAACTCCTGCATCATGATTGACTGAATGTAAAACTTCGGCGATAAAACAGATCGGGTGGATACCACCGAGCTTGCCACCGTTTCTTGATCTTGATGGAAGCGATGCAAAAGGGTTGATTGGGACGGATGGGGAGTGAAAGTTGGTTGAAATTTTGAGCGGACTGTTCATTTGCTTGACAACGTGACACGAAAACAGGATATTATCACATGACAAACGGAGGTTCATTACCATGCAAACCATGTCAGTTGGCCATTTTAAAGCCAATTTTTCACAAGTAATTGATTTTGTTCAACATGGAGAGGATGTCGTTATCAGCTATGGCAAGAAGAAGGAAAAAATTGCCGTGTTGGTTCCCTATGACCGCTATGGCGGCAAACCTCAGCGCATCCTCGGCCTTTTGGCCGACAAGGCGACGTTTGCAATCTCGGCCGACTTCAAGATTAATGATGATGAATTGCTGTCGTTATGAGTTGCCTGCTCGATACACATGCCCTCCTCTGGACGCTGTTTGACCCATCCCGTCTTGGTAAAAAAGCGGCGGAAAGCATCAGAAATCCAGAAGTAACCGTCTCTGTCAGCGTGGTTTCTTTCTGGGAAATCTCTCTCAAGTTCGCAACTGGAAAGCTGGAGCTGTCCGGCGTAGCCCCGGATGATTTTCCCGCCATAGTCCGTCAGTCCGGTTTTGATATACTGCCGGTTGCCGCTGATGATGCCGCTACTTTCCATCACTTGCCTCGCATGGAACACAAAGACCCTTTTGACCGTCTGATTATTTGGCAGGCCATCTCCCATAAATTGACACTCATATCCCAAGACAGCGCTTTTGCCGCCTATCGAAAACTCGGATTGAAAGTGCTCTGGTAATGCTCCATGCTAAAAGAACGACTTGGCAAGGAAGGCAGCGAGTTGGTGACAAATTGTCACCAACTGAAACTTGGAGCTGCTGATGCTGACGGGAAGAAATATATGGCCGACGTTGCCAGCGCCGATGTGCTGCTACCCCTTATTCAAGGCAATTTCGAATGGCCACGCCAATGGAGGTTATGTATGAAGAGGGGTGAAGATTCAAATGCGTTAAAAGAAGTGTGGAAGATGAAGGAAGATGCCTGAAAGAGGTCATAGGGCTTCCTCTTGCCGCAGCACTTCATACCCGGCTTACCACTTCGATTGCAACTGCGGCACAACTGGGTTTCGGCACAACAAGAGTATCAGGCTGTGCCGAGGCTTCAACAGACTACAAGGGGAAATCGTAACCATAATAAATTACTCCTTCATTATTGCAACACGTCAACTGGTCGCGTTGCAAGCGGATCAAGAGCACGCCGCCGTTTCTTGAACTTGATAGAAGCGATGCAAAAGGGTTGATTGGGACGGATGGGGAGTGAGGGGTGGTTTTATGGATGAAGTAACAAAGCCTGACGGCCCCTCAATCAACAATCGAAATGGGTCAGATTTATTGAGCTTAGGTAGGGGCGTTTTGATTGAATGGCAATAAGCATATTCATGTAGCCTGTGCCATTATTGAACAAGATGGACTGGTGCTGGCCGCCCAGCGAAGCGCTGTTATGAGTTTACCGCTCAAGTGGGAGTTTCCTGGCGGCAAGATAGATCAGGGTGAGTCGCCAGAAGACTGCTTGCGGCGAGAATTGGTTGAAGAAATGAGTGTCAACATATTCGTGGGAAAAACCCTACCGCCAAACACGCATACATATGAATCTTTTGAAGTCACGCTTTATCCGCACATCTGCTCAATAGTTTCAGGGGAAATAACACTGCATGAACACTCAGCGATCGCATGGCTGCCGCCAGAGAAATTGCACACCCTTGATTGGGCCGAAGCCGATTTACCGGTGATTCAATCTTATATTGCTGAATGTGAGGCTGTACCTTCATAAAGTCAGTTCTACCTGGCATATACCATCAGCATCTGGCCGGCTGAGTACTCAAGAGAAGAAGCAGAGCGAAACGAGCTGATGGCTCATGTCCACTTTGATGCGAAATACCGTGTCGACAACATTCGCGAACTAGACGCGTTTCTTTTAGAGGTATCATAAATGGAAATAACACACGCAAAACCAGAACTTCTCGCCCCCGCCGGCTCACTCGAATCCTTCTTCGCCGCCCTCGAAAAGGGGGCTGATGCTGTATATGCAGGTCTGCAGGACTTTTCTGCCCGGGCTCGGGCAAAAAATTTCACGCTGCCCCAGATGGAGCGGATGCTGGCGTATGCTCATGGCCAGAACCGGAAGATTTACGTCACTCTGAATACGCTGGTGAAGGAGAAGGAGCTGCCGCAGCTCGTTGATACGCTGGCCGCTCTGGCGGGGATGCGGGTGGATGGCGTTATTCTCCAGGATCTGGCGGTTGCACGCCTGATCCGTAATCACTTCCCCTCTATTCCTCTCCACGCATCAACCCAGATGACGATCCACAATACGCCGGGTGTCAGGATGCTTGAGGAACTCGGTTTCCAGCGGGTGGTACTGGCGCGTGAACTGGCGATCGATGAAGTTGCTGCAATAGCTGCCTCATCGCCGGTCGAGATTGAATGCTTCGTCCATGGCGCACTCTGCTTTTCCATCTCGGGGCAATGTTTCTTCTCGTCACTCTTAGGTGGTCACAGCGGCAATCGCGGTCGTTGCGCCCAGCCCTGCCGCCGCCTTTATAACCATCGCGGCAAGGAAGGATACTACTTTTCCACGAGCGACCTCTCGGCAATAGAGATGATTCCGGATCTGGTCAAGGCGGGGGTGAAGTCGCTCAAAATCGAAGGGCGGATGAAATCGGCCGAGTACGTCGCCTCGGTAGTCGAAGCTTACCGCAGTGTGCTTGATGCTCCGGAGAAGTCGCGCAAGGAAGCGTTGACCGCTGCCAAAGGGATACTGAAATATTCGTTCGGTCGTACCCCGACTAAAGGTTTTCTTGCGTCACAACAGCCTGATGACATCGCTAACCCCTGGCAGAAGGGGGGTACCGGACGGTTTATAGGCCAGATCAAAGGCATCAAAGGGAAGAGTCTGATCTTTGAAACCAGAGATCCCCTGCGTGTAGGAGACCGCCTGCGGGCGCAGCCGAAAAGCGACATGCCCGGTCAAGCCTGGACCGTGCGCGAGATAGTTGTTAATCGCAAGAAGTGTATGGAGGCTTCGGCAGGAACTCTGGTTGAGGTTGAAACACCATTTAGTTTCTCAGTCGGTGATTCGATCTACAAGGTATCCTCCAGAGAGGCGTACACTCTGAGCGACAACGCCTGCCTACGCAGACTGGAGGGGGTGCGGGGAGATAAACTTCCATGTCGGCTGGTCGTTTCCATGAAGAATGAACGGCTTTGTATCTCCGCTTCCGTATCAGGGTATCAACACGAGTTCAGTTTCCCGCTCGCTTCACTTGCGCCGGCGCGTAGCGGCGACATGCAGGCGGTACTGACCGGCCAGTTTTCTAAATGCGGCGAAACCCCTTTTACGCTTGAGTCGCTGAGCGCCCCGGATTTTCCCGCCGTACTCATCCCTTCGGCACTGTTCAAGGATCTGCGTCGCAGTTTTTACCGGCAACTGCTCGAAGCATCTTCTTCCGTTTTCCGGGAACAGCTCGCATCTGCCCGCAAGGAAGCGCTGAGGGAGTTGGAGCTTGTCCGCACATCAGTAGGACGGACTTTGCCACGCGAAACGCTGACGGTTGTTATTGATGAGCCGAAAGAGTGGCGCTTTCCGCTCCAGAACGGTGCCGACGCGACGCTGCTGCCACTCTCAAAAGCGACTATTCATCAGCTTGCCTCGGTAGTGCCACGAATGCGTGGCTCGGAAGAAAGCATCATCTGGCAGATCCCGTTCATTCTCTTTGATCGTGAGGTTCCGCTCTATCGCGACACCATTCGCAGCCTGCATGACGCAGGATTCCGCCGTTTTGAGGCGGCCAATCTGTCCCATTTCGAGCTATTGCGTGGACTTGACGGCATACATATATCGACCTGGCACCGCTGTTTTTCTCTAAACAGCCAGGCGCTGGCGGCATGGAAGGAGCTGGGTGCCAGATCAGCTACGCTCTATCTGGAGGATGACAGCGCCAACATTGCCGACCTACTCGGAGCCGGAGTAGAGATCGAAAGGCGAGTAATGGTATATTCACCGCTGCCGGTAATGACGACTAAAATCCGCATCAAAGATGTACATGCCAATACCCCGCTCCGCTCCGACCGTGGTGAGACATACCGGGTCACCAGCCACGACGGCTTGCAGACGATCAGCTCGTCACTCCCCTTCTCACTGACGGCGCACCACACTGAATTGCGGCAGAAGGGGTGCTGCTCGTTTGTTATTGACCTGAGCGAAGAGCCACGAGAGCGGTGGGGGGAAATTATTGCTGCTTTCAAATCAGGCCGTGGGCTTGCGGACACAACGGAATTTAATTATGCCGCAGAGCTGATTTGAATGATAATCTATCTACTCACCACTTTACAGGTTCTGCTGCTGGCCTCCTCAGCAAACGCCGGAAGAGTCGTCGAAGGTTTTGTAAAGGCTGTTTACGACGGTGACACGATACTGCTGACTACCCGCGAAGATAGCCGTCTCAAGGTGCGTCTGTACGGTATCGATGCACCAGAGACGAAGAAACCTGGCAAGCCGGGACAACAGTACGGAGATGTTTCGAAGCGCATGTTGATGTATAAGATCATGGGACGGCGGGTATCGGCAGAGATTATGGATGTTGATCAGTATAAGCGGATAGTGGCGGTAATCCGCCATAATGGCAATGATATCAATCGTGAAATGATTTTAGAGGGTATGGCCTGGGCCTACCGCCAGTATCTTCATGCGCCGTATGAGTCCGTATACATACGCAACGAAGCCGGCGCCCGATCCCGACGTGCCGGGTTGTGGAGAGGATCAAATCCGCAACCCCCATGGGAATTCAGGCGGATAAAGCGTTGACTTAAAAACAGTTTCACGCTACTACGCAACGACGCACTAGAAGTAAACGCTTTTAGGCGACGAATCAACAAATTAGATCGGAGATAATTATGAATTTTTTCGAAAATGTAACTCCTGACTGGCTGGAAAGCCAGTACCAGCGCTGGCTTGACGAACCGGATCAGCTGGATGTCACATGGCAGGCTTTTTTCAGCGGATTTTCTCTGGCAGAAGGTGGAAATCAGCCCCCCGGTCCAGTTCCGGGGCGGCAATCGTGCGTTGACTGTTCCAAAAAACAGTCCGGAGTTGCATCTCTCATCACTCGCTACCGCGACATCGGTCATCTGCTCGCCTGCACCGATCCTCTGAAACCTTGTGCGCTTTCTCATCCACTGCTGGATCTCAACAATTTTGAGCTGGATGAAAGCGATCTTGATACCGTTTTCATAAACCCCAGTTTTCATCTGCAGCGCGCCACCTTGCGCGAGATCGTCGCAAGTCTTCGCGAGACTTACTGTCGCTCTATCGGCGTTGAATTCATGCATATTCAGGAGCCGTCGGAACGGCAGTGGTTCAAAGACCGGCTTGAGCCAACCTGCAACAGGCACCCCTTCACCATGGACGACCGGCAGACGATTCTCAGACAGTTGATCGATGCCGCACTCTTCGAAGCGTTCCTCCATCGGCGCTTTGTCGGCCAGAAACGTTTCTCCCTGGAAGGGGGGGAAGCGCTGATCGTCTTCCTCGAACAGCTTGTCAGTGGCTCCGCAGTTTCCGGGATTAAAGAGCTTATCCTTGGCATGTCTCATCGAGGGAGGCTTAATGTGCTGGCCAATATTGTCGGCAAGCCGTTATCAACGATTTTCTCCGAGTTTGCTGACAATAGCGAGTCCGGTTTTGTCGGGGAGGGAGATGTCAAATATCATAAGGGATTCGATCATGACCGGGTTCTCCCTGACGGCTCACGGATGCATCTTACTCTGGCATTCAATCCGAGCCACCTCGAAGCGGTTGATCCGGTTGTCGAGGGCAAATGCCGTGCGCGTCAGGATCTCCGGGGGGCTGACGGCAAAAAACAGTTGTTGCCGGTACTGGTGCATGGAGATGCTGCGTTCGCCGGTCAGGGTATGGTGCCTGAAACCCTCAACCTTTCTCAGTTGGAGGGCTATAGGACAGGCGGAACCATCCACGTTGTCCTGAATAACCAGATCGGATTTACGACACTGCCGGCCGATGCCCGTTCCACCCATTACGCCACTGATGTGGCAAAAATGCTGATGGTGCCGGTTTTTCATATCCATGGCGAAGACCCAGAGGCGGTAGCTCACGTCGCCAGAGTTGCCCTTGACTACCGGCAAACCTTTGGCCGTGATGTGGTGGTCGAAATAAACTGCTACCGTCGTCACGGTCACAACGAAGGTGACGAGCCGGCCTTTACCCAGCCGCAGATGTACGATTGGATCAAACAGCACCCCCCCGTACACAAGCTGTATGCTGAACGACTCCGTGCAGACGGTCTGGCAGCTGAGATTCCGGATCTCATGGAAAAAGAGGCGAACGGTATACTGCAGACAGCGCTTGAATCACCGGCGGAAACGGTGGGACTGGGCTTTAAATCAGAGTGGCAGGGGATTGAGCGGGAATACTCGCCGATAACAATAGCGACCAACGTCAGGCAGGAACAGCTCGTCAATCTGTCGGAACAACTGGCCACGCTACCGCCCGGTTTCACCCCGCACCCCAAGATTGCCACTCTCATTCAGAAGCGCCTTCAGGCTGTCACAAGCGGTACCGGAATTGACTGGGGCAACGCCGAGACCCTTGCCTACGCCACCTTGCTGACGGAAGGTATCGACATCCGTTTATCCGGTCAGGACTGTCGGCGTGGCACCTTTAATCATCGCCATGCGGTACTTCACGATATTAAGACCGGCGCGACTCATACTCCATTACTCTCCCTTCTGGAAGCTTCGGCGCGGTTTACCGTGTACGACAGTCTGCTTTCGGAAAATGCGGTGCTTGGCTTTGAATATGGCTACGCTGCGTCATCACCAAAACCGCTGGTTCTCTGGGAGGCCCAGTTCGGAGATTTTGCCAACGGGGCACAGGTAATCATCGACCAGTTCATTGCTGGTGGCGAGACCAAATGGGATCGTTCCTGTGGTCTGGTTATGCTGCTGCCGCATGGTTATGAGGGGCAGGGGGCCGAACATTCAAGCGCCAGAATAGAGCGCTACCTGCAGCTCTGTGCAGAGCAGAACCTGCTGGTGGTCAACCCGACTACCCCAGCTCAGCTTTTTCATCTGCTGCGGCGCCAGGTACATCTTCCTTTCCGTAAACCATTGATCGTATTCACTCCGAAAAGTTTTCTGCGTCACCCCAAATGCGTGTCTGATCTGAGCGATCTCACCAAAGGATCGTTCCGTGAAATTCTGACGGAAGAGACGGAGAGTGATGCTGTTACAACCGTCCTGTTATGCAGTGGCAAAGTCTATTACGACCTGCGTGAACATCGTGAGCAGGAACAGCGGGAGGATGTCGCCATAATCCGGGTGGAACAGCTCTATCCGCTGAGAGAAGACCTGTTAAGTGCCGCACTCTCCCGGTACAGCAACATGAATATCTGCCGATGGGTTCAGGAGGAGCCTGCCAATATGGGTGCCTGGAGTTTTTTGAGGTACGATCTGGAGAAGTTATGTGGTAGTGAGTTGAGTTATGTCGGACGACCGCCTGCTGCTGCCCCGGCAACAGGATCGCACCGGATGCACAAGATCGAGCAGGACGGTCTGCTTGCAGAGGCTTTCAAGGCTTAGCGTACCAATTTTTTTGGAACCAGTGGTGCTGAGTGCCGTAAAAAATAGTTTCCATGTCAGAGCCGTTTGTGATAAACATCTGGCAAATAATTACAATAGGAGGAAGAGTTATGAAGAAATATGTTTGTTCAGTATGTGGCTATGTTCACGAAGGAGATGCACCACCGTCAGAGTGTCCTCAATGCAAGGCTCCGGCAGATAAATTTGCCCTCAAGGATGAAGGTGCTCTTGCTTGGGCTGATGAGCACAAAATCGGCGTTGCTCAGGGTGTTGATCCTGAGATTGTCGCAGGTCTCCAGAGAAACTTCGCGGGTGAATGCACCGAAGTCGGCATGTACCTTGCGATGAGCCGTCAGGCCGACCGTGAAGGATTCCCTGAAATAGCTGAAGCATACAAGCGGATCGCCTTCGAGGAAGCTGAGCACGCCGCCAAATTCGCCGAGTTGCTTGGCGAAGTGCTAAAAGCCGACACCAAGACTAACCTGACTATGCGTGTTGAAGCTGAAAATGGAGCCTGCAAAGGCAAAAAAGACCTGGCAACGAAGGCCAAGCAACTCAACTACGACGCCATCCATGACACAGTTCATGAGATGTGCAAGGATGAAGCCCGCCACGGCCAAGCCTTCGCCGGTCTTCTGAAACGCTACTTCTGAAATGTTCCATCGCTGTCCGGCCGTTGAGTAGGATAACGTATGGAATCACCCACAGCCAAACAGACAAGCCGACCCTCGTAGTGAGGGTCGGCTTGTCTGTTTCTGCCTATATTTACCTTGAGGCTACAATCCCAAAAAACTATTTATCACCTTTTGTACTTCGGCGATCGAGACACCGTTGCTGTTGTCCAGATCCACACATATATCCACTGCTTTCAACCCCAGGAACATATTGATAGCAGACTGCACTTCCGCGATCGTCACTGTTCCGCTGTTGTCGCAGTCGCCTGCCTTTTGCACGGCAAAACTGGCAGTTACAGTGCAACTGGCGGTTATTGTTCCGGTGGTGTAGATGGTGCCGGTCAGGTTGCCGGTGCTACAGCCACTTGCTGCAGAGATTCTGAACCCGGTATCAGGAGTCAGTGTGCAGGTGGTTGTATTGCCACTGATCACCGGCGTTATGCACTGAATACTGCCGTTGCCGCTTGTGCTGCCGGTCACTGTGTAGCTGGCGTTGGCAACCGTGATCGTCTTCTGAACATCACTGGCTGCGGCATAGGTACTGTCACCCGGTTGGTTAGCGGCTACTGTGCAGATGCCGGAGGTTATACCGTTTACGGTGGTTCCGCTGACGCTGCATACTGCAGGAGTTATGCTGGTAAAGGTGACACTCAGACCGGAGGTGGCTGTTGCTGAAGCGCTTGTCGTACCGCCGGCGGTAAGGGTTGTCGGGTTGAAACTGATTGCGCCGATTGTCTGACCTGCTTTGTTTGCCGTGGTGCTGTCGGTCTTTTGCGGAGTGGCGTTGAAGTCATTGTTGCCACCCTGATCATATTGGACGGTGCAGGTGCCGCTACCAGCTATCATAGTAAAGGTGGCGCCGCTGTTGGTGCAGATGGTTGGCGTGCCGCTGCTGTAGGTCACGGCAAGGCCGGAGCTGGAGGTGGCAGCTACGGTGAATTGAGTGTTGTAGGCGGCGGTTGGCGGTGCAGACGTAGTTACGGTTATGCTGCTGTCCTGTTTTATTGTTGCGTTCGGCAGAAGGCTGACATCGCTGGAGACTGTCTTACCGGCGATTGCGGTTACCATTACACTCTTCTGCTGATATCCGGTTGCCGTGGCTGTAACTGTATGGCTGCCAGTTGGTACAGTAATAATGAAAGCACCATTTGACTGAGTAGTGGTGCTTACCGTACCAATGGCAACTATAGCACCGGATATGGGTACGCCACTGCTGCTCTTCAGATAACCTTTGATGGTGCCGGGGAGGCCGTTTGTTCGTACAATTGTAAAACTTCTGGCCGATGTGCTGGAAGTCATTGCGCCATAGCTGTCAATTGCCTTGATGCGCCACCAGCAGTAGTTGTCTCCATTTTCACAGATATATGCGTTCGATTGTGCCGGGTTCTTCAGGGCAGTATCAGGGATTACTGTAAAGCCCTGCGGTATGTCCTGCTCGATGTAGAATATATTGCTAAAGTTCTGGTCGGCTGCAATCTGAAGAGTGTATGTCAGACCATCACTATCGCTGCTCTCCTGCCAGCTCGCACTGAATTCTTGATTAACGGTGCTCTCGCCTGCTGGAGTCAGAAGGTCGAATGTGGTTGGCGCTGTGTTACTTACTTTGTTCTTGTACGCCGTGGATTGTACCGGCGGTGACTGTTCGCCTGTCTGAATGTCAGTGGTGTAGTAGAAGATGTCGTACCTTCCTTCCTTGGTAAAGCCGTTCCATATAGTTTCCCATCTGCCTGTGGTGCTGTTGTGGGTAAGGGTTTGTGTGGTCAGGTTGATAATGACCTGCCCACCGGTTCCTGCTCCGGTTGCTGTGGTGTCTGGGGTACGGATTTCTACCCAAGCGGAGCCGACTCTTGCGTCCATGTTTGCCTGCAGCCAAAGTGTTGTGCTGGTGCTGCTGCTGTCCAGACTGGTTTGCGGTGTTACTGTTTTAATGTCAGCCGGGTTGTCACCGGCATTGGTTGTGATCCCTTCGCCAAGTTTAAGTGTGGCGGCTATCAGACTATCAGACCCAGTCAGTTGGTAGCTGCCACTGCCATCGCCGTTGTCGTCAAGTAAAGGGTGTTGCGCCAGGGTATCCCAGACGCCGTAGTGATAGCCGTTGGTGATTCTTCTGGCATCTCTGGCCGGGAGTGAGCCGCTGGCGCTGATGAATGCATTCTTGAAGTTGTCTCCCCGGCCAAGAAAGGTGAAGAGTGAGTCGATAAAGTATTCGCCGCCTGTGAGGTAGCTGCTGCTGTTGATGTCCCACATTTTGACACCGGCAATTGATTCTTCGGTTTCACCGGCACTTGTGATGATCACCCGACCTGTTTTTGAGAGTGGTACGACAAACTGGCCGGAGTAGCAGCTACCGATGATGATAAAGCGTTTGTAGCTGTTTACTGCAGATGTGATCGACGTATCAGCTTCCAGTGTGTCGAACCATCCTTTGAGGTCATTGGGAGTCAGTGTTTCATCCCCAAGTACAAAGCCGCTAGAACTTCCGTGGTCAATCATGATGAGGTAGAGCGGTGCGGCGGATGCTGCCAGTTTATCTTTGGCCCAGTTGGCTATGGCTGCCTGAATTTGTGTTTTGGTTACGGTAGAGTTTGTCGTACTCTTCAGGTAGTTGATGTTAGTGTCAAGAAAACCACGCTTTTTGAGGGTGGCAACAATGGCATCGGTGCTGGTGGTATGGAGGTCAAGCAGGTAGTTGTTCGTGCTTTTTCCGGTGACGACAATGGCATAACCAGCGCTCTTGTCCATCAGAATAGTCGATGTGCTTGAGGTAGTGGCGATCAGTTCGGTGGAGCCGGTAAAGGTTGCGCTTGCCAGGTAGGTGCCAGGAGCGGTGAAGATGGCTGGTATCTGAAGGCTCCAACTGCCGGAGGTGCCGGTTGTTATCGCTGTGTAGGCCGGGGTGATGGCTGTTCCGTCCGGTTTGGTGAGCGTGATGCTGATGGTTTTCCCGCTGAGATGGTCGCCATTGCCTGCCGGGATGGTGCCGAGAACGCCGGAAAGGGTTACGGTTGCGTTTGTCTTGATGCTGGTGACCGGCGGTCCCATTGTCAGGCCGGTGGCCATCTGGCGGCTGAAGGAGGCAGTTATAGGCGAGAGTCCGTCCCGGGCGGTTATGCTGCAACTGTTGCCGCTGCTGCTGTCACAGCCGCTCCAGGAGGAGAGGTAGTAGCCTGTTGCCGGTGTGGCCGTGATGACAACGCTGCTTCCCGCAGCAAAAGATCCGCTGGTAGAGGTGCAGGTTGTGTCGCAGGTTATACCAGCCGGATTGCTGCTAATGTTACCGGCGGAAGCGGTGGATTTGGTAATCGGTACACTTACCAATGCGGTCAGGGTATATGTCTGGCTGACGCTTTGGGCAGGTACGCCGGAATCTGTGACGGTTATGGTAAATGTGGAGCCGCCTGTTGTTGATGTTGTGCCACTGATTACACCGGAAGCTGAGTTAAGATAGATCCCTTGCGGTAGTGTGCCTGCCGTTACGGTAAAGCTGTATGGAGTGGCTCCACCGCTGACGTTTATGTTTGCTGTATAAGGCTGGCCGGTTGTTATTGGTGGCAGTGTGGCTGAATTGTTTGAAAGCGCTCCCTGGATTGTAATGGTAAACTGACGTGTCACTTTTTGCGCGGTAGCGGATGAATCTGCGACTTCAACCGTAAATGTCGCTGCTCCGATTGCTGTTGGTGCGCCGCTTATTGTGGCGTTTGTTGCGGTTGAAGCGAGATTTAGCCCTGCCGGGAGTGTTCCGGCGGAGATCCGCCAACTATAAGGGGCTGTTCCAAATTGCGCTCTGATATTTGCGCTGTATCCGGATGAAGTTTTGGCATCGGGCAGAGTTGTTTCAATTATAGTGAGTGTCGAGCTGACGGTGATGGTCAACTGTTGTGTGGCTGTCTGTTTTGTTGCGTCGCTGTCTGTTGCCATAAATGTAACCGTTGCGGTTGAGCCTGTCGGCGTGCCTGACAACTGGCCGGTTGTAACGTCAAGTGTGATGCCGGTTGGCAGTGTGCCGGTTGAAACTTTCCAGGTTATCGGTTGAAATCCACCGTTTGATGTCAGGGTTGTGCTGTATGGAATATTTAATGCGGCTGTGGGCAGGCTCGTTGTAGTTACTGTCAGCGTATCGGAAACGTGGAGATTGAATACCTTGTCAGGGTTGATGCTGTCGCCTGTCTGGTTGCCAACGCTGTCTGCAAGATGAAGGGTAAAGCTGAAATCTCCGATGTCTGTCGGTGTGCCGGATAATGTGGCTGTTGTTGGGTTAAACGTAACTCCGGTCGGTAATGTGCCACCGATATGGCTCCAACTGTAGGGGGCGGAACCGCCGGTTGCGGCAAAGTTGACTGCGGTTATGGCGACACCTTTTTTGGCGGTTGGCAATGTCGCGCCGGTTGTTGGTGTAAGGAGGCTTGTGACTCTGATGCTGAAAGTCTGAGCAAATGTTTGTGGTGTCGGATAGCTGCTGTCGGTTACGGTCAAGCCGAGGCTTTTTACAACGGCTTGTGTTGCTGTGCCTGATAACTGGCCGTTATTAAAGGTTAGTCCTGCGGGTGGCGTGTCGCTGGTGGTTATGGTGTATGGGGCAATTCCCCCTATAACCTGGGCACGTTCACTATATGCGGCATTCAGTGGCGCATTAGGGAATTTGGAGCTACTAAACCCAAGCGGGACGGTTACAGTCATCGGATAGCTTTTAAAATCTGTTCGGCCTACGGCATCAGTCACCAGCAGGGTTATTACGCGGCTGGCAACTTCTGTCGGGGTTCCGCTGATTGTACCGGTTGTCGTGCTTAATGTAACTCCGGCTGGCAAAACGCCGGAATAGAGCGACCAGGTTTTTGTACTGTATCCGCCGGTGATTGTTGGGGTAAGTGTGTATGCGACCCCCTGTTTTGCGACGTCAAGTTTTGTTGTGGTTATTGTCAACGGTTGATCGACGCTGAAGGTCAGGTTTTGTGATGCAGTGCGTCCAGTGCTGTCGGTGACGGTTATCGTTATTGGAAAGTCTCCGCTGGTTGTCGGTTTGCCGCTGAATGTGCCGGTTATGGTCAGGGTGAGTCCGGCTGGGAGGGCTCCGGAGGTCATGCTGTAGCTGTAAGCCGTTTTTCCGCCGGTTGCTGTGATTGTTGCCGGATAGCTGCTGTTGACGGTTGCTCTTGATAATGATGTTGTGGTGATTGCTAAAGTGCCTGTTATATCGATGGTAAATTCAACTTCGCTGTAGGCTGAAACATTGTCTGTTGCGCCGATGCCAAATGTATAGCTGCCGGAGCCGGTTGGAGTGCCGCTGATTGTGCCGGTGGTGGTATCGAGTGACAGGCCGGTTGGAAGATTGCCGTATACTTTGCTGAAGGTGTATGGATATGTGCCGCCGGATAACATAACACGGCTATTGTATGCAGTTCCGGCGGTGGCGGATGGGAGTTGGGTGCTGGTTATGTTGAAGGTGCCGGGGGTCGGGAGGAGGATGTTTGCCGTGGCGCTTTGAGTGTTGTTGACCACCAGATTTGCAGCGCTTACGCTCTGATAGCCGGTTTTTGTTACGCTGGTTATCTTGTAGGTTCCGGATGGTATGGCGGTTCCAAAATTATAGGCACCTGCGGCATCGGTTGTGGCGGTTGCGTTTGTATCAAGCGTAACTGTTGCACCGGATACTGGCAGGCCGGTTGATATGTCGGTTATTGTGCCAAGTATGGTGCTGTAGGCGGTTGTTGAAATTGCGATATCCTTGCTGGCGCTGTTGGCGGTTATGGTCAGGTTGGCTGATTTATATCCTGTGGATACGGGGTTGACGGTAACAAGCAGGGTACAGGATGCTGCTGAAGCTAATGTGGGGTTTAAACTTGTGCATGGAGCTGAGCCGCCCGGGGCAAAGCTGAATTCAGCGGAATTGCTTCCTGTCATTTTTGCTGAAAAATTTTCGTCGGGTTCGCCGCGATTCACTATTAACATCTCTGCTTGCGACTGTTTACCCAATACGATATATTTTGCCAATGTGTTCTTTCCGACAAGCAAAGTGTCAAATGGATCCCACTGTCCGCCACGCACGGGCCAAACATAGACGTCGTAGGTCTTAGTCTTATTGAAGTAGAACGTTTCGCCAGTGCCTACGCCGACGATCCATGCGCCGCTCGTGCCGCTGGCGTTGGTAGTAGACGACCAGCAGTAGTTCGCCTGAACATTAGAAAATCCTTGCCCATTCAACCATGTTTCGGATGATAGCTGCCCCCTGTTCACCAGGCTTTCCAACTCGTTTCTATTCGGCAGACGCCAATCACTGTAACCAAGATAGTTGCTGCTGTTAATGCTTTTGATGTAATCAAGAGCCTCTTGCCAGCTTTTACCTCCGACGGAATTTACGGACATGCTCCAGACAAGGCTTGTCAGATTATCTGTCACAGTCTGATCCGCATAGGAAACAAAACGGGGTGATGGCCATACAGCACCAGTTCGCAATTCACCATCTTGTCCCGTTCCAGAGCATGTTATCGTAGCTCCGCTTCCATTATAACAGGTAGTTTGGCCCGTTGTAGAAAGAGTCAAAGTGCCCATCTGTCCGCCACGCACGGGCCAAACATAGTTGCTGATGGGAGTCTTAACCTTGAAGCTCGTGTAGCCATAGTTCATGTTGACGATCCATGCGTAGCTTGTGCTGTGGGCGACGGTAGTAGACGACCAGTAGTAGTCCACCTTAACATTAGAAAATCCTTGCCCATTTAGCCAAGTGGCAGGATTCGATTGCTGCTGATTGACCAGGCTTTTAATTTCATTGACGTTAGGAAGTCGCCAGTCGCTATATCCGAGGTACTTCTGGCTGTTGAGTGTTTTGATATAATCCAGACCCTCTTGCCAGGTTTTGGTTCCTCCGTCAGGGTTAGCATCCTTGCTCCAGATCAGCCCGGTCAGCTTGTCGGTAACAGTCTGATCGCTGTTGCTCACAAAACGCGGGTCAGGCCAGGTAAGCCCCAACAGCAAATCACCATCCTGCCCGGTGCCGGCGCAGGCGATAGCTGTGCCTGCGGCATCGTAACAAGTGGTTTGGCCGGTTTGCGGCAGTTGACCGGTATAAATTTCAGCGTTGGCAGTTGTGCTGAAAAGTGAAGTCATGAGGGTGAAAAGGAGCAGGATGGGGATTATGGTTGTGCGGGTCATGGTTTGTGCCTCCTGAAATGATAAAAACCTGGGAGCGCGGACATCCTGTCCGCATTTTATCCTCGTTCCCACGCTCTGCGTGGTAACGCAATGAGTTGACGCTCCGCGTCACGAATGCCTGGACGCGGAGCGTCCGGGTATGCATTCCCACGTATAACGTGGGAACGAGAAAACGAAAAATCTGTTTGAGCCGGAACTACCGAGAAAGCCAAAACTAAAATCCTTTTTGTGACACCTCTGATATGAATTTTGACCAAACGGCTGGTATACCATCTACCAAAGACTTCAAAGGTGCTTCTTCAAGCATAAAACCGTATGCGTGCACGAAAAAATGCCTGAACGTCAGGTACTCGTAAAGTTCTTCTGACAAATTTATCGTTCCCACGCTCCAGCGTGGGAATGCAGCCACGGACGCTCCAGCGTCCCGTATGGCTACCACCACCGGTCAATCTCAACCAACCCATCTTCCCACGGTGTCCGTGGGAACGAGAAACAACCTGAATTCAGCAGACACCCAGGAAGCAAACTCAAAAGCAATATCCCGATGAGCGAAAGTGCCTCCATTTCGTCCAACAGCACTTGTGATCCCGATAGCTTTGGTTATTTCGATCCATTTATTGGGCGATAACGTAAAGCTGTTGAACTAAACCGCTGCGCGGTAATTTAAAAACCAAACCAAAAGCATCAAAGCAGAGGCATCTCCCCCGAGGTGCCTTTTTTGTCTCTTCATTCAGTATGGTCTTTGTCTTACTTTCTTCTTGGCCTTTGGCCGCACCCCAATGAAGAGGAGAAAGACTATGACCGAGTTGAGACGCAGGATGCTGGAAGATTTACAACTTGCCGGATTCGCACCAAAGACCCAGAAGAGCTATGTTGATGCTGTGCAGAGATTGGCCAGGCATTACAATCGTTCCCCAGCCTTATTGGCCGAAGAGGAGGTTCGGCGCTTCTTTCTGTACCTGATAAATGATCGCAAGTTTGCCAAGAGTACCGTCACCATCTATCTATGCGCCATCAAGTTCTTCTATGAGACAACCCTTAAGCGAACATGGAACATCTTTGGCCTGGTTCGCCCGAGGCATGTAAAAAAGCTGCCGGTGGTGCTGTCAGTCAATGAAGTTCGCACCATCATTGCGGCAATTCGCAAGCCGGTGGTGCAGATGGCCTTAACGATAATCTACTCCTGCGGACTGAGGGTCTCCGAAGCAGCCCGTCTCAGGGTCGAGGATATCGATGGTGAGCGGCGCCTGCTCTGGGTGCGTGACAGCAAAGGCGGTAAAGACCGTAGCGTACCTCTTTCCGAACCAACTCTGATTCATCTGCGTAAATTCTGGCGACAGACCAGGACAAAGGAGTGGCTCTTTCCGGGACGGGAAGGAGAGCACATCAACATTGCCACGGTGCAAAATGCTTTCAAAGCGACTCTTCTTGAGAGCGGTATCAACAAGAAGGCGTCTGTCCATTCGTTGCGACATTCCTTTGCCACCCATCTTCTTGAATGCGGTGTTGATATCCGCACCATCCAAAAGATTCTGGGGCACGGAAGCATCACAACCACCTGTATTTACACCCATCTGACCGACAAGATCACGGACCACTTAAGCAAAGCCCTCAACAATTTGATGACAGGCCTGTCGCTATGATCGAACTTGCCGATATCATAGCCAAATTCGGTGGAGAGTATCGGAATGAATTCGGTATGATGCTGCCAAGTCACAAACGGGCGCTTGCCGACATACTCGCCTGCCGCACGGAAATCATGGGCGGTCATCTACTCGAATGCGATGCGTGCGGCTATCAGCACTACTCGTACCATTCTTGCAAAAACAGAAGCTGTCCCAAATGCCATACCAACGACATAAAACGTTGGCTGGAAAAAAGGGAAACTGAGTTGCTTCCCGTACGCTACTTCCACGTTGTCTTCACACTTCCGCAAGAGTTGAGAGAGATCGTGCGAAGCAATCAGAGCAAACTCTACTCCATCCTTATGCAAGCGGCATCAGAAATGATCATGAAGCTCGCTCTTGACCCCAAACATGTTGGCGGAAAACTGTCCATACTGGCGCTACTGCACACCTGGACCCGTGCGATGGAGTTTCATCCCCACGTCCATATGCTGGTTCCTGCAGGCGGCCTGGATAAGGATGGTAACTGGCGCACAACGAGAAAGAAGTGGCTTGTCCCGGTAAAAGCGCTCTCCAAGCTATTCAGGGCGAGATTCATGAAACTTGCCAAAAAAGCACTGCCAGACGAGAACTTTCCCAAAGAGGTCTGGGAAAAGGAGTGGGTGGTATACTGCAAACCATCGCTGACCAACTCAAAGAAGGTACTCCGCTATCTCGGGCGATACGTCCATCGCATCGCCATTACTAACAGCCGGATCGAATCAATGGACAACGGACAGGTAACCTTCCGTTATCAGGAGAGCGCCACAGGAAAAGTAAAAAAGATGACCCTGCCTAGCAAAGAGTTCCTGCGTCGTTATCTCCAGCATGTCCTACCGCAGGGATTCCATAAGGTGCGGTACTACGGTCTGCTCAGCCCGGCAAATCGAGTAAACTTAAAACGTCTGCAACTGCTTCTGGCACCAAGAAGGAAGATAACGCCGGATGATATCAAAGAGGTAGCAGGAAAACCGGTTAATAAACATCTATGCCCCTGTTGCTCGGAAGGAGTTATGGTGGTGATTGACTCTCTGCCAAGAAAGTCACGCAGCCCGACCTAAAGAGATTTGAATCCGGTGGCAGCAATAGCCTGAAAACCGTACCTGTAATTAATACAGGAGTACACTATAGGTGCGCCTGCCCTCACCAAAAAAGACATTTACAGGGCAATATCCGGGTCAAAACTAGCAAAATTTATGTGAAAGAGCGACGAAAACGAGAATAACTACAGTAAAATCTCCTCAAACACCCACTAAACTACCAGCATTTCTCAGTGACCAGAGTCAAAATCCGAGATAAAAATCCAAATGGTAGCAGGGCAGACGCAGTTTAGTTCAACAAAAGTTTATGCGGTGGTTCCGCTGACGCTACACACCGCATAAACTCTTAATTCGTTGTGTATCTAAAATCGGCAATTGACGGGCAACGTCATCAAGAAAATTTGCTTTCCCACTAATTCTTATAAAAAAATCAAAAGGTATAGAGCTAAAGGAGGCACTTATTCTTACTAACTGCCTGGTATTCTTGAACACCATACTAAAACAGCCGTTAATATGTCCTGGTCCCCTAGGTGTTATTGCACTTAATAATGTTCTCTCCGCTGAACTGTTAAGCATCTTCCTTGAGGTAAGTTTATAGTGTTCAGTAAATTTAGATTTATCCCAAGATACATCTGGTGCTCTTTGTAAGTACTCATCATGATCACAAGCAGCTACATAATTACATCTTGGAAAATAATCATCAGTAATCATAGTCATATCTATTGAATCATAATCAGATTTTTCTATACATACGGCCCGAGGTGTTTTTGACAAAGGATTACCAACAAAAATATGAGGTCCTGAAAGGATTACCTCATTCAATTTATCAGGAAAAAATGTTTCTCGCTTGATTGTACCGTTTTTGCGTGCACCACTTTCATCCCATAATACAGAGGTTGAATAGTCTTTATCTAACAATGCGATTTTTTGGGTTGATTCAACAAAACGGTCCAAAACACTGATAATTTCTTTTGAATGAATTAAAGGTAGTTTTGCTCTGTAAACTGGAGTACCGGGCTTATCAAATATTTCAGCAAATACTTCCAACACAACAATATCTACCTTGATAATACGATTAGCATGGCCCTTTAAATCCCAATTATTATTATCATCTTTAATCCCAGGCACATCTCCTTTACCGCTATGAGAGTAGCAATAATCAATTGTTAACGGATGGTACAAATTTACAATTAAATCGAAATAGATCTTAGGTTTACATTTTCCAAATACAACTAATTCAAATTCCTTTTCATGGCCAACGTCTTTAAATAGTTCTTTTTCATTATGAAAGAAAAAACAATAATTCAATCGTTTGTAGCACTCTTCTCGTAAACTACCACCTTTAGGATCGTTATAAGTACCTTCGCCTGTTACAAAGCCATTGACTCCATCGGTTCTGCAAATATACCAAGAAATCGGAAGAAAACATTTAAACAAATTTGTCTGACTTCCGTTCAGTATTGAATAGTTTTGAATAGAATTAAAAAAGTTCATTGATGCGGCAGATTCTTCGTAAGCGGACAAATATTCACTTAATATCTTGAATTCACTGATTGTAGCTTCTCTTAAATCATTTATTTGAGAAGAAGAATATTTTTTCACAGAAAATAGTGGTTGAAAATCGCCAAGAAATCCTGTCTCCTCCCACTTTACTTTGATCCAGGGCGGATTCCCTAGAATCAAATCAAAACCTTCGTTTTCTACAAATAAATCAGCAAACTCCAGTTCCCAATGATGGTAGCGATAACGTTCAGCCAGCTCCTTCACCAACGCCAACCGTGGGAATCCTTTACATAGTTTATCAACGTTCACCCAACCGAATTCATCAGCAGTAAAGTTAATCTCCTGCTGTGGCGGCGCTGCCTCGCGAAGCAGGTATATCTGCCCGGCATCGTTGGCCGGAGCTACTTCATATACTCCGCCCTCCAGAATAGCAGTCAGCTCCATCAACCATTCATCACGGCTTGGCAGGTTACTGGCTTCGGTAATCGGCCAGAACCAAAGAGCACACCAATAATCCATTACAAGTTTGAGCCGACGGTACGCACTGGAATTGTGGACATTCTCTGACTTGAGAACCTTGTTGAACAGGTCATCTTTCTGCTGAGTGGTTAGTTTGCTTGAGTATTTCCCTCGGTCGTCATGCCCGAAGATGCTGTAGCCATCACGAGTCATCTGCCGGATTTTTGCACAATCGGCGATGTGCTTATTCCACAACTTATCAATGGCTCCCGATAGACGACAAAGCGTTGCACTTTCACTACTGGTGAAGGGTTTCGTAATCGACTTACGCCATTCTTTAGTTGCCGTAATTTCCGTCGGAACCATTGCCTTAACAACTTTATCGCCATAATCGGCCATGCCAGCATCAGGAAGAAGAAAGTGATAGATGCTGTTTTTTGGACGCTCAGTTCCTAATGGCACACGGTCAGGTACGACATCCTGCCACGTCTGTTTACCTTTACGATTTTCCTCAACAAAGGAAGTGGCAAACACCTGCCGCCGAGCGCCGATTAACGAGTTGCCGGTAACCAGTTGATTGCCAAACCACGGGACAGTGGGGGTCTCATAATTGCCGGGACAGATGGAGTTGAGCCAAAGAGAAACCTCGGCCAGTTCAACAGCGGTGGGATTAAGGTCAACACCATAGACATTATTATCAGCCAGATATGCCTTTACCTTCTGCTTCTCTTGGGCATAGCTATCGTGCGATATAGTTTGACCGGTCTCTTTTTGCTTCTTTTGCAGATAGGCTTCGGAAAGCTGGTTGATAGCCTCGTTCAAGAACGCTCCGCTCCCCATTGCCGGTTCGCAAATCGTCAACTGCAGAATGTCATCGGAACTCTTCTCTTTGAGCAATTCCTTGAGGGCATACTTGACCAGACATTGGGTAAGGACTTCAGGTGTGTAATAGGATGCCGACTTTTCACGGTTTCTCCCGGCCAGACGGTAAATGTAAGTCCCTTTGGGATACATCTTTAATGTGCCGTCAGTGTTGAAGACCTTTTCAGCATCCTCATAATTGACCAGCTCTTCCTTCGACACAAAATAAGCGGTTTCCAGTTGGTTGTACTGCTCATCAGCCTTCTTGACCTCATACAGATCAGTCTTGGCAAAGAAGCCGCTGTATGAAAGCAGACCCTCATAAACTGCGCCAAGCTGGTTGATTCCAAGCTGGGCATAACTGATACGCCCACGCCTACCAGCATCAGGGCGAGATTGAGAAAGAAGCAGAATAACCTGTTGCAAAATAGAATTGCGGAATCTGACCCTGCTTAAAAGCTTTGTACGGGACGGATCAAACAAGTGACATTTTAGCGGTTGCATCCGGAAGGTATGGTGTTGTGGACCATCATCAAAAGCTAGTGCCAGGTTTTCTTGACCACGTGGGAAGCCGTCGAAAATCAGCGTGAATAGATTGTGCATCGAATCATTGATGTAGTAGCCGTTCTGCGACTCATCAGTCGTTAGCGGAATCATCTCAAGATCCCGCAGACTTTCCAGACTGTAACCGGTGCGGAACTCCTCGCTCTTCATCGGCGCATAGCCAAGTTCCGGGCGGGCCTCAATGTAAAACAGGAACAACAAGCGATAAAGGTACCGCAGACATTCTTCAGTGAGCTGCTTTTCGTTGAGGACATCTCCGCCCCGCGCACCGAAAAG
>CAIMXI010000137.1 GCA_903845365.1 uncultured Geobacteraceae bacterium | reverse complement strand
CAGCAGGCGCATATATTGGTGGCTATCAGGAGGCGCAACAACTGAGCCCTCAGTCGCCCGCCCCTGAAGAACCAGGGTGCCGCTGCTGAGGGAACCGATACCCATGCTGTCGGCAAATTTCAGTAGTGCAGGAATCTCTTCCAGGTTGTGGCTCATCTCAGTCATGAAGAGCGAAATACGTCCTGCAAGCCCCGCCCGTACAAGTTTCAGAATTCCAGCTTGCGTACTCGCGCACGCACCTGCGCCTCGCACCAGATCGTGAGCCGCATGATTCGCCCCGTCCAGACTGATCTGGATTGAAAGTCCCGGAAAATCCAACTCGAGTAATGCGGCTACATGCTCATCGGTAAACAGCATTCCGTTTGTCTGGATGGCTAGCGTACGAAAGCCGGCGGAACGGGAAAAACGCATGAGTTCCAGCCAGTCGGGGTGGCAGAGCGGCTCTCCTCCGGTCAGGCGAAGACCTTCACCGCCAAGGGCATTGATTGACGCAATCATTTTTTTCAGCGTCAGAACCGGGACATGGTCAGACGCCGTCGGTACGCCCGCTTCAACCCAGCAATGGTGGCAGTTGAGATTGCAAGCGCCGGTGATGGCGAGGGTCACTGTTTTAGGTGGGCGTAAGCCTGCCGAGTCGAGCTGTTGTAAAACCTCAGATGTTGTCAAAATCAGGTTAACTCCTACGGTAATGTAGCTTTTTGCTACACTGTGAGTAAATTACACAGCATGACGCATAGCAAGTGGTGCAAAAAGCAACAACGATTACAAGGCAAAAAGTTTATACGAAGAGTTTGCGGAGAGAGCTTGCGACACTAAGGGGCAATAAGCTGAATCGGAGTATCAGGAACCACAATGCCACCTTGAAGCACTCTGGCAAAAATCCCCTCTTTTGGCATGACACAGTCTCCGGCCTGATAGAAGATGGCACATCGGGTGTGACATTCCTTACCAATCTGGGTAACCTCAAGGAGAGCTGGGCCAAGTGCTAGTCGACTGCCGATGGGTAGCGAAACAAGATCTATGCCGGTGGTAGTAATATTTTCGGCAAAATCACCGGCACTGACTGACAAACCCATGGACCGCATTTTGTCGATACTTTCCTGGGCAAGCAGGCTCACCTGGCGGTGCCAGTCTCCCGCATGGGCATCTCCCAAAACACCGTGTCCCACGACAAGTTCAACGGTTGGGACCGGTTTTTTACGTTCCCCTTTATTGAGGCTGGTGCAGACTGCTACTACAGAACCGGACATGAATATAATTCTCCTTTTGGTGAAAATATGCGTTCAGCCGCCGATAGAAGCCATACTAAATGCCTGATGATGGCATTCGTCAGGATTCATCTGATGTCGAACCGGCTTTGAGTTGACAAGTGCATTCAATACATGGGCGAGCTGCACACTGGAACCTGACCGCAATGCGGCTCTCAGATCAAGCTGTGATTCGTCAAAAAGGCATCCCTTGGCCAACCCCGTGGCGGTGACCCTGATTCTGTTGCATTCGGAACAGAAGTGATGAGAAACAGGAGTGATTACACCCACGCTTCCGGGAGCTCCGGGGATGCGGAAATTTCGAGCCGGGCCGGACATTTCAGCCTGTTCTACGGGAATCAGAGTAAAGTGTTGCGCCAGGCGTTCCAGAATTTCCGAGCCGGGAACCACATATCTCTGCCAGTTCTGTTCACGGATTGCCGGCATATATTCAATGAAACGGACGGTGGTTGCAGAGGTCGTTGCCAGGGTGGCAAAGTCCAGGATCTCATGGTCGTTAATACCCCTCATCACTACCATGTTGAGTTTGATCGGGAAACCACAGGATTTTGCCATTTCTATGCCTGCCAGAACAGACGTCAGATCTCCGCAGCGGGATATCTGGGCAAAAGTCTGCGGGTCGAGAGAATCAAGGCTGATGTTGAGTCTCTGTACCCCGGCAGCGCGAAGATCCAGGGCCATTTTTTCAAGAAGTACCCCGTTCGTCGTCAACACCAGTTGTTTCAATCGGGGAATTTCTGATAACTGGTGTAAAAAGCCGATGATCCCTTTACGCACCAGCGGTTCGCCGCCGGTTATCCGGATTTTATCGATACCAATTGAAACGGCGACACAGGCGATCTTGTACAGCTCTTCGTAGCTGAGGATGTCACCGTGAGCATGCTTGCCTATCCCATCCTCCGGCATGCAGTAACTGCAGCGAAGGTTGCAGCGATCCGTTACAGAGAGGCGCAAATAGTTGATTGTTCTACCAATAGAGTCGCGAAGTCGCATAATTAGGTGCCTTAAGTTTCCAAGCCGTAACGTTCCAGTTTGCTGTAAAGAGTTTTGCGGTCTATTTCAAGCAGCTTCGCGGCCTGACTCTTGTTCTGCTCAACCAGTTCAAGAACTTTCTGAATATGTTCACGTTCAACGACCCAAAGTGGTGAGGCGGTAAAGGGAGCGCCTTCAGCGACACGAGCGGCGCTTGGTGGCGGTATATATGCTGCTTTTTGTGGTGCAAACGGAAACAGATCCGGCGTGATAATCGGCTCATTGGCGAGAATGCAGGCCCTCCGTATGGTGTTGCGCAATTCCCTGACGTTACCGGGCCAGTGGTATGCCATGAGTGAAGCCATGGCTTCATCAGTGACTTCCCAACTCCAGGCGTCATTCTCATTACACTGCTGAATGAAGAACCACGTCAGTGGAATAATGTCATCAGAGCGGAGACGCAGCGGAGGGAGTGGGATCGGCAGCAGGTTGATCCGGTGATAAAGGTCTTCTCTGAATTCACCACGGCTGACACAATCCGCCAGGATTTTGTTAGAAGCAAAGATGAAACGGACGTTGACGCGGATATCGTGGTTCCCCCCCATGCGGCGGAAAGTGCTTGTTTCGAGGATGCGCAGAAGCTTAACCTGAACATCAAGAGGCATCTCCGACACTTCATCCATAAACAGAGTGCCGGTGTCGGCCAGTTCGAACAAGCCTGCCCTCATTTTATTCGCACTGGTGAACGCACCCTGCATATGGCCAAAAAGTTCACTTTCTGCGGTATTGGCGTCGAAGCGACCACAATTGACCGTTACAAACGGCTTGCTTGCACGGCGACTGGCGTCGTGCACAGCCCGTGCAACCAGCTCCTTGCCGGTG
>CAIMXI010000136.1 GCA_903845365.1 uncultured Geobacteraceae bacterium | reverse complement strand
CTGCCATGATTTTTTGAAACGCTATCCGTGCCATATTTTACTCCCCATATTTGCGGGCCAGCATTTTAGCTGCATTGCCCAGCATATTCGTTTCTGCTCGCGTCAAATTCGCCTGATCGGTTTTTGCAAATACTGCCAATACGCCTCAGTCCGCTCATCATCAGTCATACAGGCTTTTGCATCGGCAACAAACGAGGTTGTTTCAACAACGGTTATTAACTCCTGGTTCATAAATATTATGCCTCATTGGGGTATATTTGCAATAAAAATCAATTCTACGTTGGTAGGTCGCGTTAGTTTCATCATCGCGGCGTTTATTGTTATCGCCTCCAGAAGGAGGCGGTGCCAGGCTTGCTTTGTTGCTTTAAATCATCGGTTTCTATCTTCAAATTCCACCTGTCAGCACGTCAAGGGCTGAAATAATTTCGAGTCTCATTGATTCAAGTGAATCAACTTTTTTACCAAGCTCTCGAACATGGACAGCCGCCATCTGTTGCGTTGCTAGTATCACCTCTGCGTCACATACCGTCATAATCGGGTTAAGCCTTGAAATAATATCAATATTCTCATTTTTTATAAATTCAGCAGACTGAAGCGGAATGACAACTCTTGTGTCAAAATTTGAAAGTATGTTTGACTGAACATCAACAACAAAAGGAACTATTTTTGAGTATTTGCCGATATTTCTATATACATCAAATTGAGCCATTAGAAGAGCCTCCTTTCGTCACTGTAGAGACCATGCTCGTTTATCATTCTGTTGTAATCAACAAAGGCTTTCTTGTTTTTATCGATCCACTCTTTTTCTTGCTTCTTCTTTTTGTACCATTGAAGCGACTCTTCAAGCATTTTTGAGAGATTGAGATTATCCTCTTTTGCAAGTTGAAGCAGATCTATACTAATACTTAGATTTGCAGATTTTTTCTGAGGCTTTGTTCGTTGAATATCAAGGTTCATAGCAATCTCCTTTGTTAAATTAAACGCTCTACTTTATGCGCATAATAATTCGTTTTGTAAAGGTGTATATTTCTATTTTATGCGCATATTTTTCTTATCGTTCCCACGCTCCAGCGTGGGAACGCAGCCTCTGACGCTCCAGCGTCCCGTCTTGATTCTTTCTGTCAAACTGAAAAATCTGGCCACTTTTTGAAGCTGTATTCTTCAAAATGTGCATGTTAGCTCAAATTCCGCACGTGCGGAATTCTCTGGTTTTTATCCTGGTATTAGCACCGCTTCCAACTGCTGCGCCACAGCGCGACCCTGCTCATCTTGCTGCACCGCTTTCTTGCAGGGGGGGCAGACGTGAGGTTTCAGCAGGATGCGGGGGGTGAACAGAGTCTGACGCTAAAGGTACTACCATGGCCCGGACGACTTGACAGCATAACGCTACCTCCGTGCAGATTCGCTATTAACTGCACTAGATGAAGACCCAGACCGACACCGGGAACACCGGGAACCTGATTTACCCTGTAGTAGCGGTCGAAGATTTTTTTCTGCTGGTCAGGAAAAATTCCAATGCCGCAGTCCTTAACCTCCAGAAGCAGCGTATCAGCAGAGTCCATCCGGAAAGAAAGTGTGATATCGCCGCCCTCGGGAGAATATTTCACCGCATTATCCAGCAGGTTACCGAGCATAATATCTATCAGCATCGGATCACAGGTGAAATTGCCAGAGACATTATGCATCTCAAGATGAATCTGATGCCGGTCAGTATCTGTCTGAATGCGTTCCATGACAGCCGTGGCCAGGGCGCGCATATCGACCGTATCGAGATCCAGCGTAATGCCCGCTCCTCCCAGACGATCATCGGTGAGGCAACTATTGAGCAAAATGTGCATGCGATCAGTAGCTGACTGTATTGCCAGCGTTTTCTCGGCGAGCTTAGCGGTATCATTAAAAAGCAACGGCATCACCTGAACGGTGCTGTCGATAATGGCAAGCGGTGTCCGTAACTCATGGGAAATCAGCCTGAGAAACAGTCGCTGCTGCCCGGATACCTGATGTTCCGCAGCAAGGCTGATCTTGAGAGAGTCCTTTTCCTCTTTGTGCTGGATGATACGCGTTGTTACCACATAGTGAAGGAGAAGAATATGTGCCAGTGATGCAACGAGAACCGTGTCGTATAAAATAACATCTGGAATTACCCCTAGATTAATCAGTATTCTCAGGCAGATAAGAATAAGATACGGCCCGAAAGCTATCATGTACAAGCCCGCCCCAGGGCAGTGTCGTACAAAGAGGAACAGACTGATACCCATTGATACTACCGCTGTGACGATCAGTGACAGTTGAACCGGAATGATGAGTGCATCAGAAAAACCGCTGAATGTAAGCAGGACAAAGAGGGATGCGGCTAAATAGCTGCAATTTCTGCACAGGGAGTTGATACGCGGCAGATTTGCACGTACATTGACGAT
>CAIMXI010000135.1 GCA_903845365.1 uncultured Geobacteraceae bacterium | reverse complement strand
CGCTGGGCGAGGGAGGTCACCATGATCATCAGGGTTGATTCCACTAAAGGATCAGACTTGATCCGGCGGCCAAGTTCACTGCCATCCATACCGGGCATCTCCTGATCCAGCAGGGCAACTCGGAATGGGTTTCCCTGCTGGGCAGCTTCGCGCAGAAGCGCCATACCAGTCATAGCATCAGCGGCAGTTTCGTGAGGGCAGCCCCAATGATTGAGCAGAGCAATCATCAATAAGCGGTTGGTTTTGTTGTCGTCCACTACCAGAATCTTTGTACCGGAGAGCTCGGTGCGCTTCAAAGCCTCCGGGATTGCGATAACATCGGATGTCTGCCTCTCCAAGCGGACGGTAAACCAGAAGGTGGAGCCTCTCCCCTCCTCGCTGATGATGCCGATCTTGCCACCCATAAGTTCGGTCAACTGTTTGGATATCGTCAGTCCAAGACCTGTGCCGCCATATTTGCGGGTGGTGGAGCCATCAACCTGAGTAAACGGTGAAAACAGCGCATTAATCCTGTTCGCCGGTATTCCGATGCCGGTATCCTTTATCTCAAACTTTATGATAACAGCCTCTTCGTTTTCCGAATCAATCCGCGCAGTAATAGCAACTTCGCCCTGATGAGTAAACTTGATGGAATTGCCCGCCAAGTTAGTGATGATCTGACGGAGCCTCCCAGGATCACCCTTCAGGTAGTGAGGAACTTGAGGGTCGATATCGCATATCAGCTCCAGACCAGCAAGCGTAGCTCTCATGGAGAGCATTTCAGCGGTGTCTTCAACTGTTGTGCGGAAGTCGAAATCAATCACCTCCATATCCAGCTTGCCAGCCTCAATTTTAGAGAAATCCAGAATGTCATTGATCAGGGTCAGCAGGTTCTCGCCGCTTCTATTGACAATTTCAGCATATCCACGTTGCTCTTCGTTCAGGTCGGTATCCATCAAAAGGGCGGCCATGCCGATAACGCCATTCATGGGGGTGCGAATTTCGTGACTCATGGTGGCAAGAAACTGACTCTTGGCGATATTGGCGGCGTTTGCACTGTCTTTCGCCAGTTCCAGCTCTTCCTCCGCCAGTTTGCGCTTGGTGATGTCATATTCGACTCCGATGATACGAAGCGGATTCCCGGCGTCATCGCGCTGTAAAAGCGCGTTGGTCTTGATGTGGCGTATTTCGCCATCAGGGAGGACTATCCGGAATTCGGTGTCCAGATCCACCTTGCCGTCCAACACCCGGCGCAACGCTTCGTCCTGCGACGACAAATCATCAGGGTGCGTCATGATGCGACGGATTTCGGCGACGTCAGGCGCCTGCATCGAGTTGAAGCCATAAATTGTGAACATCAGTGAGTCCCATTCGAGCCGGCCGGAGTTGACATCCATATCCCACACCCCCATGCCTGCTGCCATGGTTGCCAGATCCAGGCGCTCGTTCAAAAGCAGCAGCCTCTCCTCGTTGAAACGGAGCATCTGCTCGCTCTTTTTCCGCTCGGTGATATCCTGATGCGTCCCCTGCATGAGCAGCGGTTTTCCCTCTTCCGTCCATCTGGTAATCTTGCCTCTGTTGATAATCCAGACCAAGGCGCCATTTCTGTGCTTCAGCCGCATTTCACACTCGTAGAAGGGTAGTTCGCCACGGAAATGTTTCTTCATCAGATCTTTGCTGTTTTCAAGATCGTCCGGATGGACAAATTTCGTCCATGTATCAATAGTGCCGGGCGATATCTCTTCCAGCCTGCGGCCGATGATTTCAGCAGAATAATTGTTAAAAACGGTTTCACTTGTCAGAAAATTCCATTCCCACGTTCCGGCATTTGTTGCCTCAATAACTCCTGCCAGACGCTGGCGCTCTGACTTTAGCGATTCTTCGAATCGTATACGGTCGGTGATGTCGTGAATAATTGAATACAGAAGGAGAGCGTCACCTTCGCCAATCGGAGTCGAATGAACTTCAACTGTTCTGACGGAACCATCTGACAAACGATGTGGAAAAACGAAAAAGTTTTCCTCACAGGCAGCGGCATGTTCACGATCTTCCGCGACCAGATCGGCTGGGAACAGATTGATGTCGGCGATATTCATATTCCGTAACTGATCTAAAGCGTGGCCATAAAAAGTCTCTGCAGCATGATTGGCATCGACAATTCTGCCGGAATGCGGTTCAATCATCATCATTATGGCACCATGTTTCTCAAACATCTGGCGGAAACGGGATTCACTCTTCTGCAGATTATTCTCAGCCAGCCTGATTGTTTCATTGCTGGTTTTCGCAATCAATAAAAACCTAAAACCAATGCTAAGAAAGGCCAGAATAAGAACGAGTGACGAGATTGTAATAAAACCTGTATTTTGGGTAAGCTCATGTAGGGCGGTTTTTTGGAAATCAGCCACGATTGCGTCGATGTCGTCAATATAGTTGCCGGTTCCCACAACCCAGCCCCACGGTTTGAACTCAAGAGAATAGCCCCGTTTTGGGAGCGCCGTATCGCTGCCCGCCTTAGGAAACCAGTAATCTGTGTATCCTCCTCCGTCCTTGCGCCCCTGCTCAATAATCTCCTTGATTAAATATTTGCCCTTCACGTCCTGGAGATTTATTCTGGTTTTCCCTTCGATCGGTTTCCCTAGCAGTACGACATTGGTACCGTCAACCGTATCGATCCAAAAGTAGCCATCCTTCTGGTAGCGGAGTTGCCGGATCAGATCAGCTCCCTCTTTTTTCGCTTCTTCAAGCGGGATCTCACCTTTGGCGGCTCGCACATCTAAAGTCGCCAGAAGGCTGACGGCTGTCTGAACCTGGCTCTTTATCAAGGTGTCATAGTCTCCCTGGAGATCCCTTTTCTGACGAGCAAGCGAAGCATCTGAAAGCAGGTGCATGCGGTAGACTGCGATGCCGGAAAGGGCGGCGATGGCAACTAATGATCCTAAAAACAGAGTCAACAGCAGTTTGGTTTTAATATTCAT
>CAIMXI010000134.1 GCA_903845365.1 uncultured Geobacteraceae bacterium | reverse complement strand
TCGGGAGAACGATGCATGATTTCTAAAGGGAATGTAAAAAATGGTGGGTCAATAAGAAGTGAGCAAAGTTAGTAACAAAAACGGTTAGGTGGGTCAACTAAACGGCGTTGGGTGGGTCAACACATTACCGGTGGTGACACCTCTGTTATCAGCAACATGGTACGCAGTGATTTTCAGGTTATTGGCCGAGATGAAGAAGAATACGTACTGATGTTTGCCCAAGATCTTGATGTAGGTTTCATCACCGGCAGATATGTCATCAATCAGACCTTTGTGCTTGAGATTGAACCGATGGCAGTACCAGGCGGCACCGGCGGCATAATTAAGAACAGTTTGATGAGAGACCTTGATGCAGAAGACATCACGCAGGATTTGAGCAGTTTTTCTGGCTGGCACTGCGAAAGAAACATAGAAGGTCAGAATCAAACCGAGGACATTCTCACTGTTATGAATTCTTGCCAACTCGACCGGCGGCTTATCTGGTGAAGAGTGTTCCAGTTCATCAGGTTTGTAGTGATATTCCCTGTACTGATAGTTGATTTTGAACTGCGAGCTTTTCTTTTTTATCAGTTCCAGTTCAGCTTTATTGAGCTTGGCAAGTGCTTGAATACGATGAGGGCAATTATCGTTTGGACACTTGTGAATGGTTACTTCCTTTTGTGACTTCCAGCGAAATAGCGCTAATCCGCAATGTGGACAGAAGAGCTTCGACTTCCTGTTGGTTTTAAAGCGCCGCTGAATCTGGAAGAGCTGAGAACACACCTTACAGAGAATCTGGGAGCGTTTCTTTCCGTCGTTGAAGTAGAGGTAGTTGTGCGGCGCGCCACAGCAGGGACAGAGGACATGATCTGGCACCGATGATGAACCAGCACGCAGCTTGACAGGTGCAAGAGGCTTTCCGTGTTGTGCTTCATACTCTATCAAGAGCTGCCTGTAATCTTTCAGATCGATGGCTTTTTTTTAAATTCAGGTGGCTCGGTCAGAGGTGGATTTGGATCGACGATGAAGTTTCTATAGTTCGGATGCTTCTCTTTGAAATCGTCTTTTGGCTTAACTTCGGGATTTTTATTTTCAAGGATATCCGATAGCCCCGCGACGATCTGTTCAATCTCTGGTGTTGTAAACTTGGAACAAAGCCAAATAATAATTCGAGCAGTTTTGGATAAGTATGACATGAGCTTGTACCCCCATAATGAGAAGTATTAACCGTTATTCTGGGGGGAGGCAAGTCTAAGATGGGTAATACATTGAAATTAAAACTGAAAAGCAAAATAAACGTCTAAAAGTTTGACATAACGACTAAAATTCAGAGGAGAATTACCATGGGATATTGTTCAGATACAGCATTTGTTATTGAGTTTGATACAAAGGAAAATGCAAGCCACTACTTTGAAGCCGTCACTACGGAAGTCATAAAAGGCTATGACTTTCAGTGTACCGGGAGATACATACATTTTCACCACGACAGCATCAAGTGGGATACCTATTATGCGGACGTTAAAGAGCTGATAAAAATATACGAGCAGTCATTACAGGCACAAGGTTGCTACGGATATGTGTTCAAGAGGTTTGGTGAGGATAGATGCGATTATGAGGAGGATGCTGGAGAAAATGCACCGCACGAAGCACCTTGGGAATCAATTGAGGAAACGAGATGCCTCTATCTGAACATAGCGGATAATTAGCTGAGAACGATGGCATCTCTGAATTGCATCCTTGTTGAAGCGCCAGCGGATGCGTGATACACCTTGGCACGGTGTTCATTCCAAAAACGTTATTTCCAATAAAGAGGCTAAGCATGATGATAGCTACAGAATTTCGAGTAAAGACACAACGCCGCACCCAATTTGTCTCAATTACTACCGAGATTGCCACGGTTGTTGCGAACAACAACTGGCTGGACGGAGTAGTTACGGTCTTTGTACCGCATACCACTGCAGGAATCACCATTAACGAGAACGCCGATCCTGATGTTGTTCGTGATATGGAATCGTTCAGCGACACACTTGTCCCGCAGAGCAAGAAATTCTACCATAGCGAAGGCAACTCGGATGCACATATCAAGGCCAGTTTTTATGGATCATCGGTACAGGTAATAGTCCGAAACGGCAAAATGTGGCTTGGTACATGGCAGGGAATATATTTCTGCGAGTGTGACGGACCGAGAGATCGGAAAGTCTATGTAGCTTTTGTTACAAGCTGATGCAGTGAATCACTACGAAAAGGAGTGTTTATGGAAACCAATCCCATAATTGAAAAAATACAAAAGCTGTTGGCACTTGCCAACTCCAGCAATGAACACGAAGCGGCCTTGGCTGCTGCACATGCTCAGAGATTGCTGTCCGAACACAACCTCGCTATGGCTGATGTTGAAGCAAAGCAGCAACGTCCTCTGTCGGCGGACAAAGTGGAAACCACTGTGGCGAAAACTTTGCCTAAATGGGTTCGCAACCTGTCATCTGGTGTATGTACAGCATTTGATTGTCAGGCTATCCATCATCCAGCGCAGGGCAAGATGACCTTTATCGGTGTGGGTGCTGATGTTCAGGTCGCTTCTTACACCTTTTCCTATCTGGACCGGACAGTAAGGAAGCTCTGCTCCAGTTTTATGAAGTACCGTGTCAACGACAGCAACCTGTTGTCCAATAGGAATAGAGAACTAATGCGGCAGTCCTATTATCTCGGCGCTGTATCGACCATCAATTCACAGTTGGTGCAGCAGAAGGTACAGACACCGATTACTCCCGGTGCTCTGGTACCTATCAAAGAAGGGCTTATCAAGAAAGCAATGAGTGAGCTTGGGGCCATCCGTACCGTGCGAGGTCGCCGGAGTTTTATTAATACCCAAGCGTACAGTCAGGGGCAGTCTGATGGCAAGAATGTCAGCATACACAAGGGATTGGCTGGCACAGGAGGGCATAGTTCAACAAAAGCATTGCCAGGTTAATTCCCTACGCTCAAAGAAAAAGACCCGCTTTGTAAGGCGAGTCTCGATTTGTCCCATCAGCAATTTAACTTCGCCAGTATACTCTCTTAAAAATATTAATAACAGGCTGTTTTTTTATGTTTGGAGTGGTATAGTAAAATCATATTGAAGTGGTACATCTCACACAGAAGGAGGGCTTACTATCTATGGAAGTGAATCCACCTGAGACGTTTCAAACATAGGATGAGAATTATCGCCGATTTGCCACAGCGGATCGGATTAAAACCTAAAAGGTAATCAAATATGTGAAGAAAAGTGAAGCCCACCGAATGTTTTTGGTGGGCTTTTTATTTCGTCAGAATATTCAGTAGATTATGATATAGCCGTGCTGCTCTGCAATGCTGCGTACCTCATCTTTGTCCTTAATTCGATAAGTCTTACCCTCCAAAACAAAGATGTAAGTGCCATCGCCTTCTGGACGAGCATCCGCCAATAACGATTCAAACGTAGCAGTTTTGACCATGATTTGCCTCACTTTATGTACTTTAGTGTTTCACCCAAAGAACCGTCTCGGTCTTCATCGGATTATGCGAGAATTTCACGATGGTGCACAGTATACTCACAGGTTGCATGCAAAGCGGTTGCTTCCAAGCCGTTCATGGGCTCTTACTGATAGTTGTGGCGTTTGAAATGTCGGTCGATTGCGCTGAATCCTGGTACTTATTCCGATCGTTCATTCGAAGCGGATTTTACTAAAATGTTTTTCAATCACCACTTTATCCTCCTGATACCCACCAGTGGTTACGTTGGTACAGGTAATTATGAAATAGTCCATGTCGCCAAAATCGTACAGCAACCACATCTTCATACCCGTCTTCCATTTAATTACTGACAAAGGCTCATAGGTGAAATGTGTTTCTTTCACTATTCTCTTGGCTGCTCTATCGTATTCCTGCGGATTAGGATACTGCCACAGATTTGGAAGTGGAATATCAGCGCCTTCGTCGATTACTTTACTCCCTCTTTCCCACTGCTGTTTTCTGGTGGTGCCGTCCTTTACCACGGTAAATGCGTAAAGGTGCCCACTATCAAGCCCGATGCCATTTATTATGATACTCACCATTCTATCAAAAGTAGTATCAGCCGATACACGCAGCAGCATTTTATTGCGTTTATTCCAGTCTGGCTTGATTTCAAAATCATAAAAGATCATTGGGTTCCTCCATTACAGGACGAGCGCTCTCTACGCTTCCCTTGCCGAAAAACGCGAATAAGCGTCAATTCTGTTGATGTTAACACTAGCCTGGATTCCCATGTTAGTTTTTTGAGTTAACACCACGCAGACAATTATTATCCTAACTTTATATGTAATCTCTTATTTGCCAGCCATGGAATCTGAATATCCGTTTTAGTGAAACCTGCCGCAATTAAGTGCGG
>CAIMXI010000133.1 GCA_903845365.1 uncultured Geobacteraceae bacterium | reverse complement strand
GTAAACGTTGACGACAACAACGAATTTTGGTTGTGACGCTTCAATCTCACGAATCATCTGCATCTGCATACGCTCGGCATACGGCTGGTTTTCCATAAGACCGTACATGTAAATATGGCCGGTTGCCGAAAGCCTGTCGGCATAAAAATATATTTCCGGTTCTGAACCCAGAACTGCAACGGAATCACTTGAGGAAGTGTTATTCTTTAAGTAACGGGCAATATGCTGCGCTTCCGGAAAGGGATTTACTCCATACACAGTACGGCAGACTTCCAGTGGATTTTGTACAAAGTAATAATCTTTCCCCAGATAGAGGCAATACATAATGGCCGCCAAGAGCATGACTGCAGGGGCGGTTTCTGCAAAGCGCCGCGAGGAATGCGGAAAAACAGGAGCTCCGATGGAACTTATTCCCGCACCTGCCATTATTGCCACCGCCGGAAGAATAAGAACAAAATAGTGCTCTCGAAATAACAGACCCGGGCAGATTGCAACGAACGAAAATAGTAGCAAACCAAAGACAAATAACCTGTCGGCACAATATTTTTTTTTCAGGCCGAGCAATATACACCCGAAACCAGCAAGAAGCCATAACGGGAACTGCAATTTCAGGATGAGTCCGAAAGTATTCGTTAAATTATCCCAGCCCTGAACAAGTGGTGGATTTGCTGCGTATTCACGGGCGTACTGTACAGTCCAGAACCAGAAATCAGAAAAGCTGCCGGCCTTGACCATCCAGAGCAGAATAACGGCATAGGGAATGATCACTCCAAGCAGGAAGATCCCCACACCCGCCACTCCTTTTTTTTTGCGGATCAGCGGATTTCTCCATGCACACCACACATAATACAGTAGTGCAAAAAACATCAACAGCGCGGCATGCTGCTTCATAATGAAGGCCAGGCCAAAACAGAGACCGCTGCTCAACAGAAACAAAAATCGCCGGTTAGCAATATAAATGTGCAACATCAAATAACCTGCCAGGGCGAACAACAGAACAAAGTGGGTAGCATGGGCAGAAACACCGTACACTCCGCTGCTGAGGGACAACATGGCATAACTCGCACAGGAAAAGAGAGCCGTACTACCGTCAAAAAGTCGCTTTGCGAGCAGATAGACCAGATAGACGCAGGCTCCGTTGACGATCAGTAACCCCGCATGGATAGCGGCTGGGGTCTGGCCGAACAGGAACATGAAAAGAGCATACATCATACCAACGCCGGGGAGTTTCATGGTGTAGGCATGGCTGAATGGAGAAATGCCCTTCAGGAGGAGCTGCCCAATGTAGGCGAACTCCCCTTCATCCCGTTCCAGCGGCATAGTAAGAAGCCTGACGCGGATATAGAAGACCACAGCCAAAACAAGGCCTGTGACAATAAACGGCAAATACTTTGATAAAAAACCAGTGTTTTTACTCATTGGGACTTGTCAGGGGGAAATTATGCTGTCTCATCACTCACCGGGCTTTGATCTTTTTTGTTCAAGTGCAGCCATGTAACCGGGTGCCAGTTTGACGAATGGGAGGAGGTAAAAGCCCACAAAATATTTTCACCTGATAAGCCACCCACCACATGGAGGTTGCTCGTAACGTACTCTTCATCATCGAAGATGAACTGATGATTGGCAGTTTGCAGATAAACAGCCAGCACAATGACAACCAGCGCTGTGCATATTACGACTATCGTACGCAGGCTGCCGGAATTTTCTAAAGTTGTGTTAAACTCGACCATGCCTGGTCTCGCTTCATCTGTTTGGATTTTTATAGCACTTTTCAGGGTTTCTGGGTGGGGATAGTACTCGGACAATGAAACTGTTTCAATGGTAATCTTGTTTCCTGTTTCGTTCTAATTCGCCGCTTGGCGTCCAAACAGTCCCCTCTCCCTGAGGGAGAGGGTTAGGGTGAGGGGGAAATGCCTGGCTTATGCTGCATCGTTCCCCCCTCATCCGGCCTTCGGCCACCTTCTCCCTCAGGGAGAAGGGAATTAGCCTCTGTTTTTATTGCCTTTTTCTACCGCGTAGCGGTTTGGTTCAACTCCCGATTTCTCCCCAAAAAACCCGAAAATCGATTGACGCAGTCTCATTTCCGGTGGTATACAGTCTGCACCGAAAAAGTAAATTCCTATCCCTTATCCCTACTTCCCGCAGCAGGTTCTAGCCAATGAAGCGCTCAATCTTTGAAAGATAGTGGTGTTAATGCATGAAGATCAGTCTTGTTTCCGTGGAAAACAGCATTACGGCTATAGGATTCAGGAAGATTGCAGCCGTTGCCAGGAAGGTCCGGCCGGACGTCGAGGTCTGCTACCTTGTTCCGATGGGTGAACGCGCTTTTTTCAAGCTGCTGTTCAAGAAGAGAGAAATTGAACCCGATCTTTTTCCGGAAGAACTGGCCCGGATCGGGCAACATCTGGGCCGGTCGGATCTGGTTTG
>CAIMXI010000132.1 GCA_903845365.1 uncultured Geobacteraceae bacterium | reverse complement strand
GTACAGTCGTCCTTTGCTATACAGGCCGGACGCGAAATTCGTGTCATGGTTTCCAGCGATCAGGTCACTGATGACCAATCTGTTGTGATGGCTCGCGATATTGCCAAGAAAATTGAGGCTGAAATGACATATCCAGGTCAGATCAAGGTCAACGTGATACGCGAAACCAGATCAGTTGAATATGCCCGTTAAGATCCTGTTTGTCGGAGATATCGTCGGAAAACCTGGGCGTCAGGCGTTGTCGCGTGAGCTGCACCGCCTGGTGGATCGGCATACGATAGATATTGTTATCGCCAATGGTGAAAATGCCGCCGGCGGCTTCGGGTTAACAGTTGAGGTTGCCAAGGAGTTGTTCGGACATGGCATTCATCTGCTGACCGGCGGCAACCATATCTGGGACAAAAAAGAACAAGTTTCATTTATTCTCTCTGATCCGCGCATTATTCGTCCGGCTAATTATCCGGCCGGCGCTCCCGGTGTCGGGAGTGCAATTCTGACAACTCCAGGTGGTGTCAAGGTTGCCGTTCTGAATCTTGAGGGGCGGATCTTTATGAAGAGCCTGGAGTGCCCTTTTCTGGTTGCCGATCGCGAAATCGGGCGGCTCAAGCAGGAGACCGCTATAGTTTTAGTTGATTTTCATGCCGAAGCAACTTCTGAAAAATCAGCCCTCGGATGGTATCTCGATGGCCGGATAACCGCTCTCGTGGGAACTCATACACACGTCCAGACTGCGGACGAGCGGATTCTCCCGCAAGGCACAGCCTTTTTGACCGATGCCGGAATGACTGGCAGTTTTGATTCGGTCATCGGCATGGGTAAGGAAGAGACCATTCACCGCTTTCTGACCCAGTTGCCGTCCAAGTTTGAAGTGGGCAAGAAAGATATCCGCCTGAATGCGGTAGTAATCGGGGTTGATGAGGTAAGCGGCAAGGCTTTGAGTATTGAGCGTGTGAATATGAGTTGTTGAATCAGGGAGTAAATTATATGTCCGTATCTGAACAGATGGCCGTTATCAAACGCGGCGCAGTTGAAGTACTAATTGAAAAAGAGCTGGAAGAGAAGATCGAAAAGTCTCTATCTACTGGAATCCCTCTGGTAATAAAGGCCGGCTTTGATCCGACCGCACCCGACCTGCACTTGGGGCACACCGTTCTGATTCAGAAGCTGCGGCAGTTTCAGCAACTTGGGCATGAGGTTAATTTCCTGATCGGCGATTTCACTGGAATGATTGGGGATCCTACTGGCAAATCAGAAACTCGCAAGGTACTCACCCACGAAGATGTTCTTAGAAATGCCGAAACCTATAAAGAACAGGTATTTAAAATTCTCGATCCGTATAAGACCAGGGTTGTCTTTAACTCGACCTGGCTGAATGAACTCGGCTGTGCTGGTATGATTGCACTGGCTTCTAAATATACCGTCGCCAGGATGCTGGAACGGGATGACTTTCATAAACGCTATACGACTCAACAGCCGATCGCCATTCACGAATTTCTCTATCCGCTGATCCAGGGGTACGATTCTGTTGCCATGAAGGCTGATGTTGAACTTGGCGGCACAGACCAGAAATTCAATCTGCTGATGGGGCGAGAACTGCAGCGGGAATGGGGTCAATCACCACAATGTGTGCTGACCATGCCTCTCCTGGAGGGGTTGGACGGTATCAACAAGATGTCCAAATCGCTCGGCAACTATATCGGTATCAGCGACCCTGCCGATGATATCTTCGGCAAGATCATGTCGATCTCCGACGAACTTATGCTCCGCTATTACGAGCTTCTCTCCGATATGACCCTGGCTGACTTTGAACTGCTGAAGCGTAATCTCGAGAATCATTCACTTCATCCGATGGCAGCAAAAAAACAGCTTGGACGCGAGATCGTTTCCCGCTTTCATGGTGCCGGCGCCGGAAAGATTGCTGAAGAAAACTTTGTCAAGCGATTTAAGGAAAATGAAATTCCGGAGGAGATGCCGCAGGTCCGTTTTACAATTGCCGATGGTGTCGTGCTGCTTGCGAGGGCGATGACCGAAGCCGGGTTGACCAAATCCAATGGCGAGGGACGCCGAGCGATTGATCAGGGCGGGGTTAAGTTGAACGGCGACAAGGTAAGTGACACCAATCTGGAATTGACTGCAGCGGGTGAATATATTGTCCAGATCGGCAAGCGCCGTTTTGCTAGAATTGTGGTAGTTTAGGCGGTAATTTCCCCGTTACGCAGATGGCGCTGCGTAACTGGGATAACAGTGGTTACTCCACTCCTTCGATCGGCATTTTCGGCAGATGCCAGATTTCCTCGTTATAATTGCTGATAGTCCGGTCAGTTGAAAACTTGCCGCTACAGGCGGTATTCATGATGCTCATGCGGATCCAGCGTTCCCGATCCTGATATGCCGTTGCCACACACTGCTGGGCATCGACGAAACTGCGGAAATCTGCGGCGACCATCCAGGGGTCATGCGGCGAACAGATTGCGTTAATAATCGGGTTGAACAAACCTCCTTCAAACATGCTAAAATGCCCACAGTTTAGCAGATTCATAACCCTCTGCAGATCATCGTCACGACTGATAACGCCGTTCGGATCATAATTCCGGCGCAGTTCCTCCACCTCGGCACTCGTCAGACCAAACATGAAGAAGTTCTCTTCCCCGACCTCTTCGAGAATTTCTATATTCGCGCCGTCCAGAGTGCCTATGGTTATGGCGCCGTTCATCATAAACTTCATGTTTCCGGTTCCGGAAGCCTCCTTACCGGCTGTTGACAACTGCTCTGAGAGATCCGTGCCAGGGCAGATGATTTCCATAGCAG
>CAIMXI010000131.1 GCA_903845365.1 uncultured Geobacteraceae bacterium | reverse complement strand
ATGAGACCAGGCAGTTGATCCAGGCGAAAATGCGACCGATAATCATCATCACAAGCAACAATGAAAAAGAGCTGCCTGATGCCTTCCTGCGGCGCTGTTTTTTCCACTACATCCGTTTTCCCGACCGGGAAACCCTGGAGCAGATCGTTAATGTCCACTACCCGGACATCAAGTCAAATCTGGTTAAAGAGGCTCTGGAGGTCTTTTATGGCGTTCGCGAGATTCAGGGGTTGAAGAAGAAGCCTTCCACATCGGAGTTGCTCGACTGGTTGAAAATATTGATGTCGGAGCAGATAACCCCGGCAGATCTCAGCTACAATCGCAAGAACAGGAAAATTCCTCCGTTGCATGGCGCACTGCTGAAAAATGAGCAGGACGTGCAGCTCTTTGATGTGGCTTCCCGCCGCTCCGTATATTGACCATTTAGTCATGCTGCTCGATTTTTTTCTGCGCCTGAAAAACAGCAAAATTCCGGTTACCCTGATGGAATTTTTTACCCTGCTTGAGGCGTTGACGCAGCACCTCGCTTTTGGCAGTGCCGAGGAGTTTTATTACCTGGCTCGGCTCTGCCTTATAAAGGATGAATCAAACTATGACGTCTTTGACCGGCTCTTTGCGGAACATTTTCATGGGATCAGCAGTCCGCTTGAGGATGTTACCGGCACTATTCCTGAAGAGTGGCTGCGTAGGCTGACAGAGAAGTTCCTCTCCGAAGAAGAGAAGAACAGAATTCAGGCTCTCGGCGGCCTCGATAAACTGCTCGAAACCCTCAAAAAACGGATGGAGGAGCAGAAGGAGCGTCATCAGGGGGGGAGCAAGTGGATTGGCACCGGAGGAACCTCGCCGTTTGGCGCCTATGGCTATAACCCTGAAGGTATCCGGATCGGCCAGGCGGAGTCACGGCACCATCGGGCGGTCAAGGTGTGGGATAAGCGTGAATTCAGGGATCTGGATGGTTCTGTCGAACTGGGCACTCGCAACATGAAGGTAGCCCTCCGGCGACTGCGCAATTTTGCGAGGGAGGGGGCGCTGGAAGAGCTGGATATGAGCGGCACAATCCGGGCCACAGCCAATAATGCCGGTTATCTCGACCTCCGGATGATGCCGGAAAGACACAACAAAATAAAAGTTCTTATCTTTTTTGATGTCGGCGGCTCCATGGATCCGCACATAGAGCTGTGTGAACAGCTTTTTTCCGCCGCTCGCACTGAATTCAAGCATCTCGAATATTTCTATTTTCATAACTGCATCTATGAGCGGGTATGGCGTGAAAATCGCCGCCGCTTTAATCAGCACTGCGCGACCCACGATCTGCTGCACCAGTTCGGCTCTGATTACAAAGTGATTCTGGTCGGCGACGCAACCATGAGCCCATACGAAATCGTCTGGCCGGGCGGAAGCGTGGAACATAACAATCCTGAAACCGGGGCGGTCTGGCTGGGGCGTATTCTTGATCAGTTCCGGAAAGTGGTCTGGATTAATCCTGCACCACAGATTGAATGGCGATATGCGGAATCGGTTCAGATAATTGAGCGGTTGATGAAAGGCCAGATGTACTCCTTAAACATGGACGGCATAGATCGGGCAATCAGCTATCTGAGTAAATAATAAGTCAATAAGGAGAAGAGCAATGGCTGTGACTGAAGCATACATCTGTGATGCAGT
>CAIMXI010000130.1 GCA_903845365.1 uncultured Geobacteraceae bacterium | reverse complement strand
CGGAGTAAAATCTGAGAGTTATAGACTTAAACATTGCTTTTAAGATTCACCCAAAAGGAATAGGTTTTTCTTGTTTTAAGCCGTTGATTTCTCTGTGTTCTCCGTTTCTCCGTGTTATTTAACTGCCGTTTTTAGGTTCATTTGTGCGGTATCCTTGAATTTGCTGAAATAGGGAATGAAGAAAATTACTCATGGGGAGTGTAACCGGCAAACTAAAAGCGGCTGTCAAATAAAGTGTCTAAATGGCTTTTTCAGTTACTAAATTTTCTGTATTGCCTCTTTTAGTGCTGACAATTTGTAAGGTTTCTGAATAAATCCCGCCAATCCCTTGCCCATAAATTTCTGGGTGACCTCGTGTTCGCTGAATCCGCTACACATAATTACCTTAACATCTGGCTTAATCTGCCTGAGTTCTCGGAAACATTGCTCGCCGTCCATGTGTGGCATAGTGAGATCAAGGATCACGAAAGATATGTCAGGTGTAGTTTTGAAAATTTCGACAGCTTCCCTGCCGTCATTAGCGGTGATAGTTGTGAAACCAAATTCCTGAAGCATTTCTTTACCCATGCCCCGCACGGTTTCTTCATCGTCCACCAATAGTACCGTTCCGCTCCCCTTCCAATTATCCTCGTAACCTACGTGATTGAAAATATTGGCTGGTTTGCCTGATGCTTGTAGGAGTATCTTGAAGCTGGTACCTTTACCTGGCTCGCTGTAAACCTTAATAGCTCCTTTGTGCCCCCTTACAATACCAAGTACGGCAGCCATTCCAAGACCTCGCCCGGTAAACTTGGTGGTAAAGAATGGGTCGAATAGTTTTGCAAGAGTATGCTTATCCATACCACAACCTGTGTCGGCAATCTCAAGATAGACGTAGAGGCCTTGATTAAGGTTTGCATCAAGCCAGACATCTTTCAGATAGTCCTTGTTACAATCCATGCAGCCTGTGGTAACGGCAATTACACCACTTTTATCGCCGATTGCCTCCGAGGCATTAATGATTAAGTTCATGATGATCTGGCGTATCTGAGTGGTGTCTGCTTCCACCGAGGGAAGATCCGGAATCAGGTTGAGTCGCAATACAGCCTTCTTGGAAATAGAGACTTCAAGCATGTGCAGCATATCTTCGAGAAGCAGGTTCAGATTGATATTTTCAATAACGAACTTCCCTTTACCTGAGTATGCCAACATTTGTTTGGCAAGATCGGCGGCTCTGGCGGCTGCTTCCCCAATCTTATGCAGGTTATCCACACCAGGTGATTCCTTGTTTATGCGAAGCAATGCTAATTCGGCGTTGCCGATTATTGACGTCAGAATATTGTTGAAGTCGTGGGCTATGCCGCCAGCCAGAACCCCCAGACTCTCAAGTTTTTGGGCGTGGAGAAGTTGTTGTTCAAGCTTCATCTGTTCTTCTGCTATACGCTTGCGTTCGTCAATATTTCTGACAACTCCCATGATTGCGGGGCTGCCATTATAGTCGATGCAACTTGCATGAATTTCAACGTGGAATTGTGAATTGTCCTTACGGCGGTGCTCCGTTTCAAATGTCATAGATTTTATTTCCATCAAGCTCTTAAAGAACAATTCAACCTTTTCGGGATCTTGGTATCCAGCATCAAGGTCAGTGATCTGCTTGGTAAGCAGTTCTTCGTATGTGAACCCAAGCTCATTACAGGCCTGATCGTTGGCATTCAGTATTTTTCCAAACATGTCTGAAACTCGATGTTCAAGTTTTTTGATCTTTATAAAATGAGCCTAAGTCGTATAATAGCGCTTGGCAAGAATTGTTTGTAGGTGATCATCCTGTTCTGTTCCGTATTATTCTGTTCCGTATGAGGTGACCGATTTCAGTGTGG
>CAIMXI010000129.1 GCA_903845365.1 uncultured Geobacteraceae bacterium | reverse complement strand
CTGTACAGGAGCATACGTTATCCGATGGTTTCAGAAGAGCTGCTTGCCATACTTGCCTGTCCCGCCTGCAACGGTGGCCTCGAACCCGATGCGGTTCGAGCTTCTCTGTTATGCCACCACTGTGCCATCTCTTTTCCGGTACGGGACGGTATACCTGTTCTACTGATCGACGAAGCGGAGCGGATTTCCTGAATGGAGTGCGAAAAAGCAGGGAAGAGAATTCTGGTTTTACGCTACCGCTTCATCGGTGACACCATCCTCACGATTCCTTTTCTGCGCAATCTGCGGAGAGCCGAACCGGACACTTATATCGCCTGGGTGGTCGCTCCCGGTTCATCGGATGTCGTAAACGGTATCCCGTACGTGGATGAACTTATTTACTGGGATCCGGTGACCATTCATGCCGACAGTCGGGGAATGCACAAGACCCTTGGCGACAAACTCGGATTTATCCGCGACCTCCGAGTCCGCCGGTTCGATAAAGTTTATGTGCTGAAACGCTCCTTTGGTAGTGCCCTGATGGCGTTTCTCTCAGGTGCAGGAAAACGGATCGGTTTTGCCACCGAGGGGCGTAGTTTTCTGTTGACCGCAACTGTGCCATATCGACACGATCAGCATGAGGTGCAGAACTTTCTTGATGTACTGAGGGCAGACAAAATTTCTGTGACCGATGATCATCTGGAAGCGTGGCTCTCCGCTGAGGAGCGCCAGTTCGCCGACCGTTTTTTTATGGAAGCAGGGGTGGCTTCAGGCGAACCGGTGATCGGAATCCACCCTTTTGCCGCCAATCCCCCCCGGGCATGGCATCTTGACAATTTCATTGAATTGGCCGAGAGAATTCAAGAACTATACGGCGCTCACATCATTTTTTTCGGTGGCCCGAAGGATCTGGAAGCTTTGCCTGCAATTCGCTCAGTTATGAAGTATCCTCCGCTAGAGGCAATAGGTACAACGTCTCTGCGACAGACAATGGCGCTACTTTTCCGCTGTCAGTTGATGATCTGTAACGACAGCGGTATCATGCATCTGGCAGCTTCTCTGCGTGTGCCTCTTGTTGCTCTGTTTGGGCCTCAGTCTCCACTCAAGTTCGGTCCGTGGGGGGAACAATGCCGGGTAGTTTCACGGCAATTTCCCTGTTCTCCATGCAAACAGAAATTCTTTACTGAATGCGAACCTTCTCCAAGAGGAAGGCCGGCATGCCTTGAAGCGATTTCAGTTGAGAAGGTACTGGAAGAAGTTGATACATTGGATGTTTTTAGAGTTGACAGGCTGGATGAATCTAAATCTGGTGAGTACAGATGAAAATCCTTCTCATAAATAACGGCAAGGGGTGGAGCGGCGGTCAGGAACATCTTAAAGATCTGGCTATCGAATTACGCCACAACGGAGTTGAGGTTCATTTTCTGGTTCGGCAGAACACAGTTAACGAGACAAAATTTGCCAAATTTGGCTTTACAGTCCACCTGATGCCATACAAATACGGATGGAACGCCGCCTCGGCATTCTTTAACCTGGTTGCCATGTTGCGACGGGAACGGTTCGATATCGTTTCCATTAACCGGGAACATGACCTTGCACCGACTGTAGCGGCTTACCGCTGCGCATTTCCGTTTGGTTCGCCTGGACGACTGATGATGAGCTACCACTTGCCAACTGACCACTATCAGCTATTTTTGGGTGCAGTTGATGCGGTTGTCTGCATCTCGGAACATGTGAAGACTAAACTGTTGCGCATTATGCCGGCAATGGCGTCAAGAACCGGCATCCTCTACTACGGGATCACTCTGCCTCCTCCTCCAGAACCATCTAAATTTTCAATTGACCGGCCACGTCGCTACCTGAAGGATGTCGCCTTTCCGATTATCGGCATGGTTGGAGAGTTCTGGAAGAACCAGATCGAATTGATCGAAATGCTGCCACAGCTAAAGCAGGATTTCCCGAAAATTACAGTTGCTTTTATCGGCAATAATGCCGCACGACATCTGGTTGAACCTCTTGAAGTACGTGCCAGAGAACTTGGAGTCGAGGCAAACATCCTATTTACCGGCTTAGTGCCGCGTCAACAGATTCAGGATATTTTTTACGATCTGGACCTGTCTGTTACTACGCACCGTAATGAAGGTTTCGGTATTGTCCACCTTGAAAGTCTGGCGGCAGGTACGCCGGTTGTTGCGTACAATGAGGGCGGTTTTGTGGATATCTTTAAGGGAGAGGATGTCGGGGTGCTTGTCGATGGCGGAACGGCAAATTTTGTGGCTGCGACAGCTGCTCTGCTAAAAGATGATAAGCGACGTTTTGCCATGGGAGTTAAGGGGAACGAACTGGTGCAGCGCCGCTATTCCATCCAGTCGATGGGGCGCACCTATCTTGATTTCTACCTGAAACTTTTGGAGAAATAATCGTGCGTATCGCAATGATAAATTACAGCCGTGGATGGGGCGGCGCAGAGCAGGTGTTAATGCTGCTCTCTTTAGCGCTGCAGGCTCAGGGGCATGAAATTGTCATATTTCTTCGCCAAGGTGCCGCTACTGTTGAGCCATTGCGTAAGGCCGGCTTCACTGTTATTGCAATCAATAGAGATGGAGCAAAAAAAGTTTCCAGCATTTTCAAGCTGATCCGGGAAGTGAGACGAGTTGGTGTTGACCTGATTCATGTTCATCGTAATCATGACCTGCTGGCAGGCAAAGCGGCGTCCCTTGCTACCGGAGTACCACTGCTACTGACCCAGCATTGTTTGCTGGGCAGCAGTTCTTCATGGATGATTAATTTGGCCGATAAAATAGTAGTCGTGTCACATTTTATCGGATCTGATTTGACGGCGCGCTTTCCGGTTGTTTCGGGAAAAGTAGAGGTAATTCACAACGGCGTCGACCTGACGCCGTTCGCACATCCACAACCAGGCTACTGGGATCGAGTGCCGGCCGTCGCCGGATATCGTCCGCTGCTTGGTGTCATCGGATATTTTTACAAAAATCAGGAAGAATTGATCGAACTGCTCCCTCGCATCAGGGAGAAGCTGCCAATGGCAAAACTGATTATTATCGGACGTGACGACGCAAAGCAGAAGCTATTGGAGCAACTGGCACATGAGTGTGGGGTTGCCGATGCTGTCCACTTCCCCGGCAAAATACCTCATTCAGAGATCGGAGATGCAATGGCTGGCCTTGATTTTAACGTCAGCGCATTTCGTCGGGAAGGGTGTGCACTTAACGTCATCGAATCACTAGCTGTTGGCACTCCTTTTGTCGGGTACCGTGCCGGGAGTTACCCTGAACTGGTTCAAGACAACATCACCGGCATTCTTGCCCAGAGCAAAACTGAATTTGTCACTAGGCTTGTTAACCTCATGGGTTGCCCAGACATAATTGCTGATATGAGAATTGAATCGAGAAAAGACGCTTTTTCCAGGTTTTCACTCGGTACAATGGTTGGCCATTACGACCTGCTATACCGACAGATTGGAAAACAGATATGACGCTTACTAATGGGGCTTGCCGATGTACGGTTATGGATATTGAACGTCCATTAATAACATATTTTCTGCTTTCATATAATCAGGAGAGATACTTGCGAAGTGCCATTGATAGTGCCTTTGCCCAGAGTTATACTCCCCTGGAAATTGTACTTTCCGATGACTGTTCGAGTGATCGTTCTTATGAAATCATGTGTGAGATGGCGGACAGCTACAATGGACCACATGAAATCGTCTTGAATAGAAATTTGCAAAATCTTGGTATAGGAGGGCATTTTAACAAGGGTATGCAATTGGCACACGGTGAGCTCATTGTTGCGGCTGCTGGCGACGACATATCGCTTCCTGAAAGAACAGCCGTGCTGCATGAGGCCTGGCTAGCTTCCAACAAGCAGGCGTTTTCTTTGTTTTCAGACGCTATTTTTATTGATGAAAATGATCGACACCTGAAGAATCTTTACGGGGAAAACAAACCTGCACTTTCCTGTTCTCCGGAAGCAGCCGTTCAACGTGGCGGAGTTGGCGTTGCCGGTTGCACTCAAATGTTTTCAAAAAAAACCTTCGATTATTTTGGACCAATGGATGTTGAGGTGATGGCTGAGGATATGGTTATACCATTCAGAAGTTTATTGCTGGGGGATGTTCACTACATTAATAGCCCTCTGGTACTCTACAGAATACATAGTGGTAACATTTCAATTGATACTGCCAATAGGCCAAGCATTGAGAGGCGATGTCGTGAGAAGATAAATCATGAGGCAGTGTTACTTACGTGGTTGAATGATGTCAGAGTTGCGTATAGGAACGGTTTGTTATCCTCTGCCAGAACCGATCTCCTGAAATCAGATATCATTCGACAGTTGCAAAGTGCGAACCTTGAACGGCAATTCTATCTGAAACCATTTATGCGCGGCTTGCTGTTTTTGCTTACTTCAAGTTTTTGCGCAACGCCGGTTGCGTCAGTTTTTAAAATGGTGGAAAGACGGCTGCGAAGCCGATGAAGTCACCGTGGCTGAAACACATTCTCAATAAACAAGATTATTAACCGGAAAAGTTCATTTTTGGAGGAGATGGCAATGGGATTCTATCAGCATCCGCAGGCGCTTGTTGAGTCAGTAAATATTGGTGATGATACAAGGGTGTGGGCTTTTGCGCACGTCCTTCCCGGCGCGAAAATAGGTCGAGAATGTAACATTTGCGACCATGTCTTTATTGAAAATGATGTAACTATCGGGGACAGGGTCACGATTAAATGCGGCGTACAAATCTGGGATGCCGTATGCCTAGAAGATGATGTGTTTGTCGGTCCCAATGCTACTTTTATCAACGACAAAAATCCGCGGAGCAAACAATATCCTGAAGAATTTGCTAAGACGACGGTTCGTCGTGGTGCTTCCATAGGTGCGAATGCGACTATTCTTGCCGGTATTGTTGTCGGCAGGAATGCCATGGTGGGTGCAGGTGCAGTTGTGACAAGAGATGTGCCGCCAAACGCAATAGTAGTTGGCAATCCTGCCCGCATCAAAGGGTATGCAGCTTCTACTCTCGAACCTCCAACGGTTGAAAATGCTGAACATAATAAACTGGCCCCTGGCTACGGCGCATCTTTGGTCGCCGGTGTTGAAATATTGCGGCTGCCCATAATTGAAGATATGCGCGGAACTCTTTCCTTTGCAGAATATGGCCAATACCTTCCATTTATGCCAAAGCGGTATTTTCTGGTTTTTGATGTCAATAGTATGGAAGTCAGGGGTGAACACGCCCACAAGACATTGCACCAATTTCTTGTCTGTATTAAGGGGTCATGCTGCTTAGTTGTCGATGACGGCACAAACAGAGAGGAGATCCGCCTCGATTCGCCGGCCATAGGGGTGCACATTCCGCCAATGGTTTGGGGTATTCAGTATAAATACTCCTCTGACGCTGTCTTGCTGGTGCTTGCTTCAGAAAAATATGATGCGGCAGACTATATTCGCGATTACGATGAGTTTTTAAAAATTGGGGAGCTGAAATGACGGCAATACCTTTTCTTGACATGAGAGGGCCGTATCAGGAGTTGCAGGGAGAGCTCGATTCAGCTTACCGGCGCGTAATGGACTCAGGTTGGTACATACTTGGTCACGAGACGGAGGCGTTCGAGGCGGAATTTGGAGCATATTGTGAAGTTCAGCACTGTATTGGTGTTGGAAACGGTCTTGACGCTCTGCACCTTATCCTGAGAGCGATGGATATAGGCGCCGGGGATGAGGT
>CAIMXI010000128.1 GCA_903845365.1 uncultured Geobacteraceae bacterium | reverse complement strand
GGAAAAGCTACCGTATGAAAGATATGATAGAAGCCTGAAGAAAACAAAGCCGCCGACCTCGGAAAAAACTGAAGTCGGCGGATTGTTGTCGCAACATTTATAAAGTGCCACGTTTACTACATTTTCACGGAACCGCTGGCAACACACACCATATGCACCATGACCGACCTACTCATACCGTGTTTAGTATAGAATTCCTCCAGCGCTGTAAGATCAAATTGCACACTGTCGGTCTTATGAGATTCCGAATACTTCACTGGAGTTTGAGCGCTTAGACGACTTTTTTGAGTATCACAAACCTTTTTTACATGCTGCTTCGCGGTATCGGAAACTACACAACCTTCTGTAAACTCAAGCATCTCCTCAAGAATTTTATAAACATCACCGACCATCGAACCGACCATTAACTCTGTAGATTCGTCACACGTCGGCAGTTCTTGTTTAACTATACACTCAAGCCTCTTTTGAACCTGATGCGACTTGGCTGCAAGTTCTCCACATGAAATCGATACATGTCTATACTCGTTATCTTTACAGGATTCGAGACGAAGCTCCGCTGGATACTCGGCACCATGGAAAAGCAGAAACTCCAGTAGTGTTATCTCATCGTTATCATTATCGTTTTCAATCGCTAGTAAGTAACTGATTTCAGTTTCAGTCTCTGTAATTGGTTTGCCGCAATAATCGCAGATAATTTGATTATTCACCTTTTTCGCGTTCAATTGTAGTTTGGTTAGCTGTTCTGATTCTGATGCTGGTGTCTGTTGCTGTTCAGGTTTTTGACTGGTGTCGGATTCAGATGATTTTGAATCAAACTGAAGGGGGGTTGTGGAAGTTTCGCTCATGCGTTATCTCGCTAAATCGTAAATTTCGAAGCATGGTCCGGTGCGTCTGTTAATCGGTACTATGTCACAGCAAAGTACGGTTGTCACTATTTTGTCCTAGCACAGGGGTGGGGTATTAATGCGGGTTTTTATCGCGACAAAATTATTATCGATAAGTATTCACATCCGCAGCGCCGGTGGAGACCTCCTGAATCTTCGTGTTAAACGGAGTATGTGTCTTCAGACGCTCAAATTTCGCTTGTAGCGATTTTATACTAAATGCCCTTATGTCGTCTTGCGGCAGCTGCCGTTTGTGGCATACACGTCAAATATGAGTTTCCACCTTCAAGACCCTTATCCGATCAGCCTTCCAGCTTCGGAAAGCTGCAACTATCACTCGATCCAACTCGCTGCATTCTGCAACAAATTTCCCGTTTGTTATACAAAAAACTGAAAAATATTTTTGAGCTCGAACAGTAGCCATCAATAAGTAGCTGTGATTTCAGCATGTTAACTCTTCCGCAAAATTATTTTGTTCCAGACATAATTTTTTTCAAGTTTCTCGGAATCAATCGCTATTTGTCTGTAAGGAATTAATTTTAGTTGTGAGGAGGTGGAAAGATGGCTGCTAAAAAAATGGTTCGGAAGCTGAGCGGTACGAAGGAATGGGCAGAACATACTGTGAACATCTGTACCGGGTGTTCGCATAATTGTCGTTACTGCTATGCCAGGCAGTACGCTGTTAAACGGTTTAGTCGGCGAGAGAGTGCTGATTGGGTACGGGAAGAGTTGACGCAAAAGGCGTCTATGACGAAATATCCGGCGAGAAAGAATCCGGTTATGTTCCCATCTACGCATGACATTACACCCAATATTTTAGAGGACTGCGTACGGGTGTTGCGAGTGATTCTTGCTGCTGGCAATGAAGTCCTCATCGTAACAAAGCCGCATTTGGCTGTGGTTGAGCGGTTAGTGAAGGAATTTGTAAAGCCTGATCGGCGAGATATGATCGAGTTCAGGTTTACGATTGGAACTTTGTCACCGACGCTTTCAAAGTTTTGGGAACCTGGTGCGCCTCTGCCTTCAGAGCGTATTGCTGCTCTAAAGGTTGCGTATGAGGCTGGATACAAAACGTCCGTATCGATGGAACCGATGCTTGGTGGTTTTGATACAGTGTCGGAAGTGATGGCTGCTGTACAGGAGTATGTTACCGAGACGGTATGGATCGGTAAAATGCATCGCATTAGTGCAGTGGTTGATATGGATCTGCGCGAAAATCAGATTATGGTGGCTGCTTTGAAGTCGAAACAGACGGACACCGAGATTCTGAAGATCTATCAGATGTTTAAGGATAATCCAATGGTTAAATGGAAAAATACCGTCGTTAAAGTCTTGACAAAATATTGCTAGGACAAAGGAGAAGTGCATTATGGAAACCAAGAATGTAGGACCTGCCGGTGATGGCAGTGCGGAAACGATGCCAGTGGTAGAGAAACCGGACGGCCGGTTTTTGGAAATGTCGAATGAGAATGAAACTGAATCTGAGTTGAAAACTGAAGTAGCTAAAGGGCTGCTGTTTAAGCGGAGCGAAGCGCTTCAAGTGGAAACAGATTACGGTAATGCACGACGTCTTCATCACATGTTCAAAGATGATTTGATTCATACGCTAGACGGTAAGTGGTTCTGGTGGGACGGTAAGCATTGGGTATTGTCTAGTACAACACAGCTCCGCCCTCGAGTAGTTGAGATGATCGTAAATATCAAAGCCGTTGATGAACCGTACTACAAATATTTGCAGACGCGGCTAAGCCCAGAGCAGTATGACGCATATTGCCTTGAAGAAGTTGATGCGGGCTTTGTTTCGAGTTGCTATTCAGTAGCGAAGCAAGACGCCGCGTTAAAATCGTCAGCGTCGTTATTGTTGAAAGATGTGCCTTTCGATGCTCATCCGTTTCTGTTGAATGTTGCTAACGGTACGGTAGATTTAAAAACCGGTGTGCTCCAGCAGCACGATCCTGATAATCATCTGACGAAAATATGCCCGATTGATTATGACGCAACCGCGCAATGTCCACGTTGGGAGGCGATGATAAAAGCGGCGTTTCCGAATGATCCGAAAGGTTTGCGTTATGTGCAGAAGATGTTCGGATATGCGTTAACCGGTGACATTGGCGAAAAGAAGTTGTTTTTCCTTTGGGGCGCTGCGGGGAATAACGGAAAATCAACCTGGATTAATACCGTGCTTGGTTTGCTGGGTCCGGATTTTACAGCTAGTTTAGCCATTACTTCACTGTCTACGAAGAACGGCTCCAAGGACATCAGGTCCGATCTGGCAAAGCTTGCGGGGAAACGGTTTGTTGCGGTCGCGGAGCCTGACGAGAATTTCAAGTTCGATGAGTCGCTGATTAAAAACTTTACCGGCGGCGATGGGATGAATTACCGGCATCCGAGTCAGCAAGAAAAAACGTATGCCCCAGAATTTACCATGATTATTACAACCAACTTCCGCCCCGGTTTCAAACGTAATGATCCGGCTATGATGCGCCGTGTTGTAATTATTCCGTGTCGACAGTCTGTTACTGCGATCAATCCTAATCTGCAGCGAGATTTGCTGGATGCAGAAACAGGTGAAAGAGCTGGAATTCTCGCATGGTTGGTGGCTGGTACACGGATGTGGGCAGAAGATGGCGGGATGGGTGAATGTCCGTTTGATTCAAGTGATGGTCGAGTTTTTGTGCGGGATGTCAGCGTTGAAGATTTCATCAAGAAATGTTGCATCCGGGAGCCTGGTGTGAAGGTTAAGACCATGGATCTTTTCGCCGCCTATAACCGTTATCGTACAAATGTTCTGAACGACGCTCCTGAACCGATGTCCGTTAAAGATTTCGCGATGGTTTTAGATGCGATGGGTATTGTCAGAAGTAAATTTAGAGACGGCTCATACACAAAGGATATTCGGTTGGTTTCTGAGGTAGTTGTTGAAACTGACGACGATAATTCAGAGTCGGGTGCTGGTGATGAGGCATTGGAATCGGGATCCGGTATTGTGGAAACTGAACAGTGTGAGAAGCGAACTGTGGAGACAGTCCATCCGGTAGTGGTATCAAATGCTGAACTCCAGAAGATATTGGACGATGGCGCGCCGGCGTTTGGGTGATAGCAATACCTAAACGCAGGTTCTGTCTGCTTGAAAATAAATGAACCCCGGAAATTGAACCTTCCGGGGTTTTTCTGTTTTGTGGTTAGGTACTAAATATTTATTCGCGGAGGCGATGAATGAATTTGAATACAGGTGTGGGTGATGTTAGTTATGAAATTGTGCCGTATGATGTAGACAGGCATGAGTCACAAGAGCTGGGTGGTGAAGAGTCTGAAAGCGTTGGTTGTGAAACTGCGACTGATACTGAGGCGTTGCCTGATTACAACGAGATTTTGGTTTCACAGATAGTTATCGAAGAATCCGTCGAGTTGCAGATGATTGCAGTCAGCGAGAGGTTTCGTAGTTTAGTAAAATCGATTGATGATGCTGGGTTTGTGATGAATCCGATTCATGTGCGGTCAGGCGAGGAGGGTGTATATCACCTGATTACTGGTCGTCAGCGGTATCTGGCGGCGAAGCTTTTGGGGTGCGAGCGTATTCGGGCACTGGTTACTGATGAAAATTCGGCAATGGTCATTTTCAAGGATAACGTATTGAGGGGGTCGGTAACTGTCATCGAAGAAGCGGAGATATATGACGAGCTGCGGCGATCTAAAGTACCAGATGGTTATACTCAGGCAGAGTTGGCGTCACTCGCGAATGTGGTTCAAAGCACGATGTCTGACATTTTATCCGTCATGAAGCTGCCAAAAGAAGTTCGTGATATTTTTCGTTTTCAAGAGAATCTGGCGCGTGGAGCGGTTTTGGATGCTTTACGGAATACGTCAGATGCGGATGGTCATTCGATTGTCGATACGTTAAAAGCGAGTGTTGACAGTAAAACAGTTGGTGGTAAAGCGAAAATTGATCCAGTTAAATCATTCCTGAAAAAACTTGAGCAGTCAGTTTGCGCGGCTAAGAAATTAGATTTTAAGCGGTTGAATATTGAGAACAGTCGTGAAATATGCGTAAATTTTCGTCAATTGCAGGAGCAGCTGAGTCCGATTGTTGAAGTGGTGAAAGCTTTTGATGCGATGAATGAAGCTTTTGTTGATGAACCGTTCGCTAGTAGTGAAGCAGCTGCAGGTGCTGGGCGGCGTGCGGAATCTGGCGAAGATCCTGGTGATGTAATTGAAGCTGAGTTTGTTGATTAAAAATTCTGAGTTACACATTTTGCCTCAACGCTCATCAGAATTGACCCTTTTTTGCTCATGAAAATTGACCCACGCGTTGCGCAGTCAATTGCGCGCGCAATGTGTGATTTCGGGTGGAATGAAGAGACCCGGGATTCCGTGCACAGTGGTAAGAAACGCT
>CAIMXI010000127.1 GCA_903845365.1 uncultured Geobacteraceae bacterium | reverse complement strand
GGAAAAGCTACCGTATGAAAGATATGATAGAAGCCTGAAGAAAACAAAGCCGCCGACCTCGGAAAAAACTGAAGTCGGCGGATTGTTGTCGCAACATTTATAAAGTGCCACGTTTACTACATTTTCACGGAACCGCTGGCAGAGGATGTACGGTTATCACGAACTATAATGATAATGATGGATGAAATGGGAGATATTTCGTAGGGGAAACTGCATGCAGCCCATGAATGGAAAACGACTACATGGCCTTAAACTGGTCTACGGCACTGCTCTGGCATTTAACGCTCTGACGCTCATTTCGTCATCGTTTTTGATGCAGTATGCCATCAGTAGTAACGATGGCGATTCGCGGGTGATCAACCTCTCCGGGCGCCAACGCATGCTTAGCCAACGGTTGACCAAGTGTGTACTGGCTTTGGAGCGGCCAACTTTCCAGGGGGTGGAGCACCAGCATCTCAAAGAGCTGGTCGAGTCATTAGCCTCCTGGAAGGCGGTACACCTGGGGTTGCAGCGCGGCGATGAGAAGTTGGGGTTGCCGCAGCAAGAAAACAGCACGGAAATAAAGGCGCTCTTCGCCGAGTTGGAACCTTTTTACACAGCTATGCTCAATGAGTTAGAGAGGTTACTGAGGGTGGGAACATTCAACCCTGCCGCTATGCACACAACCGCTGAAGTGATGCTGACTAACGAACCCCGTTTTCTGTCGCTGATGGACAAGATCACCTTCCAGTTCGACAAAGAGGCAAAAGGGGAGATATCCTCATTGCAGCGCCTTGAGATGATTGTCCTCGTGATCGGCCTCCTGATCCTTGCCTTTGAGTCCCTATTCGTCTTTCGCCCCTCCCTGTCGCAGCTGACGCTTTTGATGACCTCGCTGAGCAGGAAGGGAGAGGAGCTGGAATTGGCAAACAGAGAGCTGGAACAGGCGAAAGATATCGCAAACGCCGCCAATACTGCAAAGAGCCAGTTCCTTGCCACCATGAGTCACGAGATTCGCACACCCATGAATGGCGTTATCGGCATGACGGCGATTTTGCTGGATACCGACTTGAGTGAAGAACAGCGCGGATACGCCGAAATTATCAACAGAAGCAGCGAGAACCTACTGGCTCTGATCAACGACATTCTGGATTTCTCTAAAATCGAGGCCGGCAAGCTGGATATGGAGGTGATTGATTTCGACTTGCGGACAACGGTTGAAGATACCGCTGAAATGCTCTCCATGCGAGCCAGTCAAGCCGGCCTGGAGCTGATATGCCTTATCGATCCAGAAGTTCCCCATTATCTGAAGGGTGATCCCGGGAGGCTTCGTCAGATCATCACCAACCTGGCGGGCAACTCCATCAAGTTCACCCATCAGGGCGAAGTGGTAATCAGCGTGATGCTTGAATCTGAAGAAAATGGTCACGCCGTCATTCGTTTCGAGGTCCGCGACACCGGCATCGGGATACCGGCAGACAGAATTGATGCGCTATTTTCTCCATTTACCCAGGTTGATGGCTCCACCACCCGCAAATACGGCGGCACTGGTCTTGGACTTTCAATATGCAAACAGTTGACCGAACTCATGGGCGGCAAGGTCGGCATCATCAGCGAGGAGGGGAAAGGCTCCACCTTCTGGTTTACCGTGAAGTTCGAAAAGCAGACAGAAGTGGCTCGAGCCAAAGAAGTTTCAAAGGGAATCATAACCAGACGCACCGTCGCGGAGGTTCCCGAACGTTCCAAACGTGTCCTTTTAGCGGAGGATAACATCGTCAACCAGAAAGTGGCGCAAAGCATTCTCAGCAAACTCGGCTACAAGGCCGATGTGGTTGCCAATGGGCTTGCGGCCGTGCGGGCACTGGAGATGATATGCTACGACGTTGTCCTCATGGATTGTCAGATGCCGGAGATGGACGGCTTTGAAGCGACCGCGATGATCCGCGATACGGAGTCGAAAGTTCTCAATCACAATGTGCCGATCATTGCCATGACAGCCAACGCCATGAAGGGGGACAGAGAGCAGTGCATTGAAGCCGGAATGGACGATTATCTGACCAAACCGGTTAAAAAAGATGCACTGGCGGCGGTGCTTGAGAAGTGGGTAAACGGAGATTTCTTATGAAAAAGCACTGCACTTGGAATCCAGGAGAGCCTGATGCAACAGGACAGAAGATAAACATAATATCCCAGGAGTCTGCACTGGAAGCTGCAGGAACCATGACGGATTTAATGGAAGATCGGGGCAGGATCGAGACTTTCATCGATGCGATACCCGCGTCGATCTTCGTAGCTGACATCGATTTTCGCATCCTCTATCAAAACAGCCACAACAGGAATGAATTCGGAGAGCAAGCGGGCGAACGCTGCTTCAGTGCCTGTCACGCCAGGAAAGCCGTCTGCGACGACTGTCTCGTCGCCGGAGTGTTCAGTGTGGGGGAGACACAGCGGGCGGAAAAAGAGGCTCTGCTGGCCGATGGCAGTCGTCGTCAGATGGAATTCAACGTATCTCCGGTAAGGGACAGCTCCGGCAAGATCGTGGCCGCCATAAAACTTGCCCGTGATATCACTGAACGTAAACATTCGGAATGGCAGCTTGCCTCCTTTAATGCTGTGAGCAGCATCCTGGCTGAATCTCCGACGCTGGAGGAGGCTATCCCCAAGGTTCTGGAGGCGATCTGTCGGGCTATCGGCTGGGATATGGGCGAAATATGGTGGGTGAACCAGCAGAAGGATTCTCTGTTGCTCTACGACACGTGGCATAAACCGGATATGGCTCCTGTGGAGTTCATGAGCATCAGCAAGGAGCTTACCTTTGCGCGCGGCATTGGACTGCCGGGGAGAGTCTGGGCTTCCGGTCAGGCTTCCTGGATTCACGACATTCTGGAAGACCTGAACTTTCCGAGACGTTATCACGCCAATAAGAGCGGGTTACATGGAGCTTTTGCCTTTCCGGTAATTCTTGGCGGGGTGGTAATGGGAGTTATGGGTTTTTTCAGCCGGGATGCCAGAGATCCGGATCCAGGTCTACTATCTGCCATGGCTCCACTCGGAATTCAGCTTGGACAGTTAATGGAGCGCAAAGAGATCGAACATTCTCTGAGGGAGTCGGAACGGCGCTTCAGAGAAACTCTCGAGAATATCAACCTTCTTGCAATCGAGCTGGACCGCAACGGAAAAATCATTTTCTGCAACGATTTTGCCCTTGATGTTACGGGATGGCGCCGGGAGGATCTGTTGGGGCGGAACTGGTTCGGGATCATGGCTCCTGACAGCAGCAACCTTATGGCCTCGTACGAGGAATGGATCAGCACTGAGAATATGCCAAGGCATCATGTAAGCGCAATTATGACACGGGACGGAGCATCCCGCATCGTCTCTTGGAATATAACGGTTCTTTACGCTTCTAACGGCGCAACAACAGGCGTGGCATGTATCGGCGAAGACATTACAGAACGGAGAAGGGCTGAAGAGAAGTTGATCTATCTGAGTAGTCACGATGCCATGACCGGACTTTATAACCGTGCTTTTTTTGAGGTGGAGATCAACAGGCTGGCAGGAGGGAGACAGTTTCCGGTCGGTATCATCACTATCGACGTGGACGGGTTGAAAGCGGTAAATGATAAGCTAGGACACGATGTGGGGGACAAGTTGATCAAGATGGCGGCAAAAGTCCTTGCCCAGTCGTTCCGCAGCGGGGACATGGTTGCGCGTACCGGTGGAGATGAATTCATCGTGCTGCTTCCGAAAACCGATGCAATCGATGCGGCGGAGGCGGTCAAGAGAATACGCAGATATGAGGAGGATGCCAATACCGCAAAGAACGGATTGCACCTTAGCATGTCAATAGGAGTGGCGACGGCGAATGAAAAACTTGATATTCATGCCGCCCTGAAAATGAGCGATGAACTGATGTACAAGGAGAAGTTTGCCAAAAAGGATTCTAAAACTACCGGTATCGGAAGTGTGATGAGAACGACGAGAGCTGCAATATAGATTTTAAAAATAACGTTGCTCAAGCAGAAACCTCATTGATAAATGCCGTCTGACATGATTTTGACCACGTCAGGCGGCATTCCAGCGTAACTGCCTTAAATTATAAACTTATTTAATACCAGTCAGTGTTTGTCGTGATCAGGCTCTTTTTTATGTTTGCCGTGCTTCCCGTGCTTGTCATTCTCGCCATGTCCGCCTTCCTTGACAGTTACAAGCTGATGAATTGCCTCAACATAGTGGGTGTACGCAACATAAGCTTCCACAAATTCCCGCCCCTTGGCAACGCTCTCATCCTTATGCTTGTAAGCAGAGGCTGCATGCTCGTAACGTTTTTTGATCCCTGCCGCAACGTCATCGGTAATCAGTTTTACAAGCGCATCGGCTGACCCGCTCTCCAATGCCTTATCCGCTGCTGCAACAGCCGGCTCAACTGATCCGGCAGGTTTCAGGCCTGTAAATGATGCGCCTTCGCCTGCACGATGTATTTTAACCAGGGTCGAAAAGAATTTATGCTCGGCCTCCTCAGATTTATTCCCCCTGACGGCAAGCGCCTTGTCAAAGGCAGCTTTGACGGTTTTTTCATCTTTCGGCTTCACCCATTTGAGAATGGGGGTGATTTCTTTGGTTTTAAAAGCCTTC
>CAIMXI010000126.1 GCA_903845365.1 uncultured Geobacteraceae bacterium | reverse complement strand
CCGTCAACAACCGGCATCTGAATGTCCATCAGGATCAGCTCTGGCCTCACTTCCAGTGCCAGTGCGACAGCATACTGCCCGTTTTCAGCAGAAAACACCTCATAGCCGCACCTTAATAAAAGTGACTTTAAAAGGTCAAGGTTGGCCTCGTTGTCTTCAGTTATAAGTATTCTGTGAGGTATAGCAGCAGTTTTGATCGACGTATTTACGGAGGATTCAGTGGGCAACTCCCCGCTGTTGTTATCGTAGTCATCAGCAAAAAGCTGCAACGTGCACGGGGAAGCTTCTTCGGAGATTTGCGCCTGCGGTATGGTAAATATAAACCGGCTCCCGGCGCCGAACTCGCTTTCAACCCAAATAGTACCGCCGTGCATTTCCACCAGTTGTTTGGACAACGCCAAGCCAAGTCCTGTGCCGTGGAATTTTTTACTATAAGCCGACTCAAGTTGTGTAAATGAATGAAAGAGCTTCGGGATATCTTCCTCCTTGATCCCTATGCCGCTGTCCGTCACACTAAATTTAAAGCATTTAGCCTCTCTTGTGACGATCATCTTTACTATTCCACCTGCCTGAGTAAACTTAAGCGCGTTTGAGAGCAGGTTTAAAATGATCTGCGAAAGCTTCGTCGGTTCCGCTATAATAGTCACATCGCACTGTGGTTCTAATTCCAGTTGAAACGCCACCCCTGCCTCTTCAGCTTTTCCTCTAAGGGTATTAAATAAGTCCTTTAGTAGTGACACAAGTTCAAATTCTCTCATTGTTAGTTTCATATTGCCTGACTCTATCTTGGAGATGTCAAGAATGTCGTTGATCAGTGATAACAAGTGCTTGCCACTGTAGATGATGTGCGTTAAAAACCCGCTCTGCTTTTCATTGATGCTCCCAAAATGCTGCCGTTGCAGTACATCGGAAAAACCAATTACCGAGTTGAGCGGAGTACGGAGTTCGTGACTCATATTGGCAAGAAAATCTGACTTTATACGTGAGGCCTCTTCCAACAGCCGATTGCTCTCGCTAAGCTCAAGCTTCTGCTCATGCAGCAGGATCAGCGCATCTTGAGTTTCCAATATTAACTGATCCTTGTCGATGCTGACCAACCGTAATTCTTCAGCTGTTATTGCCATTTTTTTTTGTTGAGACTCCATCTCAATTTGAATTACAACCAGATTTACGTTCTGCACCTCCAGCGTGGTCTGTCGGTTATAAATCTCCTCCTCATACTGTTTGCGTTCAGTAATATCCTCCAAAGTGGCTAAATAATGGGTGATATTGCCAAGGCTGTCACGAATCGCCGAAATACGGCAATATTCCCAAAATAATCGCCCATCTTTTCTTTTGTTTTGCCATTCTCCTTCCCAAGCTTTACCAGATGTGAGGGCCAACCATAATTCTTTATACGTTTCTGGCGGCGTGTGCCCTGATTTTAAAAAACGAGGATCCTGGCCGACAGCCTCTTCCGCACTGTAGCCGGTAATTATGCTAAAAGCAGGGTTCACAAATTCGATCACGCCTTGGCTATCGGTAATGACAATGCTGACAGGGCTCTGTTCGACGGCACGTGACAGCTTGCGCAGCTTATCTTCTGCACTCTTTCGTTCGGTAATATCCGTCTTTGAAGCTAAATAATGAGTGATAACTCCGGGTTCGTTACGAATCACCGAAATATTGCAATGTTCCCAATATAATCGGCCATCTTTTCTTTTATTCAGCCATTCTCCTTCCCAGGTATTACCAGAGGTGAGGGCCAACCATAATTCCTTATACATTTCCGGCGGCGTTTGCCCTGATTTTAAAATACGAGGGTTCTGACCGATAGCCTCTTCCGCACTGTAGCCGGTAACCATGCTAAAAGCAGGGTTCACAAATTCAATCACGCCTTTGGTATCGGTAATCATAATGCTGACCGGGCTCTGTCTGACGGCGAGTGACAGTTTGCGAAATTCATCGTCTGCTTGTTTGCGTTCAGTGATGTTCTCATGTGAAATAACGGCATACTGCACACCATTCAGAATAAACGGATTGGCTCTGCAGATAAACCAACGTTCCATGTCGGGCGAGTGGCAGGGGTATTCTCGGACAAATGCCGGTAATGCCCCGTGGAGGACAGCGCTGATACCTGCGTGGAATAACATTGCCTCGGCATCCGCTTCTTTCGAAGCATTTAGACAGGCATCAAGATAATTTGCACCGTTGCGCCCCACCCCCTCAGCGGCATCATTTGCGATCGCAAAGGAATCCCAGGCGGAATTGGTTGTAATAATCTCTCCATCTGCATTTACCACGCAGATATGCGCACTCAGGCCATCAATCGTGGAGCGGGTAAACTCTTGTGCGTCACGGATTTGTTGCTCGGCCAACTTCTGCTTGGTAATGTCGTAATTAACTCCGATCATCCGGAGCGGTTTACCGTCGGCAGTGCGCAGCACCTTCGCAGTCACCCTGAGGTGACGCACCTCGCCGCTTGGCCAGACAACCCGGAACTCGTCATCAATTTTTTTTTCGCCTCGCAGTGCCAATTTGATACCAGAGTCGCCCCGTTTCCTGTCGTCCGGATGTACACCGTTCCGCCAGGCATCGTATGATCCGGAAAAGTCCTCCTCCTGTATTCCGTACAGAGTAAACATCCGCTTATCCCAGATGAGCCTGTTTTCCGGAACCAGCCATTCCCACACGCCGAGGGCGGCAGAATCCGCTGCAAGGGCAAGCCGGTCATTCAACAGCAAAATATTTTCTTCCGAAATCTTGATGGAATTGTCTCTACTTTTTAGCTGTACCCTTATCAGATATGAGACACCAACGCTAAAGAGGGTTCCGGCAAGTAACAACAGGTATGACTGCGTTCGGTTTGATTCCTTGGTGAAGCCGGGGAGTGTTTTGAAAGTGTATTGCCAGGATCAGCCGTATGCTTCAACCGTCTCCGTTGAGGTAATAGCCGGAGTGTACTTCTCGGGCGGCACGATTTTATCAGCCTGAATGCTGCTGTACATCAGGTTGTCAACGGTCGGTTTTCCGGCTATATCGGCCCCGACACTGATATCGAAGGCAATATCCTGTGGTGATGTTGGGATGACAGCGGCAACAAAGTTATTCATCCGTACCGGGCTGTAGGCAAAACCGATACACGCCGCACGCCGCTCTGCTAGCGTATCTATCTTCATCCCCTTCCGATAGACCGGCACATACATCAGATAGCCGCTCTGCTCATCCGTCCCGTTTTCCTGAACCAGAACTACTTTTGCGGCAACCGTAGTGATGTTTTCGTCCCGCGCCTTCTCCATAGCTTTTCTGCGAACCGGTTCGCTGTACATGTCATAGCCAAAGGCCCGTTGATTGCGCCGGTCAAACGGTTCAAGATAGATGATCGAACTATACAGAGGCCGATCTCCCGCCGGGCTAATGGTATATCCCGGAAATCCTTCGGCACGGATTTTTCTGATGTTGGCCTCTTTTTCGGCAGGGGTCAGAAGTTTCGAAAAACCGACACCCTGAAGGCCGGGGTGTTTATCGGCAAGATGCAATGCCGCCACATACTGGTGCCAGTCAGCACGAGATACGTCATCCTTGATGCTGAGCAGGGCTGCTGCACCGCGCAGCATCTGCTGGTGGCCAATCATTCTCTCGTTTATCTCTCTGGAAACATTATTAATTCTTTCGGTGTAAATAAGCCGTGATCGTTCCAGCAGGCTTTTGTCAAACATTTTCCAGAGAACAAGTGTCAGGAGTAGAGACGTGACCAGGAATATAACCGGCAGATCTGACAACCATCGTAAGCGTAGTGGGAT
>CAIMXI010000125.1 GCA_903845365.1 uncultured Geobacteraceae bacterium | reverse complement strand
CGCTTTATGATCAGTTGCGACGGGATGAGCTGGGCAGTCACCTACGGCTGGAACAGGAGAAAATTGGGTTTGAGTGGCTGGTAGAGGCGCTGGGGAGAGTTTGATAATCTTGCAGAAAAAAGGATATTCATGAACGCCACAATTCAGAATGTCATAAACCATAACCACTGGACGCTTTCGAAAAGCGAACAAAAATAAATTATCGATTGGACAATGAGAGAATGGGCCGTTCTTAATGATTGAAAATATTTCAGGTTGATAATGAAAAAAGAACACACATCAACCAGCCGCCTCTCCATCATGGTTTCTTCGACCGTGTACGGAATTGAGGAGCTACTTGAAACCACGCTGGATTCTGGCACATCATCACATTCCCTTCGCCCGCTCGTTGTTCATGAAGCTCGGTTGCAAAAATGCCAGGGAACGCGAGGAGATGTTTGCTAAACTCGGATTAGACACCAAAGAGTCAATTGGCTGTGCCGTGTGTGCTCTGCTCAACACCAAAGGCGGCAGCGTTCTGATCGGTGTCGATGATCATGGCCAAGTACTCGGCGAACCAGGCGAAAAAGATACTGAAGCACTCCGTATCTTCCTGCATAAACATGTTACCCCTCAGGTATTGTTCACCGTTACTCTGGATGATGTTCAGGGAGGCAAGGTCATTTCTGTGGATGTACCAGAAGGCTCTGACCGCCCCTATGTTTTCGACGGAGCAGTTTACATCAAGAAAGGGAAATATATCCAGGCGGCCGACGCTGCGACAATGCGCGATATGGTGGTTCGGCAATCCCGCGAAACCGAGCGCTGGGAACGTCGCGCTGCTGTCGGCCTTGCCATTGACGATCTTAATCGTAAACTGCTGGATGAGACGGTACGCAGGGCACAGGATCGCCGAGGGTATCGGTTTGAAGAGGCTCACAACCCTGAAGCCGTACTTGCAGACTTGGCTTTGGCCCGATTCGGTCAATTGACCAATGCTGCAGATGTGTTGTTTGGCAAGCGTGTTGCACTGCGCCATCCGCAGACACGACTGCGGGCGGTTCGCTATGAAACGGATCGCGGAGATAATTTCATTGATGAACAGGTGTACGAGGGGCCAGCATTCTATCTCCTGGAAGAAGCGATGACCTTTCTCAAACGGCATGTTGCGATTGCTGCCGAATTCAAGCCGGGACAACTGGCACGAGAATCTCGACCACACTATCCATTCAACTCATTGCGCGAAGGGTTGGTAAACGCGTTGGTCCATCGCGACTATGCTGCATTCTCCGGTGGAGTTTCGGTAAGTATTTACCCGGAACGAATTGAAATCTGGAATTCAGGGCATCTTTCAATGGGGCTGACTCCAGAAAAACTCAGGTCGGCTACCCATGAATCAATTCTTGTCAACCCGGATATCAGCCATGTCTTCTATCTGCATGAGTTGATGGAGCGGGTCGGGCGCGGTACATTCAAAATTGTTCAGGAGTGCAGGGAGATGAGGATGCGCCCGCCAGTATGGCAGAGCAAGGCATCTGGTGTCCATCTGACATTTTTCGGAGCCGGACAAAAACAAAGTTCGGTAAAGCTCAACGAACGACAACAAACGCTGCTCAATGGTCTGGGCATCAATGAATCAAT
>CAIMXI010000124.1 GCA_903845365.1 uncultured Geobacteraceae bacterium | reverse complement strand
CCAATCATGTGCAGAGGTTGACCAATTGAGTCACGTTGCACAACAGCGAGGGCGCGGATGTTGCGAATTGTGCCATCAGGCCAGACAACGCGAAACTCAGTGTCAAACTCTTTTTCGCCTTGCAAAGCCATCTGGATTTCGCTGTCGCTTCGCTGAAGATCATCCTGATGAAGCCCGGCTTGCCATGCGTCGTAAGCACCGCTAAATTTATCCGGCGCAGTTCCGTAGAGGCGGTACATCTGGTCGTCCCAGACAATTATGTTGTTGACAACGTCGTAATCCCATATACCCACGCCGCCCGCTTTCGCGGCCAGCGACAAACGATCTTTGGCATCACAGGCCATATCTCGTGCAGCCAGAAGAGCCTTCTCCGCCTGTTTGCGCATACTGATATCGGTGAAGGTCACAACAGCTCCAGTGGTAATCCCATTTTCAAGGATGGGGTGAGACGAGTATTCCACCGGGAAAGATGTACCGTCTCTCCGCCAAAGACATTCGCCGTCCGTTCGCACCCCCACACCAGTTAACTGAGCCTGGAAAACCGGACATTTTTCCGCAGGATAATGTGAAGTATCAGGATAGCTGTGGTGAATGAGTTTGTGCATATTTTTCCCAACGCAATCATCAGATCGGTAGCCCAGGGATTTCAAGGCCGAGCTGTTGATAAAGGTGCAACACCCATCCAGATCGGTACCGTAGATGCCCTGATCGGTGCTGTGAAGCAAATGTCGTATTTGATCTTCACTCTTCCGCCGAACAGCCTCCGCCTGTGCGCGCTCCAGTTCAGCGGCTGCACGAATGGCAACCAGTTTCAATATACCTTCAGCCAGAGAAGGGTTCGATAATGGCTGTCGGCCTATGACAGCAATCAGGCCGATCGGCTTCATATCGAAGCTCCAGAGGGTGGTTCCGACATAGCTTTCCGCCCGTAACTCCTGTAGAGCCCCATCTTTGGGAAACAGATTCCGCACATTCTCAGGGAAGATACAGATCTGCTTGCCGACCACATCGCCACAAGGGGTGTCCTTCAGGGCATACTCCACGTTGTCTTCGATCTTTCCATCGTTGTAAACGGCCACTGTCCGTGCTGCAAGGCAATCGCCGTGAAGGCGGTCGATGCAGACATAATCCATGCCAAGAGTCCGGGCAAGATATTGGGCAAGAGATGTGAAAAAATCTTCGCCGTTGGATAGAGACCCACAATGCAGAAGAAAAAGAAGAGTTTCCTCGTGCAGTTTCTGCTCGGTTACATCGAATCCGGCAGCCTGATATTCTACCAGGTTACCATCAGCAGAAAACAAGCCTCGCTGCGTCCAGCGCTGCCAACGTAACTCTCCTGCTGGTGTTATGATGCGGTGAGAGTACTCTGCCACCGGATTATCCCGACTGATTCCCGCCAGGCTTTTGACAATCACGGACATATCCGGTTCGGGGATGTTCGGAATAAAATTATTGTTGACCAATTCTTCCTGGTTTTTGCCGTAATACCTGGCATAAGCCCCGTTGACAAAAGAAAGCCTGCCGTCTGGCATATATCTACAAATCAACTCGCTCTGATCTTCGACAATTGCATGATATTCAGCCTCTCTTTTTAGCAGTTCCTCATCGGCCTTCTTGCGTCTTGTGATGTCACGCGCTATTTTTGATGCACCGATGATGGCTCCGGATTTATCTTTGATTGGGGAGATGGTAACCGAAATAGGAAATAACTCTCCGTTTTTCCTTTTGCGTAATGTTTCAAAGCGCTCAACGTGTTCACCACGCTTAATTTTGTCGAGAATCTGAAGTTCTTCATCGGCATACTCCGACGTCATGAGCAGCGCCATCGGCCGCCCCAACATTTCATCTGCAGTGTAGCCAAACATTTTTTCGGCAGCAGGATTCCAAGTTGTGATAATCCCATCCAGAGATTTGCCCATGATAGCATCCGTGGATGACTCGATGATTGCCGAAAACTGTCCTTTGAGCCTATCCTCCCGCTTGCGTTCGGTGATGTCACGGCAGATACTCATAATAGCAGGTTCCCCCTGCCAGATGATTTTCCCAGCGTTCACTTCAACCGGTATTTCTGAACCATCCTTGCGCAAGTGCACTGATTCAAAGATCTTATGGCCATGCTCCATCATATAAGCCATCCTGTCAGGCACATGCTGCTTTTGCTCTGGCGAATTCACCTGATGGATCGTCATTGAGGCCAGTTCGGCAAGGCTGTAACCAAGTCGCTCACAGGCCAACGGATTGGCTTCAAGAATCCGTGTTTCCTTATCAAGGATGAATACTGCGTCACAAGCGTAATCAAAGAATAACCGGTGTTTAGCCTCGCTCACCTTCAGTGCTTCTTCCGCCTGTTTACTTTCAGTGATGTCATTAAAGGTGAAAAGATATTCGCCATTGTGTGTCGGCGCAGCCTGTAGACCAACCCAGCGCAGGGAACCGTCGGACCGCACCATGCGCATATGCCAGACATGCGAACCGCTTGTTGCGAAGCGCCGCTTAGACTGCTTGAGATAGAGGTCCTGATCTTCATAAAAAATGAAACGACTTAACGGCTGATTGACAAGCATGCTACGAGACATATGCAGCATGTTGGCGAAGGCAAGATTGGCCTCTCGGATCAGCCCATTGCTGGTAATGGTTAGATAGCCGATCGGCGCCTGGTCATACAGGTCGAAGTAGTGCTTCCTCAGGGCATTCAGTTCCTCTGTCCGTTGGACAACAGTGTGTTCCAACTCGGTGTGGTAATTTTTCTCTATTCGTTGGAGCCTGGCATAGTCTACTGCACGTTCCACAATCTTGACCATGTAATCGAATCGAAACGGCTTCTGCACGAAGTCGAAGGCGCCAATTTTAAGCGCCTCAATCGCCATCTCCAGTTGGGCGTGGCCGGTCATAATGATAACCGGAATTTCAGGCCATTTCTGGCGAACGCGACCAAGTAACGAGATGCCATCCTCTCCGGGCATTTTCACATCGGTTACAATCGCGTCGTGCGGTTCCTGCAGTAGTAGAGTGTAGGCGTCTGAAGCATTGTCGGCGGTGCTTACAACAAAACCGGTGAGCTGAAAGTATTCCGCTAACGATTGACGGAGTCCCGCTTCGTCATCAACAACCAGTATATGAGGTTTTACCTGATCTGTCTCTTTATCTGATTTTGTCATAAGCATGATCCCTTACTCATTTGTCATCCATAACCCTCTTCAGTACATCTCTCAGCTGACTGGGATTGTAAGGTTTGCAGATTAACCCAGCTATATTGTCACTTCCTATCCGTGCAGTGACTTCTACATCTCCGTATCCGCTAGAGATTATTATCGGAAGTTCGGGGTCAAAGCTTTTTAGTTTATGGAATAACTCATAGCCGTCCATTACCGGCATCCCCATATCGGTTAGTACTAGGGTGATCTCTTTTGCGTTCTTATGGTACAAATCCAATGCTTCCTTGCCGTTCACTGCCTCAAGGACGGTAAATCCGAACATTTCTAGAAAATTCTTCGCAATGTCTCGAACATGATCCTCATCCTCTGCAAGCAGTATT